>JBFMBT010000122.1:0-18148 GCA_040754875.1 Verrucomicrobiota bacterium | reverse complement strand
GGCAAGCCTCCGGCTTGCACGGCAAGGCGCCCATTGACAGATGTGAGATACGCGCTCGCGCTTTTGTTCCCCAATCGGTGTTTTTTCTGAATCTGCGTGTGGGATCCTTACCCCGCCATTGGCCCCCACGGTTCAATCATCCGCAGTTTCTTCCCTTCCAGCGCGCGGTAGCAATCGGGCAGGTCGAACTTGTGCAGGACACCCGGGACGAGGGATGAGAGCGGCCATTTGTACAGCTCCGCTTCCGCCACATCCGAATAGGACGTCAGGGCATTTTTCAAAGTCACCTGTTTTACGTCCCCGCTGAGCAGGGCCGCAAACGTGGCGGGAATCGCGCCCCAGCCTTTGGCGGCGAGGTGAATGTCGGTGTGGCCGCTGGCTTTCAACCACGTCAGCACGCGGAGCACGTCGTGTGTCTTCTGTCCGGCGTAGGGATGGTCGAGCATGACGGAATGCACCGCGTAGAAATAGTCGCTGCCATACGGATTGAGAAACGTGTTCGTGCCGCACGTGTCGGGCCGCGATTCGCCGATGCCCCGCACGTCGCACGTGTAAAACACCGCCTCTGGTTCCGCCTTCATCAATTCACGAACCAACGGTTCCTCGCGCAACTCCGCGTCGCTCGATTGATGCGACACATAGAGAACGGCCCGCGACGCACCGCGCGGCGGACGCGCCACCAGCGCCTCGTCGCCCAAGCGATAGACAATCGCAAAGATGCCCGGCTCCGTTTGCACCGCGTAGGTGCTGAATTGTTTCGCCGGATGATTGCGCCCGCGCAATGTCCGCAGAATCCGGTAATCCGGCGCGTCGCCGGTCGTTTCAATTTTCAGCAACTCGCGCACGGCTGACATCAAAGCCTTCGCGCCCGGTTTCCCACGCTTGGCCGCCAGCTCCTTCGAAATATCGCGCGTGAACGTGAACAACGGGCGCGACTTCAACTCCGCCACGTGCCCATGTGGCGTGCAATACAGCGTCTCATCCTTCTCGATGGTCAGCGCCGGCTCCGCTTGCGCATCGGAAATCTTCGTGACGTGATTGAACCAGCGATACATCGCCTCGCGGTTTTCCTGCGTGTAACCATGCGTCGTCGGACCGGCAAAAAATCCGATGTTCTGCTCGGCGCCGAGCAACCGATAAAGGTGCCGCAGCCGCGCGAACGCCTCCTCCGAGCCGCGCACATCAAAGAAATCCCTTTCCTTCGCCAGGATGATGACCGGCTTGGGCGCGAGCGCGGCCAGGAAATCATCGTGGTCCAGGCCGAGCGCCAGCGCGCGCGGCGGGCATTGCTCCGTGTCCGCGGGCAGCTCGTTTTCCATGTTGTGGAGAAACGTCGTCACGAAACAGCTCGGCGCCGCCATGGTCCAGCGTTGCTCGACGCCGCACAGCCACGTTGTCATCGTGCCGCCGCCGGAATTGCCGGTGACGCCCACCTGCTTCGGGTCCACCTCGGGCCGCGTCAGCAGGTAATCGAGCGCGCGGATGCCGTCCCACGCGCGCCAGGAGCCGAAAAATTCGCCGACGAGAAATTGCTGGTTGCCCTCGTGCAAATGTTCAGTCGTGCCGCCGGCCACGCGCGCCTTCAGATTTTCGTCCAGATATTGCAACCGTTCGCCCTGGCCGATGGGGTCGAAAATCAGCACCACGTAACCCATGCGCGCCAGCCCTTGCGCGAAGGATTGATACGCCTCGGCCGCCTTGCCGTTGGCCGAATGCCCGCAACTGCCCACCACGCCCGGCAGCGGGAACTTGCGCCCCTTGGGAATGTACAGGTTCGCCGTGACCAGAAAATTCGGCCGGCTCTCGAAGATGACGTTTTCAATCTTGTAGGCGTCACGCTCGACGGTGCGCGTGACGCGCGGATTCAACGGCGTCTTCTTCGGCCACGGCCCGAAACTGCGCTGAATCTTTTCGCGCACGGAGCGCACATACGCCTCGGCATCCGAGCGGTTCTTCAACGAGAACTTCGCGACCAACCCGCGCTCTTCCACGTCGCGCACGCGCTGGACAAAATATTCCTGCACCATGCGCGGGAAGCGATTAAGCGGCTCCAACGGCGGCGCGGGCTTCGCGGGCGCCGATGCCGCCTGAACTTCATTCAACGCCAGCCAGTCGGCGAGCGTGACACCCACCAGACCAAGGCCGGTGGTCCGTAACATGGAACGACGGGATAACATGGGATTTGAGATTTGCGATTTGCGATTGAGGGGACGCGCGCTGGCTCTCAGTGCTTCAGCGTAATCAACCTGTCTTCCGGAAACGTTGTCAGCACCAGGTCTTTGAAGTGGATTTCCTGCGGCACCTTGTTCGAGTGCAATTGCAGCCCGAGCGGCCCTTCCTTGATGCGGTCCGGCTCCGGGTCGCGCCAGTCCGCCACCAGCGTGCCGTTCACGACCAGCCGGATGCGATTGCCCTGGGCCAGAATTTCCAGTTGATTCCAGTCGTGTTGCTTGCCCGCCCGTTTGGCGGCGCCGTCGTCCTTCAAGATGCTGTTGCGGCCATACAGGTCCCAAAAGCCCCAGCCCGACGGGAACATCACCAGATGCCCCGCGTAAGTGTAGGGATCGTTCCGCTCCGGCGCGATGCGGCCCCACAAGGAAATGCCCGAATGCATCTCCGATTGCACGAGCTTTACCGTGGCGACGAGCCGGAAGTCCGTGAACGTCCGCTTCGTCAGCAAATAAGTGCTCACCGGCACCGGTTCAGTGTTCTTCCCGACAATCACACCATCCTGCACGGACCAATGCTTCTCGTGCCCGACCCAGCCATCGAGGTTTTTGCCGTTGAAGAGCTGAAGTGTTTCCGATTTTCCCTTGCGCGGTGGAACCACCGGTGCTGGTTTGGGCAACGCCGCTTCAATGCTCGCCGCGACCTGCTTCGCCAGCACCGCCGAGCCTTCCGTGCTGAAATGCACATTCACTTCGCGCTGAATCTTGTTCAATTGCGGCAGGGCAAACGCGTAGAGATCGTCGATGGCGATTTTGTTCTCGGCCATGATTTTCTTGGCGACGGCGTTGTAGGCCTGCACGTCCTTGTCCAGGCGCTTGGGCGTGAGATTGCCCTCGGGCACGGGCGTCGTTGCGCACCAGATTAATTTCGCGCCGGTGGATTTGAGTTGCTTGACCAGTTCGCGCAGGTTCTTTTCGTAGGCATCAATCGGAATGCGCGGCCCGTTCTCCGTGACTTGCGCGATGTCGTGCAAGCCCCAGTTGAAATGGATCACGTCCCATTTGCCCGTGCCGATCCATTTCTTCAACTGGGCGAGGCCGTTCGTGGTGGGCCCGCCATTGGTGGGAATACGATGCACATTCGCCTTGCCCTTGAGCAACGCGCGCACCGGCAGCGTGTAACCGATGGAAATCGAGTCGCCGATGAGCAGCACGCGCGGCAGCCCCGGTTCATCCTGAATCGGGGCCATCGCCGGATCTGGTGCGCGCTTCTTGGGCGCGGCTTTCTGGGTGTCGGCCTTGGCCTTGGGCGTGTCCTGGGCGATGAGAGTAGTACCGACGATGAAGGCGGCGCCGATAATCAAGGTGCGAAACAGCGATGAGAACGGGTGTTGCATGGGGCAAGAGTAAGGCGGTTGCAAACCGAGGCAATGCAGAATTATTGCGCGCGGGGGAGGGGGCCGGATTTGTTCGTTTCATACAAACCCGCGGGCATGTGGTGTCTATTGCATAGACGTCAGAGCGCCGGGTCACGCCGCGATTGACTCCGGGCCATGCTTTGCGCGACAGTCCGGGTCACTTGAACACACGACGAACAGCGAGGAGCCGGGGCGTCCCGCCGCACTGGCGGTGAGGTAAATTCATGCGCACGGAAACGGAAACCCAAGGCCGCTCGTTGCTGCCCGCATTGGCGGTGCTGGCCATCGTGTTGGTGGCGCTCTTCAGCAAGAGTTTTCAAGCCAGCCAGGCGCTCTTCGCCAATGACGGCCCGCTCGGCCAGAACATGGCCGAATACGGCCGCCTGCCCGGCGCCTTCGCCGGGATGTGGAACGACCTCTACTGGGTCGGCAACTGGCATGGCACCGCCGTGCCGAACCTCACCTGTTTTCTGTTGTGGTTTTTGAAGCCCGTGGGGTTTGCGAAATATATCGTGCCGGTTTCGCTGCTGCTGCTGGGCGTCACGTCCTGGTTCTTCTTCCGGCAACTGGGTTTTCACGGGTTCGTGTGCCTGGCGGGCGCCTTGGCGGCGATGTTGAACATGAACTCGTTCTCCAACGCGTGCTGGGGCCTGCCCACGTGGGTGCTGGCCAAGGCCATGGTGTTCCTGGCCATGGGCCTGTTGTTGATGGGCGGACGTTCCGAATGGCTGCGCGTCCCGCTCGCCGGCCTGGCCGTGGGTATGTGCGTGATGGAAGGGTTCGACATGGGCGCGATTTACAGCCTGTACGTCGCGGCGTTCGCGTTGTTCCTGTTCCTTGACAGCAAACCCATGCAGGCCGGCGGACGCGCGTGGGGGGTGGGCATCGCCAAGGTGGCGGTCATCGCGGCCTTCGCAGGCTTCATCGCGGCGCAGACGTTGAGCACATTGATTGGCACGCAAATCAGCGGCATCGCCGGCACCGCCCAGGACAAAAAAACCAAGGAGGAACGCTACGATTTTGCCACGCAATGGAGCCTGCCGAAAATGGAGGCACTGCGTGTCATCATCCCCGGACTCTACGGTTACCGCATGGACACGCCCAACGGCGGCGAGTATTGGGGCCGCGTGGGTGGCGCGCCAGTCATCGACCGCCTCGAAGACGACGCCGCCGGCTTCGATTCGGACAAACGAACCAAGGCGGAGTCGGCTCTGGCCGGCTTGCGTGGCAACACCATGGCGTTCCGCTCGTCCGGTTCGGGCGAATATGCCGGCGTGCTGGTGGTGTTGCTGGCGTTCTGGGCGGTGCTGCAATCATTTCGCGGCGCGAGCGCGTCTTATTCGCCCACGGAAAAACGCTGGATATGGTTCTGGGCGGGCGTTGCGGTGCTTTCGTTGCTGTTCGCGTTTGGCCGCCACGCGCCGTTCTATCAGTTGCTCTATCAACTGCCGTATTTCTCGACCATCCGCAATCCCATCAAGTTCATGCAGCCGTTCCACATGGCGACCGGAATTTTGTTCGCGTACGCGTTGCAGGATTTGTGGCGGCGTTACCTGGCGCAAGCGCCGGCCAAGGTGGGATCGTTCGCGGCCGCCATCAATCAATGGTGGAGTTCCGTCGCCGGGTTCGACCGCAAATGGACGGTGGCAAACCTGTTCCTCGTGGGCGGCAGTTTTCTGGCGTGGCTGTTGTATGTATCGTCGAAGAAGGAGTTGTTGCGCCATTTGCAGGACACCGGTTTCAGCCTCGAAGCGGCGCAGGCGATCGCGGCGTTCAGCTCGGTCGAGGTCGGTTTGTTCATCCTGTTTTTGACGCTGTCGGTGCTGGTGGTGACCTTGATCCTGAGCGGCACGCTGGCCGGAGAGCGGGCGCGGTTCGCGGGCCTGATGGTGGTGGCGTTGCTGGTGATTGATCTGGGCCGCGCCAACCAGCCGTGGATCAAGTACTACGATTACCAGGAACGTTACGCAGCCAATCCCGTGACGGACATTCTCCGCCAGCAAGCGTATGAACATCGCGTCGCCGTGATGCCGTTCCAGGGATTTCCGCAGTTGTCGCTGCTGCAACAATTCTACCACTCCGAATGGCTGCAACATCAGTTCCCGTACAACAACATCCAGTCGATGGACATCGCGCAGGAGCCGCGCCAGCGCACGGAGAACGTGAAGTATCGCGACCAGTTGAAGGCCGCGCCGGTGCGACTGTGGGAACTCACCAACACGCGATATCTGCTGGGCCTGACGGCGTTTCAATCCCCGCAGGGCGTGGTGAATTTCGTCGATCTGTTCAACCAGCAACTTGATCCGGTGAAAAAGCGCTTTCGCGTCCACACGCCGTTCATCCTGAAGCAAAGCAGCGGCCCCGAGGGGCCGGTCCAGGTGGAAACGAACACCGGCGGGCCGTTCGCGATCATTGAGTTCACCGGCGCGCTGCCGCGCGCGCAATTGTATTCCCACTGGCGCACCATGCCGGATGAACAGGCATTGCTGGAACTGGGGGGCGCGGAGTTCGATGCCACGAAAACCGTGCTGGTCGCCGAATCGATTCCCGCGCCCGCAACATCTCCCGGCGCGCCGACGAACCCTGTCGAGTTCGCGAGTTACTCCTCGAAGTTGATCCGCCTGAAGGCGCACGCGGCGGGGCCGGCGGTGTTGTTGCTCAACGACAAACATGACCCGAATTGGAAAGTCACTGTGAACGGCGAACCGGCCGAGTTGCTGCGCTGCAATTATTTGATGCGCGGCGTTTACTTGAAGCAGGCGGGCGAATACACGGTCGAGTTCCGGTTCGAGCTGCCAGGCATGGCGCGCAAAATCTCCTGGCTCGCGGTGGGCGTCGCGTTGGTCTTGAGCGGGCTGCTGGTGGCGCGGCGGGAAAAGGCCCCGGTCGAATCCGCCGCCGCCAAGGCGCCGATATCGGGCGGAAGCGGGCAGAAGCGGGCGGAAACCAAGAAATCCGGTTCTGGCAAATGAGCCATCAGGAAACCTACCGTCACAACGAGGCCTACGCCGAGTTTCTAAGCAGTTGGGATGCAGCATTTTACGCTAAATACGCGGATGTGCTTAAGCCGGAACGGCTTGGCGCGCGCGCGTTGGATGTGGGCTGTGGCGTGGGGCAGGTCGTTGGCCGGTTGACGCAGGCAGGCTTCGAGGCGTATGGCGTCGATGTCTCCGAGCCGAACATCGAGCGGGCGCGCAAGTTCAGCGACCGCTGCCAGCTTTACGACGGGAAACGGCTGCCGTTTCCGGACGGGCACTTCGCCTCGGTGGGCGCGTTGAATGTGCTGGAGCACGTGGAGGAACCGGAGGCGTTCATCGTGGAACTGGCGCGCGTGGTGGAGCAGGGCGGGCGCATCGTGCTGTCGAGCCCCAACTTCTTCCGCGTGCTGGGCTTTCGCGATTATCATCCGCGCATGCGCGGCCTCGGCAACAAATGGCGCAACTGGAAGCGCCTGCGCGAAAAGCGCCGCCAGATGCGCGCAGCGCCGGACACCGTGCGCTTCGACCGCATGAAGCCCATCGTGAAGGAGCCGTTCACGCCGGACGACGACGCCATCATCGCCACCAACGCGCTGGAAATGGAATTCTTCCTCACGCGCGCCGGTTGCCGCGTGGAATCGGTGTCGTGCTGCGACCGTTACGTGGCGAAGCCCATCGATTTTCTGCTGAACCTCACGCCCACGCGCTACGTGATGTTCAATTCTTTTCTGGTCGCCAGGAAGATTTAGTCAACCTCACTCCTCCCGGAACAATTCCCCCACGGGCACGGTGAAACCGGCGAGGAGTTTGGATTGCGCCTTGTCGCCGGGACGCCAGCGGCCCAGCAGCTTGTATTGCGACTTTTCCAAGAACAACACTTCCACGGTCTGCGCCTCGGGGTCGATGAGCCAGTATTCGCGCACGCCGTGCTGCTCGTAGAGATCACGCTTGTCGATCCGGTCGCGCCGGCGCGATTCCGGCGAGATGATTTCAGCAACCAGGTCGGCGGCGCCCCGAACACGGTCTTGCAGGATGCCCCGGCGCTCGTGGGAAACAAACAACAGGTCTGGCTGCGTCGAACGGTGCGGTGAAAGCACCATGTCCAACGGCGCCAGGATGACCTCGCCCAGGCGGTGTTCCGCGATCCATTTATCGAGCACTTTGTAAAATCGCAGGACGATTTTTTGATGAAAATACGAAGGCGCAGGCGACATAATCAATTCCCCATCCCATAATTCGACCGGCTGCGTGGTTTCCGGCAGTTCAGCCTCCAGTTCCGCAAAGGTCCAGCGGCGGCTGGCGGCGCGTTTGGCCCGCGGCTTGGACTTGGCGGCAATCATGGGGAAATGTTGGCCGATTGCCCGCCCGCCGCAAGTTCATTTCTGGCTTCGCGGTTCAAATCGCGTCGTAGAGGTGTTTACGCAGCTCGCCGTTTTTCCAGTAGTGCGTGTGCGCGATCAGCGGGAGGCTGGCATCCGGGTCCACCTTGTTTTCCACGCGCTACGTGATGTTCAATTCATTCCTGGTGGCGCGGAAATCCTAAATGGCGTTGTAAAGGTGTGTGCGCAACTCACGGTTCTTCCAATATTGCGTGTGGGCGAGCAAGGGGAGGTTGGCATCCGGATCCGCGTGATTTTCCACATAGGGTGGCGGGCCGCCTTCCTTGGCCAGGTCGTAGTAGTTCAATTCGCCGCTGATGATGTCCGCGTCCGAATGGATGTTGATCCATTTCTTCGGCCAGAGCGAGGCATCCGCCGTGAGCGGCTGGACGGCTGTCGCGAGTCCTTCGCGCACACCGGGACCTTCCTGCTTGAGATATTGGCGGAAGAGAAACGCTATTTTGTCGAGCGGCGAGCCGAACGTGATGAAGGCGCTGGTGCGGGCAGACGCATTCCATTTCGGAGGCTGGTCGTTGGTGACGATGTCATCGCGAATCAGGGCGTTGAGCATGTCATACGCAATGACCGAGCCGAGCGAATGGCCGACAACGATCACCTGATCGTATTCCCTCTGCCCGTAAACGGTTTTCGCCACCGTCAGCGCCGTCCGTTGAATCTTTTCGCGGATTTGCTGGAAGCGGCTCAATTTGTGGGCGGAGATGTACGCCGCCACATCGCCGACGTATTGGACGATCTTGCAATTGAGATACCACAACAGGCCCACCCAAAGCAGCATCAGTGCCCACCATGGCTGGCCGACCAGCGCGGAGAACACTCCGGACGCCGCGTTCCATGCGTCCCGAGCCTGCGCGTAACCGGGCGGAACCTTTTGGTGCCAGCCCAACAGCGCCGCATCGGCATATCCGAGTGGAACGATCAGCAGCAGCAGGGCCGTGGCCAGCCCAAGGCGCATGAAGATGAATTTGCAGCGTTCGCACAGTCGGCACACGGAGAAGAAAATGCCGCTGGCCGCAATTCCGATGAACACCGCTCCAAACGCAGCGGCGACCCATGTCCAGTTGAGGAACAGCCGGTCCACGAGCAGGGTTGCCGGCGCATTCATGGCGGAAGGGGCGATGCCCAAAAACGTGATCAACTTCTGCACGGCCAGCAATCCAAAAGCCATCACGTGCGCGACCATCGACAGGACAACAAGCAGCGCAATGGCCAGGAGCATCCCGGATGCCGCGCCCACTTTCATGTCTCGCCAGTCATCAAAGAGGAAGCGCGGGAACGAACCGTGACGCGCCGCCAGCAGGCCGCGGCCCCCGGCTTGGAGCAAAAAACCCAGCACATCCGACGTTTGGACCTCGCCCTCGGTAAAGGGGGCCCAATAGACTTCGTACAGGTGGACCGAACAGTTTTTCTTGAGCGTCAACTCCGCGCGCGGCAGATAGCTCTCGCCCTGTGGCAACAGCCTGACAGTCGCCGCGTCCGGTCGGTTGCCCGCGTCGCGATCCGCCTGGGTGAGCGCCTGCGCGATGTCATTCAACGTTTCGAACGGCACCTGCTGGCCCATGCCGTGACAGACAATGACGGCGGTGTTGCAAGCCGGCGGACGCTCGGCCACAAATTCGGCCGGGGTGACACGCGGATAGTTTGCCAATGTAAGACGGAGCCGGTCCGGATGTTCAGTGTCTCCTCGCATGGACTTATGGTTCACCGCCGCGCAATGTGCGCAAGCATTCTTTATAGGGATAAGCTTGTTTTTTCGCGCCGTTCAAGGCATGGATAGCACCGGACAATTCCCGGCAAAGAGCAACCCTGCTTCACCATGGAATCGGCACCAGCCAGCACGAACGGTTCGCCCGGCAAGGAAGGGCTGTTGCTGCTGGTCGATGACAACGAGTTGAACCGCGAGCGGCTGGCCGGACGGCTGCAACGGCAGGGCTACCGCGTGCTGACCGTGGCGGGCGGCGAACAGGCGCTCCAGAAAATCACCGAGGAACCGGTGGACCTGGTCCTGCTCGACAGCATGATGCCGGGCTTGAGCGGGCAGGAGGTCTTGCGGGCCATCAAGGAAGCGCCCACCACGCAGGACATCCCCGTCATCATGATTTCCGGCCTGGATGAAATCGACAGCGTGGCGCATTACATCGAGATGGGCGCGGCGGATTATCTGCCCAGCCCGTTTGACCCGGTGCTGCTCATGACGCGCATCGATTCCTGCCTGGAAAACAAGCGGCTGCGCGAGAAGGAGGCGCAGTTCCTAAAGGAACTGCAGCGGGAAATGGAGCACTCGGACCGGTTGGTGAACGTGGTCATCCCCATCGGCATCACGCTGATGCGCGAGCCGGATTTCAACCGTCTGCTGGAAAAGATTCTGCTCGAAGCCAAAAGCATCTGCCACGCCGATGGCGGCACGCTGTATCTGCGCACGGAAGACGATGGGCTGAAGTTCGTGATGCTGCGCAATGATTCGCTGCACATTTCCATGGGCGGCACCAGCGGCAAGCCGATTCCATTTCCGCCGTTGCGCCTCTATGATCCGCAAACGAAGGAACCGAATCACAGCCAGGTGGCCTGTCACGTGGCGCTCACCGGCGCGTCGGTGAACATCCCCGATGCTTATCACGCCGAGGGCTTTGACTTCAAAGGCACGCGCGAGTTTGACCGGCGGACCGGCTATCGTTCGGCTTCGTTTCTGACCGTGCCGCTGCGCAACCAGCGCGACGAAGTCATCGGCGTGCTGCAATTGATCAACGCGCAGGACCCGAAGACGGGGCAGATCATCCCGTTCGACCCGATTTTGCAGCAATCGGTGGAATCGCTTTCCTTGCTCGCGGCCGCGGCGCTGGAATCGTACCACCGCGTGCACTCGACGGCGGGGTGAGAAAAGTGCAGGCACGAAGACGGGGAACTCGCAAGCGAATGGAGGCAGTCGAATGGGGACGCGAACTCTGCTGACAAGCATGCGGTTGATTGATTCTTGTGTGCAGCTTTTGTGCCTTCTCCTGGGTTGCGCCATTCTTTGAGGAATCACTCCTTGCGGGTTGTTACCTTCGCGCCGATACTGGTTGCATGAAAACCGTCGCCGTCATTGGCGCTTCAAATGACCGGAGCAAGTACGGAAACAAGGCGGTGCGTGCCTATCGTCATCACGGGCACGTCGTCTATGCCATCAATCCCAAGGAAGCCGAGATCGAAGGCCTGCCCGCGTTCAAGAGCATCCTCGACCTGCCGGTCCGCCCGGACATGGTCAGTGTCTATCTTCCGCCGGCCGTGACGTTGAACGTGCTGGCCGACATTGCCGCCAAGGGTTGCAACGAGTTGTGGCTCAATCCGGGCACGGAATCCCCGGAAGTCCTCGCCGAAGCCACGCGACTGGGCCTCAACGTCGTCCAAGCCTGCAGCATCATCGGCGTCGGCGTCTCGCCGGAAAGTCTGTGACGAAACCGGGGCTCCGAACCACCCACCTTACCCTTGCTGGGACTGCGAACGGCGTCTTGACGGGCGCGCGTTCTGGGACCAGCTTTTGCCCGTTGTGTCAGAGCGTTTAGTGGCGGCGGGCAAGGACGCGTTTGCCGCCGTGGTGGAATCTCCCGCTGTGCAGTCCCTGTTGCGGCGCCTGGAGGATGGCGGCGCATTGTCTTGTCCCGGAGTCACGGGTTCCGCGCATGCATTCCTCGCGGCACTTGTGCGCGAGCATTTTCCCGCCCGGCCGGTGGTGGTCGTGACGGGCGGGCTCAAGGCGCAGGAGGCGTTCCAGCAGGATGTGGAAACCTGGCATGTGCTGCGGCAGCGGGCCAAGGAGTGTTCCACCCGCGCGCCGTGGTTCTATCCGGCGTGGGAAATCCTGCCGCACGAGGCGAAGCTGCCGCACGCCGATGTCATCAGCGAGCGGCTGGACACGCTGGTGGCGCTGGCGAATCACGGCCCCGGTTCGGCCGCGCCGCTGGTGGTGGCCAACGTCGTTGCGCTGCTGCAACGCACCTTCACGCCGGACACGCTCAAGGCGCACACACGCGCGCTCCGGCGCGGCGACCAGTTGAATCCGCTGGACCTGGTGGAGTGGCTGGAAGACTGCGGTTACGAATCGGAGGTACAGGTGAACCAGAAGGGCGAGATGGCGATGCGCGGCGGCATCATCGACGTCTATCCGCTCACGAGTCCATGGCCGGTGCGGCTGGAATTTTTCGGCGATGAACTGGATTCGTTGCGCACGTTTGATCCGGTCACGCAGATGTCGCGCGAGTCGATGGACTCGGTGATCCTGCCGCCGGGAGGAGAGCTGGGCCTGTTGCGCAATCCTTCCAGCGCCCCGGTGTCCAATGAGCTGGCCACGCTGCTGGATTATCTGCCGAGCGAAACGATTTTCCTGCTGAGCGAGCCGGGCGCGCTGACGGAGCACGCGGCGCAATACGCCGAACAAGTGCCGGAGAACGATCGCTTCTTTGTGTTGTGGGAGGAATTTCAGCATCAGATCACGGCGCGCGGGATGACGCTGGTGGCGTTGAGCGAGGAGCGAGGAGAGGGTGAGGTTGTTGCCGCGCTGGAGGGAGGCGGGGCGTTGGGATTGGACCACCCCTCACCCTTGGTCCCTCTCCCCGTTGAGGGGAGAGGGAAGAGCAATGCGCCGCGTATTGCAGGGGGCACGCTGCAGGATACGCCGCGCGTTGAGGACGCTTCCGATGAATCAGGGTCTGGAGTCGCGGATTCGATGACGCGCCCTTCCCCCTCACCCCGGCCCTCTCCCCGAGGAGAGGGTGAGGTTGTTGCCGCGTTGGAGGGAGGCGGGACGTTGGGAGTGGACCACCCCTCACCCTTGGTCCCTCTCCCCGTTGAGGGGAGAGGGAAAATCAACGCGCCACGCGAAGGGCTTTCGTTCACGAGTCTGGATGCGTATCGGCCGGTGGGGGAGCGGCCGCCGGATCCGCAGGTGGTGGAGGCGCAGCGGCGGGAGTTTTTTGCGCAACTGCACCGGTGGTGCCGGCAGGGATACGGTGTGCATGTCTTTTGCAACAACGACGGCGAGCGCCAGCGGTTTGGGGAAATCTGGAGCGAGTATGGGTTTGGGGAAATTCCATCGGGCGCAGCGGCGAATCGCGCGGATGAACCCACTTCGCCTGTGCTCGATCTTGGCTCGCTCACGCGCGGTTTCTTGTGCGATGAGGCGCGGCTGGTGGTGGTCACCGATGCGGAGATCTTCGGCCGCTACAAGGTCCAGCGGGCGCGGCGGCTTAAATCGCCGCACGCCATCGCGGCGCGCTCGATGCTGGACATCAATTTCACCGACCTTGAGCCGGGGGATTACGTGGTGCATTTGCAACATGGCATCGGGCGTTATCTCGGCCTGTCGGTGCTGACGTCCAATCCCGGCCGCAAAGGCGAGCCCAGCGCCGACAGCGGCCAGGAATGTCTGGTGATTGAATACGCGGCGTCCGACTCCGCGCAGGCGCCGCCGAAGCTTTACGTGCCGGTGACGCAGGCGCATCTGGTGGGGAAATACGTGGGCGCGGGCAAGGCGCGGCCGGCGTTGAACACGCTGGGGGGCACGCGCTGGGCCAGGACAAAGGAGCAGGCGGAGCGCGCCGTACGCGATCTGGCGGCGGAATTGCTCTCCGTCCAGGCCGCGCGCGAGACGCAGTCCGGCCACGCGTTTGCGGCGGACACGACGTGGCAGCTTGAATTTGAAAGCTCGTTTTTGTTTGAGGAAACGCCCGACCAGATGCGCGCCATTCGCGCGGCCAAGGCGGACATGGAAGCGCCGCGCCCGATGGACCGGCTGATTTGCGGCGACGTCGGCTTCGGCAAGACCGAGGTGGCCATCCGCGCGGCGTTCAAGGCGGTCATGGGCGGGCGGCAGGTGGCGGTGCTGGTGCCGACGACGGTGCTGGCGCAACAGCATTACAACACGTTTCGCGAGCGCATGGCCGATTATCCGGTGCGCGTGGAATTGCTCTCGCGCTTTCGTTCGCGCCGCGAGCAGCAAAAGGTGATCGCCGACCTGGCCGCCGGCTCGGTGGACATCGTCATCGGCACGCACCGGCTGGTGCAGGGCGACATCGCGTTCAAGGAACTGGGCCTGGTCATCGTCGATGAGGAACAACGCTTCGGCGTGATGCAGAAAGAGAAGTTCAAGCTGATGCGCAAGCTGGTGGATGTGCTGACGCTGAGCGCGACGCCCATCCCGCGCACGTTGTATCTGGCGCTCACCGGGGCGCGCGACATGAGCACGATCGAGACGCCGCCGCAGGACCGGCTGCCGGTGGAGACAATCGTCACGCATTACGACGAGCGCATCATCCGCGATGCCATCCAGCGCGAGTTGAACCGGGGCGGCCAGGTGTTCTTCCTGCACAACCGCGTGAACACCATCGACCTGATGGCGCTCAAGCTGCGCGATTTGTTGCCGCACGCGCGCGTGGTGGTCGGCCACGGCCAGATGGATGCCGACGACCTGGAGGAAGTGATGACCCGGTTCGTCAATGGCGAGGCCGATGTGCTGCTTTCCACGACGATCATCGAGAGCGGCCTGGATATTCCGAACGCAAACACCATCATCATCGACCGCGCGGACCGTTTCGGCCTGAGCGAGCTGTATCAATTGCGCGGGCGCGTGGGCCGTTACAAGCACCAGGCCTACGCGTATCTGCTGTTGCCGCGCCACGCCACGCTGCTCAGCGACGCGCGCAAGCGCATCACGGCCATCAAGCAATACTCGACGCTGGGCAGCGGGTTCAAAATCGCCATGCGCGACCTGGAGATTCGCGGCGCGGGCAACCTGCTGGGGCCGCAGCAAAGCGGCCACATCACCGCGGTCGGTTTCGAGCTTTATTGCCAGTTGCTCAAGCAAAGCGTGAGCGCGCTCAAGGGGGAAAAGGTCAGGCCGCGCATCGAAGTGCAGGTGCGGCTGGATTTCATCGCGTTTCATCCCGGTGAAGACACGGCGGCGCGCGCGCCCGCGAAACGGCGGAAGAAATCCGCGGCGCCGGACATCGAGATTCCGCGCGAGGTGGCCACGTTCATTGATGACGATGACATAGCGCCGGCCGAGGTGGAGACGCGCATTGAAGTGAAACGCGCTTTGGCGTCGCTGCCGCTCAAATACATACCCGAGGCGGCGCAGCGCGTGGCGGCTTATCGCAAGCTGGCGCAACTGACCGACAAGCCCGGACTGGAGGCGCTGCGCGCTGAATTGCGCGACCGCTTCGGCCCGTTGCCCGAGGCGGTTGATCTGCTGTTGCGCGTGACGGAGCTGAAGCTCATGGCCAGCGAACGCGGCATCAGCGTGATTGAAGCGAAGGACGACAAACTGATGCTGACGCGGCACAACGACTACATCATGGTCGGGGGCAAATTCCCGCGTTTGACGAAGAAGGATGCGAAGGCGCGGGTGAATGAGATACGGAAGCTATTGATGGCGCTGTAGGGAGGAGGGAGGATGAAATCCGAAATCCGAATGGCGAAATCCGAAACACATTCGCAAATCAGAAAGGGTGAAACCAATACCGCAAAGGAACGGTGAGGCGAAATCCGGACGAGGGAACTCGGAGGCGAAGGACGCCAAGGGGTGAGGCGATCTTCCGAGCCTTTTAAGTGTGGAACCGGGTGGCGCTTGAAATGGAACGGCGAACCGTTTAACTTGAGACGCTATGAGAAGGACGAGGGGACAAATCCAGTCAGTCTTTCGACTCACATGACAACAAAACATCGAATTTTCACGACGAGCTTTGCGAGTGTCTATCCTTACTATGTCGCAAAGGCGGAAAAGAAGGGGCGTAAGAAATCGGAAGTTGATGCCGTCATTTGCTGGCTGACGGGCTACAGTCAGCGGGAGTTGGAAGGGCAATTGAAAAAGCAGAAGGACTTTGAAACCTTCTTCAAGGAAGCGCCCAAGCTGAATCCGGCACGAGCCTTAATCAAAGGTGTGGTTTGCGGCGTCCGGGTGGAAGACATTCAGGAGCCGACGATGCGGGAAATACGTTATCTGGACAAATTGGTCGATGAATTGGCCAAGGGGAAGGCGATGGACAAGATTTTGAGGGCCAAATCCGATTAGCCGGCCGTTTATCGAGCTCGCAGAAGCCAGAGACCAGGAATGACGATGCCTAACGCACCGCAGCGAATCCCGATTCGGAAGCGTGGCGTTCACGGCGCTTCAACGCCGCCAGGGGAGCGGTCGTGTGATGTCGCGGTGTTTGCGACGCCTTCGCGAAGGCGTCGGACGGTTCAGCCCTGATCCATTCCTCGTGGCTCCGGCGGCTGCTGCCCGCATGTCGCGAGGGTATCAGGCGGCGTGGCCGCCTTTGTAGTGGCGCGGTACGCGGTACGTGATGGACGTCAGCACTTCCCAAGGAATCGTCCCCAACCACGCGGCGAGGTCGCTGGCGGTGATCCGCCTTTTCCCCTGGCGGCCGATAAGCACCACTTCGTCGCCGGGCTTCACTTTCGGCACGCGCGAGACGTCGGCGAGCATCTGGTCCATGGTGATGCGGCCGACAATCGGGCAGAGTTTGCCGCCGATGAGGACGCGGCTGCGGTTGCTGCCGGCGCGCAGGTAGCCATCGCCATAGCCCGCGGTGAGGGTGGCAATCTTCATGCGGCGCGGGGTGGTGAAGGTGCGCCCGTAACTGAGCGACGTGCCGGCGGGCACGTCCTTCACGAGGCTGACGCGGCATTTCCACGTGAGCGCGGGGTGGATGACTTCTTTCAGCGCGGAGGTGATGCGCCGCTTGCCGGCGGGCAGCACGCCATACACGAGCAAACCGGGGCGCACGGTGTTGTAAACCGAATCGTGCTCGTGCAAGAGCCCGCCGCTGTTGTTCGCGTGCACGTAGTCAAAGGGCTTTTCCTTCAACGCGGTGAGCAACTGGCGGAAGCGCCGGTGTTGCGCGCGCGAATACGCAGCATCGTCTTCAACGGATGAGTAATGTGTGTAGAGCCCGGCGAGGCGGACGGCGGGCAGGCGTTCGATTTCCACGAGCAGCGGCAGGGCCTGTTCGGGCGCGACGCCGAGGCGGCCCATGCCGGTGTCGATCTTGACGTGAAGTTGCGCGACTTTGCCAAGGCGCACGGCGGCGGCGGAGAATTGGCGCGCTTCGTGGGGTGTCGAAACGGTGACCATGACGTCGTCGCGCACGGCGGTGTCAACTTCATCGGGCAGGCAGGCGCCGAGCATGAGGACGGGCCAGCCGCGGCCGACGGAGCGGATGGCGCGGGCCTCGGTGAGGTTGGCGACGCCGAAAACATCGGTGCCGCTCTGCATGAGGAGGGCGGCGATTTGTTTGAGGCCGTGGCCGTAGGCATCGGACTTGACGACGGTCATGATTTTCACGCCGGGGCCGACCTGATGCCGGATCCAGGCGAGATTGCCATGCAACGCGGTCAAATCGACTTCAGCCCAACAACGGCAGGACAAGGCCATGGCGGAATTGCACTGGAAACACGCGGGAAGGCAAGCGAGGAAAAATCCAAAGGACGAATGACGAAATCCGAAAGAAGCCCCAAGTCCAAAAGACTCGAAAAGAAGCTTGCTGTGAGACAATGGCTAAAATGGTTTGGAGTCCCGGCTTCAGCCGGCCAGGCAGGCCAGCAAAACCTCGGGAGAATTTTCAGGTGTCTTCGTGCTGACACCCAACCGCCTGAAGCCGTAACGATTCAGTTCAACCACGAATGGACACGAATGAACACGAATAAAATCGGGCGTCTTCGCGGTCTTCATCGCCGGACAACCCATTCACCAAATGGTGAGCGCCCCGCTTTTTGGGCCAAAGCACGCGTTGGCCTGTCATTCGTGTGAATTCGTGTCCATTCGTGGTTGCTTCATTGCATCGTTACGGCTGAAGGCGGGACTCCAAACCATCGCCTCCTCGGCTCGCGACAGTGGTTTCCCGTTGCGATCATCACCACCATTTCACGCGCAACAACCTGATGCCGAACATCTGGCACGCGGTGTGCTATTTATTCACGCATGACAGCCAATATGAAATCACTGGGGCACGTCATTGTTGAGGTTGCCTGTTTTGCCGTGTTTGTGACACTTGAAGTGGCCTTCATCTATTGGGTCTTCAAAATGGCGGGCGCTTTCTGATCGAAAATCAGGAAAAGCCTTAAAGGATAAGTGGTTCGCGACACGTAGCGTGTTCGCCAAAATGAGAACCGCGGCAGCCGTCTTCAAAACAGGCGCGCAAAATTCTGGATGA
>JBFMBT010000121.1:0-18226 GCA_040754875.1 Verrucomicrobiota bacterium | reverse complement strand
GGCTCGGTCATGACGGTCGTTTTTGAATTGGACGGGCAGTCTTTCATGGCGCTGAACGGCGGCCCGATTTTCAAATTCAATGAAGCCGTGTCGTTCATCGTGGAGTGCGACGACCAGGCGGAAGTGGATTATTACTGGTCGAAGCTGTCCGAAGGCGGCGACCCGTCGGCCCAACAATGCGGATGGCTGAAGGACAAGTTCGGCCTGTCGTGGCAGATCGTGCCCAAGGCGCTGACCGAATGGGTCCGCGACCACACCAGCGCGAGGTCGCAACGCGTATTCCAGGCAATGTTAAACATGAAGAAGCTGGATATTGCGGGCTTGCAGCGTGCGTATGAAGGATGATGGAAAGTTCCATGTCAAAGCAGAAAGCGCAATGTGAGGTGATTACTGAACACCCTTCCCCTTCCACCCCGGCCCGCGAACCACCCGACCCGGCTTCGCGCCGGTGTGCTTGCCGTTCCTGAGGACTTGCACGCCGTTGACGAAGACATCCCTGACGCCGGTGGAATACTGATGGGGTTTCTCAAACGTCGCGTGGTCCTGGATCTTCGCGGGGTCGAAGATGACGAAGTCGGCGAAATATCCTTCCTGGAGGCGTCCGCGTTGCCGGATCTTCAACGTCTCGGCCGGAAATGACGTCAGGCGGCGGATGGCTTCTTCGAGCGGGATCAATTGTTCATCGCGCACATAGCGGCCCAGCAGTCGCGCGAAGTTGCCATAGGCGCGCGGGTGCGGATTGGTCTTGAGAAACGGGCCTTCGGGCGCGAGCGACGCGGCGTCGGAATCGAAACTCACCCACGGCAGCTTGATTTGCTTGCGCACGTTGTCCTCGGACATCAGGAAATAAACGGTGCCCACGCGGCTGCCATCCTCGATGACCAGATCTATCGCCGTTTCCTCTGGCGATTTGCCGCGCAGCTTCGCGACGTCTGCCAGCGTTTTGCCGGTGAGCGGTTTGAGCGTCGGGTTTTTGAAACCAACAAGAATCACCTTGTCCGGCGAACCGGCGGCGAGGTAGAGGCTTTCCCATTCGGTGGTCGGCGTGACCATTTCGCGCAGCACACGCGCGCGGATTTGCGGATCCTTGAGGCGTTCGGCCCAGGCGTTGTAACCGCCTTCCTGCACCCAGGGCGGCATCGCCGCGTCGAGGCCCGTGGCGCCCGCCGTGTAAGTGTACATGTCCGCCGTGATGCGCAAACCGGCAGCGCGCGCCTGCTCGACCTTCCGGATCGCGGCGTCCATCTTCGGCCAGTTGGCCTGGCCCGCCGCCTTGAGATGATAAATCTCCGCCGCGATGTCCGCCTCGCGCGCGATGGCGAGCAATTCGTCAATGGCTTCGAGAAACGTGTTCCCTTCGCTGCGCAGGTGCGAAATATACAAGCCGCCATAAGGCGACGCGGCCTTGCACAAGGCGATCATTTCATCGGTCTTCGCGTAAAATGCGGGCGCATAAATCAACGAGGAGCCGACGCCCACCGCGCCTTCCTCCATCGCCTGTCGCACGAGCGCCTGCATGCGCTGAAGTTCGGCAGGCGTGGGCGGGCGGTTGGCGTAACCGAGTTCGTGGATGCGCACCGTGGTGGCGCCGACGAATGACGCCACGTTGCACAAAACGCCACGGCGCTCGAGATGCTCCAGATACTGGCCCAGCGTCGTCCATTCCACCTTGAACTTGAGGTCGCCCTGCGACTCCACCATGTCCTTCTTCATCGCGTCGTTTAGCGGCCCCATCGATTCGCCTTCGCCCATGACTTCGAGTGTGACGCCCTGGCGGATGTCGCTCTGCGAACGGCCATCGTGCAGCAGCGATTCGGTGGCCCAGCTCAGCATGTTGATGAAGCCGGGCGAAACGGCGAGCCCCTTGGCATCAAGCGTCCGGCGTCCGCGCGCATCGGTGAGGCGACCGACGGCCGCGATTTTATCGCCGTTGATGGCAACATCGCCCGTCATCGGCGCATTGCCGCTGCCGTCGTAAATGCGGCCGTTGCGAATGAGAAGGTCATACGTGGCGCTCATGGCGGGTTGTGAAAAGAAGACCGCGGCAAGGATCAACGCGAGTCGGCGGGGAGAATTCCAGCAAGGCTTCGCACATTGAGCCTCTGAACCAGTATGGCGAAGTTTTTCACCACGGCTGCATTCGATGCTCCCTCTCCCCAAGGGAGAGGGTCGGGGTGAGGGGGAAGGAAGCGTCATTAATTCCGAGGTTCCGAAACTTGGTCCATGGACCGGCGCGGGGATTCGCATGTCGCTCATTTCTTCATACCGAACAGCGCAAGCAAGCCAAAAGCCATGATGATGGCGCCGGAAATCCGGTTCACCCAGCGCATCTGACGCGGCCCAAACCGCTCGCGAAACGCGCCTACGATGCCGCTCAGGATGAGCCACCACAACGCCGACCCGAGAAACACGCCGAGCACAAACACCGCGGCCGTCGCGTAATTGGTCGCTGTCTCGCTCAAGCCGAACCCCGCGAACACCGCCACAAACGACAGGATGGTCGTGGGATTCGTCAACGTAAGGAAGACGGTCGAAGCATACGCGCCGGCCAGCGTCGCGCCTTTGATTTGCGCCGCTTCCGCCGCGGGCACCGCGAGAAACGTTTTCGCGCCGAGCCAGACCAGAAACACGCCGCCCGCCAGGCGCAGCCACTGTTCCTGGCCCAGCAGAAACGACGAAATCACCGTCAGGCCAAAGCCCGCCACCGCGCCATACAACGCGTCCGCCGTCGCCGCGCCCAATCCGGTGACAAACCCCGAGACGCGCCCCTCGGCCAGCGTGCGGCGGATGCACAACACCCCAATCGGGCCGACCGGCGCGGCAATGGAAAACCCGACGAGCAGGCCTTTGGCGAAGACGCTCGGTTCCAATCAAAGTTTCTCCCGCACTTTCAAGAATTCATCCACGCCCAGCAATTGCTTCACCTCGGCGAAACTCATCGCCTTGGTCGCCAGTTCATCCACCCGGCCCGTCGTCTGCCATGCGGCGCACAAATCGCGCATTGCCCGCGCGCACACCATCAGCGATTCGATGGGGCAGACGACGATTTTGTAGCCGAGTTGCTCCAGGTCCCTTACCGGCAGGATGGGCGTGACGCCGCCGGACAGCATGTTGACGAACAACGGGTATTTCACCCGGCGCGGAATCTCCTCCAGCTCGGCGACGGACTGGGGCGCTTCGATGAATGCAATGTCCGCGCCCGCCGCGCAACAGCGGTTCACGCGGTCGATGGCATCGTCGAGCCCGTTCATCTGGCGCGCATCCGTGCGGGCGAAGATGAGAAAATCCGGATTGCAGCGCGCGCGGGCCGCGGCCTTGATCTTGAGCACCATTTCGTCCGTGGGAATGACCTGCTTGTTCGCGAAATGCCCGCAGCGCTTCGGCATCACCTGGTCTTCAAGCAGGATGCCCGACGCGCCGGCGGCTTCGAACATTTCCACCGTGCGCTGCACATTGATGAGGTCCCCGTGGCCCGTGTCACCATCCGCAATGACGGGAATGGACACGCGCGCCGCCATGCGCCGGACCGCATCCGCCATCTCGGTCATGGTAAGAAAATTCAAATCCGGCAGCCCAAGCATCGACGCGCTCGTGCCGAACCCGCCGACGAACACCGTCTCAAAACCGGCCTGCTCGACAATAAGCGCCGTGAAAACATCATGCGCGCCGAGGCTGCGAATGATGCCCGGTTTGGCCAGCAACTCGCGCATGCGCCGGGGACCTTGGTTGAATTGCATGACATGGTGTTACGCGAGCGCGCGTGCGTGGGCAAGTGTGCAGTATCCGGCGCATCTTCACCCTCGAAATCCTGGACGCTCCACTGTAGCGCTCGCATCAGACCAAGCAACTTGGTTCGAGCAAGGATCCGCCTTGCCTCATTTAACCCAATTCACCCATGTAACACATTTAACCCTCATCACACCCCCCAGGCCGAATTTGGATTTGCCACCTGCGCGTGGCGCACAGAGGATACGCGCGATGGCTGTCAACGACGGTTAGCTGCGGCGATGAGCAATTCCCCGAATCCAACAAAACGCCTGCCCGAGGCGCCGCGCCGCATTCTGGCCATCAAAAACAAGCACATCGGCGACATCATCTGCGTGCTGCCAGCGTTGCTGGCGTTGCACCGGCAGTTTCCGCAGGCGAAGCTGGATGTGATTGTTTCGCAGCGCACAAGTGAACTGGTGCGCGGTCTGCCGTGGATTGCGGACGTGTTCGAAGTGCCGAAGAAGGGGACGGGCTGGCGGCGTCTGCGCGAGGAGCTGGCGCTGTTCCGCAAGGTAATGCGCGCCGGCTACGACCTGGTGGTGGATTTCACCTGGAGCGACCGCGCGATGTGGTATGCGCTGGGCAGCGGCGCGAAGGATCGCTGGGCCATCCAGGTGACGGCGGGATTTTTTCTGAAACCATACGCCTATACGAATTACGGCGGCAAACCGAACAAGGAACATCACGTCGTCGAGCACGAGCGCGAATTCCTCGTAAAAATGGGGCTGCCGCCGTATGAGCCAGAGTTTCAATTTCCGCCCACGCCCGAGGAAGAATCCGTGCTGACGAAGTGGCTGGCGGGACAGGGCATCGACCGCCAGCGCCTGGTGGTGGTGCATCCGACGTCGCGCTGGCTGTTCAAATGCTGGCACGATGAGCGCGTGGCGGCGCTGGTGGACTGGCTGGCGGACAACGGCTGGCAGGTGGTGTTCACCTGCGGCCCCGATGCGCGCGAATTGGAGAAAGCGCGCGCCATCCTGAAATTGACGAAGGCAAAAGTCCCCACGCGCCTGGGCGACATGACGCTGCGCGAGCTGGCGGCGCTGTTGCGGCTGGCGCGCTTTTTCTTCGGCATGGATTCCGCGCCGATGCATCTGGCCGCCGCCGTCAACACGCCCGCGCTGGCGTTGTTCGGCCCTTCGCAGGTCGCCCGCTGGCGGCCCTACGGTAAGATTCATCAGGTCATCGCGGGTGAATGCCATTGCCTCGGACGCGAGCCGTTGTGCGATAAATCGAAGGTGATGGACTGCCTCTCGAAGATCACGCTCGACCAGGTGCAGCGCGTGATTGAAACCCATTTCGCTTTGCCCGCCGCCGGGCACAAGTCATAATCCGCCAACTCATGCGCAAAGTGGTTTATCTGGGCCCGGAGCACGGGCGGGACATTGTGGCGGGACAGCTCGGCGATGCGTTCCAGGTCGAATGCGCGGCTGCCACGCCGGAGAGCGTCGGCGCGGCGTTGCGCGACGCGGAGGTGTTTGTTGATGCGTCGATGAAGGTGCCGCTCACGCGCGCGTTGCTCGAAGGCGCGCCAAACTTGAAGCTCGTCATCACCGCCACAACCGGCGCGGACCACATCGACAGCGCGTATCTGCAAACGCGCGGCATTCCGTTGCTCACGCTCAAGGGCCAGCAACAGGTCATCAACGACCTCACGCCCGCCGCCGAGTTGAGTTGGATGCTGCTCATGGCGTGCGCGCGCAAGTTGCGTCCGGCGATTCACCACGTCGAGCAGGGGCATTGGAATCGTGAGCTGTTTCCGGGCGTGATGCTCAAGGGCAAGACGCTCGGTCTGGTGGGCTGCGGGCGCATCGGCAAGTGGATGTCGCGCTACGCGCACGCGTTCGACATGCAGGCGCTCGGCTTCGATCCTTACCTTCATGAATGGCCCGAGCATTTGCAGCGGGTCGAACTGCCGGAGTTGCTGCGCCGCTCCGATTTCATTTCCATCCACGTGCATTTGACCGATGAGACGCGTGGTCTTATCGGCGCAAAGGAGCTTGCGCTGGTGCGGCCAGGAACGATTCTCATCAACACGGCGCGCGGCGCGGTGGTGGATGAAGACGCGTTGCTCGCGGCGCTCGAGGATGGGCGCATCGGCGCGTTCGGGTTCGACGTGCTGGAAGGCGAACCGAACGTGACGCAAACGCGCCTCTGGCAATACGCGCAAAAGCATCTCGGCTGCGTCATCACGCCGCACATCGGCGGTTTCAGCCCGGACGCGCTGGCGGTGGTGTTGCGGTTCACGGCGCAGCGCATCGCGGATTTTTTCAAGGCATAGCATGGACCTGCACGGATTCGCACAGGCGTTTGTTCGCAGCGGCGGCCAATGGGCGTTCGGCGTCCCCGGCGGCGGCGCGAGCCTGCAACTCGTCGATGAGTTGATGCGCGGCGGAACGAAGTTCATCACGACCGGCCACGAAACCACGGCGGCGCTGATGGCCGGGGCGGTTTCGCGGTTGAGCGGCAAGCCGTCGCTGGCGGTGACGATCAAAGGGCCGGGCTTCATGAATCTCGCGCCGGGCCTGCTGTCCAACGCCTACGAAGGTTACGCACACTTGTCGGCGTCCGAGGCGTATCCGCGGGGCAAGCCCGGACCGCGCAAACACAAGTGGCTCGATCACCAGCGCGTGGGCGGCGAATTTCTGAAGGCTTGCCGTTCGTTCGAGGATTCGCCCGCGTTCCTCGACCAATGCTGGTCGCAGGCGTGCGCGGAATTTCCGGGGCCGGTGCATGTGGAACTGGCCGATGGCCCGCCCACGCTGCCGGACGCCTTGACCGAGATCGCCGACAACGCAACGCACATCAGCGCGAAAATCCGCGCGGCGGAGCGACCCGTGGTGATCGTTGGCTCGCTGGCCTTGCGCGCGGGGTGGCGCGGTGCGTTGCAACAATTGCGCGTGCCGGTGTTCACCACCGTTGCGGCCAAAGGCGCATTACCGGAAACGTCGCCGTTTGCTGCCGGCATTTACACCGGCGACGGCAAACCCATCACGCCGGAGAAAATGTTGTTGCCGCACGCGGACCTCGTCGTGGCCATCGGTGTGCGCCCGGGCGAAGTGCTTTCGCCGGACGCGCCCCATGCGAATTGCGTCGCCATCGATTCTCCGACGGTGCGCATGGGTTGGGTGTTTCCGCCGAACACGTTTGGCGCGCCGCGTACGTACCTGAGCGAACGGACGATTGGTGAATTGCTGGCGTTGCTGGCGAATAAATCGTGGGGGCAGGCGGAGATTGCCGCGGCGTTCAAAGGCATGGACGACGCATTGAATTGCTGGGACTGGTCGCCCGCGCGCGTCTTTCGCCTGGCGATGGAAGCGTTGCCCGATGCGATTCACGTGCTGGACACGGGGAATTTCACGGTCATCGGCGAGCACCTGCTGCGGGCGCGCAGCGAGCGTGATATTCTCGGCACGCCCAACGGCCGCTTCATGGGGCTGGGCATCGGCTACGCGCTCGGCGCGTGCCTGAACCCGGAAAATCGCCCGGTCGTGCTGTGGATTGGCGACGGCGGCAGCCGCGCGTTCTTCAGCGAATTGAGTCTTGCCGTGGAGCACAAAATGAAATTGCTCGTGCTGGTGATGCGCGACGGCTACTTCGGCAGCGTGCGCGGGCGCGCGCAGGCCAAGGGGTGGACGACCGAACCCTTGACCATGCGCGGGCGCGACCTGGGCGCGATCGCCCGGGCAATGGGCATGGAAATCTGGCCTACCAAGAGCGAGAATTTGCTGACTGGCGACCTCAACGAATGGCGCCGCAAACCGCATCCCATGTTGATCCAATGCGATTTTGACAACGCGGATGATTACGTCCGTATCGCCGAACTTCTGCGCTAATGAGCAATCCTCACATCCTCATCATCGGCTCCGGCTCCGCCGGCAAACGGCACGCGCGCAATCTGCGCCAGTTGGATTGCTGGATCAGCGCGTTCGATCCGCGCGAAGACCGGCTCAACGAAATCGAAAAAGAAGGCCCGCTGGCCGGCCGCTACACGCTGCTCGATAAGGCGCTCGACGCCGCGGAATACGATGGCTTCGTCATCGCTTCACCGCCGTCTTATCACGTGGACCAGGTGTTGCAGGTGCTCGCCCGCCAGCGCAAATGGGTGCTCTGCGAAAAACCGTTGAGCCTCGACGCCAAACAGGCCCAACGCCTGGAAGGCTGCGCCGATCGTGTGCTGCTCGGCTACACTTATCGCTGGTGGCCGCCGGTGCAGAGTTTCCGCAAGCGCCTGCGCGCCTCCGAAGTCGGCCCCGTGCGCAGCCTGCGCTTCGTCATGAGCGCGCACCTGGCGGACTGGCATCCGTGGGAGCGCTACCAGGAATTCTTCATGTCGCGGCGCGAACTCGGTGGCGGCGCATTGCTCGATGAAAGCCATTTCATCGACCTGATGGTCTGGTTCCTCGGCGCGCCCAACAAGGTCTATGCGCACGTGGACAAAATTTCGCGTCTGGAAATCGACAGCGACGACAACGTGGACATCCTCGTCAGTTACGCTTCCGGCATGCGCGTGAATTTGCACCTCGACCTCATCGGCCGCCCGCATCAGCGCACCATTACCGCCGTGGGCGAGGACGGCACGCTCGTTTATTCCTACGAGGAAAACGCCGTGAAGGTCTGCCACGAAGGCTCGGCGCGCTGGCAGGTCGAGCAATTTGGCTGCGACCGCAACGACATGTTCATGGGCGTGGCGCAGGAATTTCTTTCGTTGATTCGCGGGGAAACCAAGGCCTACACCTGCGGCGTGCAGGACGGCATTTACACGCTGCAAATCGTGGACGCCTGCCGCGCCAGCGCGCAAACCGGCCAAGCCGTGATTTTCGAAGCATGATCGCCAACCGCCGCATCCTTGCCGTGGTGCCCGCGCGCAGCGGGAGCAAAGGCATTCCCAACAAGAACCTCCAGTTGCTCGGCGGCAAGTCGCTCATCGCGCGCGCCGGACTCACCCTCAAGGAATGTCCCGGCGTGGATCGCGCCATCATTTCCACCGATTCGCCGGATTACGCCGAAGAGGGCAAACGCCACGGACTGGACGCGCCGTTCCTGCGCCCGCCGGAGTTGAGCACCGATTCCGCGGGCGCGGTCGAGACGATGATTCACGCGCTCAACGCCGCCGAGGCGCATTACCGCGAGCGCTACGACATCGTCCTCATCATCGAACCGACCTGTCCGTTCCGTCGCGCCGAGGACATCGAAGGCTCAATCAAACTGCTCATCGAATGCCGTGCGGACTCGGTTGTCGCCGTGAGCAAGGTCGATACGAAATTTCATCCGCACAAGATTTTGAAAATCGAAAACGAGCGCCTCACGTTTTTCGATGCGACCGGCGCCGCCGTGAAACAACGCCAGTCTCTCGGCACACTTTACTACCGCAACGGCGCGTGCTACGCCCTCACGCGTCAATGCCTGGCCGAACAGAAACTCATCTTCTCCGCCAACACGCGCGCGTATGTCGTGGACCGCCTGATCCTCAACATCGACGAACCGCTCGAACTCGAATTCGCCAACTACCTCATCGAGAAAAAGGGCTGGTATTGACGCAGATCCGCTCGCTTGGAATGCAACCGCTTCGGCTCAGCCAACCCAACGTCGCTCCCCTCTTGGGAGGGGCCGGCGGTGGGTTCTTCGCGAACCTTGCGCCTCGTTCCGCCCCAACGCGGTACCGGTTGAACGCATCACGCATCACGCATCATCCCATCTTGGTTTTCCCCGGCTTCTGCGTTATGCATATCTTATGAACGAAACCGAACAGGCCATTTTGGACGCGCTCATCGATCTGGATCAGAAGGTGAAATCGATGCGCACCGCCAATCCCAAGCCGAACCTCCTGCCGGTCTTCGCCCGTCTGGAAGAGCTGGCGCGCCAGTTGCCCAAAGACGCCGACCCGGATTTGCTGCATTACCTGCATCGCAAGAGCTACGAAAAAGCCCTGCTGTTGCTCCAAGGCCGCAACGCCGAAAACGCCAAAGGCGCCTGCCGCCATTGAGTATCGCATGGCGAGCGCGAAGCGTCCTGGAGTGCGGCGGTCCTGCGCCGCTTTGTTGCGCGCCACCTGCCTTCGCGATCCGATTACTGAACACTGATTACTGATACTGGCCCCCATGCTCGACGACACCATAGCCGCCATCGCCACGCCCCTCGGCGAAGGCGGCCTCGCCGTCATCCGCCTGTCCGGCCCGCAAGCGCTGGCCATCGGTGATCAATGCTTCGCGCCCGTTGGCAGGAGTTCCCTCAAACCCACCACCGCGCCCACCCACACGATTCATTACGGCAAAATCGTGCGCCGCGACGAAACGGTGGATGAAGTCCTGCTCGCCGTCCTGCGCGCCCCGCGCACCTTCACGCGCGAGGACGTCGTCGAAATCACCTGCCACGGCGGCCTGCTCGCCGCCAAGCTCGTGCTCGACACCGTGCTCGAACACGGCGCGCGCCTCGCGCAACCCGGCGAATTCACCAAACGCGCCTTCCTCAACGGCCGCCTCGACCTCGCCCAGGCCGAGGCCATCGCCGACCTCATCCACGCGCGCACCGAACTCGCGCTCACCGCCGCCCACGAACAACTCGCCGGCAAACTCTCGCAACGCATCAATCAATTGCGCGACGACCTCCTGCGCGTGCTCGCGCACGTCGAGGCCCACATCGACTTCCCCGAGGAAGACATCGCGCCGGACACTCGCCAGCAGCTCATCGACAAATTGCAACAGGGCGTCGCCTTCATGGACGAACTCCTGCGCACCGCCAACGAAGGCCGCTTGTTGCGCCGCGGCATTCGCGCCGCCATCGTCGGCCGCCCCAACGCCGGCAAATCCAGCCTGCTCAACCAGTTGCTCGGGCACGACCGCGCCATCGTCTCGGCCATCGCCGGCACCACGCGCGACACCATCGAGGAAACCGCCAACATCCGCGGCTTGCCCGTCGTGTTCGTGGACACTGCGGGCTTGCGCGAAACCGGCGACGAAATCGAAGCCGAGGGCGTCCGCCGCAGCCACCAGGCGCTCGCGCAGGCGGAATTGATTCTGCACGTCTTCGATGCGTCGGAGCCGTTGCACGCCACCGACGAGAATTACCTGCGCCAGTTCGCCGGCAAAAAACGCATCCTCGTCCGCAACAAAGTGGATTTGCCGTCGCGCCTGGAATTCGCCACCACCAAGGAACCCGCCGTGGACATCTGCTGCCTGAGCGGCCAGGGACTCGAAGCCTTGAAGGACGCCATCAAGCAACTCGTGTGGGCCGGCGAAATCCGCGCCGAGATGTTGCAGGTGATGATCAACTCACGCCATCAAGCCGCGTTGCAACGTGCGCGCTCCGCCACGGAAACCACCATCCGCGCGCTGCGCGACGGCCTCACCCTCGAACTCGCCGCCATGGACCTCCGCATCGCCGTCAACGCCGTCGGCGAAATCGTCGGCAAAACCAGCACCGAAGACCTCCTCGACTCCATCTTCAGCCAGTTCTGCATCGGCAAATAGGTGAGGAAGGATTTAACCACAGAGGCACGGAGACACAGAGGGGAAAACGGCGAAAAAAGAGTTCAGACTTTTTCCTCTGTGCCTCTGTGTCTCAGTGGTTAAAGAAATCACCCAGCAAATGAACCGGGAAGTGAGTAGGGGATGCACGGAGGCACAGAGGAAAACCCAATGGCAACCGGTTAGAAAAGCGGTTGCCTTGAGAATGGGCTTGAAGGGGGGCGATTATTTGAAGAGCAAAGGAACGGATGCGCAAAGAAGTCGAATCATGCGCGAAGCGAAGTTTTTGCCGCCTGTTTCGTCCTTGAACAAATCGCCGTGAGCAATGCGTTTCACTCCTTGCTTCAATACGGGAACGTTGAAATTGATCAACAAGCCAAGTGGTTTTTGTTCGAGCTTAAGGTACGTAAGCAGTTGAGCATCGTGGATGGGCTGGAGTTCGGTGACCGCCTTGATTTCGAGAATCAGCGAATCTTCCACGATGAAGTCAAGCCGGTAGCCGCAGTTCAACACAACGTCCTTGTATCGCAAGGGCACCTCCTTCTGCTTCGCGAACCGCAGCCCGTTCTTCGATAATTCATAAGCGAGGCACTCTTCGTAGGCGGTTTCCAGCAGGCCGGGGCCGAGTTCACGATGAACTTCCATGCAAAGCCCGATAACCTTTCCACTCAGTTCGTTGAGACGCTGGCGTTGGACCTGCAAGTCTTCTTGATTCATGATTTGTCCTCCTCCGATGCGAACCTACAGGTGCAAGACCAGGTTGACATCATGTCTCCCTCTCCGAGCCTTGACCTCCGTACGGTTCATTTGCTGGGCTATTTCTAAACCACAGAGGCACGGAGGCACAGAGAAAAACTCCGGAACCATGTCATTTCTGCCTCCCCCCTCTGTGTCTCCGTGCCTCTGTGGTTAAACCTCTGTTCATTGCGATTCGCCGTTTCTCCATTACGTTTCCCCGATGCCACTGTTCAACATCCTCGTCGGCGCAGCACTCCTGCTCTTTGGCCGCCGCCTCTTCTGGGTGTTCGTCGCCGGCGTGGGTTTCGTCACCGGCGTCTTCCTGGCCGATGAATGGTTTGGCGAACAATCCGAAATGGCGGCGTTGGTTGTGGCACTTTGCATCGGGGTTGTTGGCGCCGTCGTCTCCGTGTTCCTGCAACGCCTGGTCGTGGGCATCGCGGGTTTCCTTGCCGGCGGCTACGTCGCTCACGCGCTGGCGACCGGTTTGGATCACCCGCAATATGCATGGGTCGCCTTCGCCATCGGCGGCATCGTCGGCATCTTCCTCATGCTCACCGTCTTCAACGCCGCCCTCATCGCCCTGTCCACCCTCCTCGGCGCCCTCGTCATCATCGACAACCTGCCGCTCGATGACCTCGCCGCCGCGCTCCTGTTCCTCGCGCTCTTCGTTTTCGGCGCCCTCATCCAATCCCGCGGCCTGATGCGTCCGGCCCCCGTCCCGCAAAAGGCAAAAACATGATATCCTGACCTCGCCGGCCTGCTTCCTCTGGGCTGTGCTGCCCCCTCCGTCCCATCCGTCGCATTCCTCCCTTTTCCCCTTCCCGCATTAACCGATTTAACGATTTAACGTTTCAACGTTTCAACGCATCACAAACTCGAAACATCGCTTGACGCTCCTGAATACGGCACCCACAATTCGAGTCTTTAATCCAGACGAAACTATGAATCCTGACAATCAGACCCGACGTGATTTCCTGAAATCGTCCACGGCAGCCGCCGCGGGCGCCGCCATCGCTTTCCCTTCCCTCGCCAAAGCCGCTGCCGGAGACAAACTTAAGATCGGCTGGATCGGCTGCGGCGGCCGCGGCACCGGCGCCGCCAACCAGGCCCTCAACGCCGACAGCAATGTCGTCCTCTGGTCCGTGTGCGACGTCTTCCAGGACAAGATCGACGCCTCGCTCGAAACGTTGAAAAAGCAGTTCGAAAAATCACCCGACAAGATCGACGTGCCCAAGTCGCGCCAGTTCACCGGCTTGGGAGGCTTCCAGCAGGTCATCGACAGCGGCGTGGACGTCGTGCTGCTGACCACGTCGCCGGGCTTCCGCCCCTTGCACATCAAGGCTGCCGTCGATGCCGGCAAACACATCTTCTGCGAGAAACCCATGGCGGTGGATGGCCCCGGCCTGCGTTCCGTCATGGAAAGCGTCAAGAAGGCGAAGGAAAAGAAGCTCGCCATGGTGGACGGCTTTGTCTGGCGCTGGACCTACGCCAACCGCGAGGCTTACAAGAAGATTCACGAAGGCGCCATCGGCGACATCAACGCCATCTACGCGTCGTATTACACCGGCTCGGTGGATCGTTATCCCAAATGGAACCGCGGCAACACCACCACCGACGTCGAGTGGATGATCCGCCGCTGGTATTATTTCACGTGGCTCTCGGGCGATCACATCGTCGAGCAGGCCGTGCACAGCGTGGACAAGCTGCTGTGGGCGATGAAGGACGAGCCGCCTGCTTCGTGCATCGGCACCGGCGGACGCCAGGTCAAGGAAGGCATCGAGTACGGCCACATCTACGACCACTTCTGCGTCGAATACAAATGGGAGAGCGGCGCGAAAGGCTATTTGTTCACGCGCCAGTTCGACAAGTGCCACAATGCCAACACGGACACCATCTTCGGCTCCAAGGGCGTCTATGAAGGCGAAAGCGGCGGCCGCCGCCATGTCATTCTCGGCGAGAATCCCTGGCGCTGGCGCGCGCCCGAAGGCGCCGCTCAAAACGGCTACCAGACCGAGCACGACGAGATGTACGCCTCCATCCGCGCGGGCAATCCGATCAACACCGGCGACCGGTTCTGCAAGACGACGCTCACCGCCATCATGGGCCGCATGGCCGCTTACACCGGCAAGGAAATCACCTGGGAAATGGCCCTCAACTCGCAGGAAGATACCTTCCCGAAGGATTTGCAGTGGGACACCAAGATCCCCGTCCCGCCCGTTGCCAAGCCCGGCATCACGCAGTTCATTTGAGCCCACTGCGCAGAACATATTTGCTCACCGGAGCGCGGACAGCCATGTCCGCGCTCTGTGTTTTGGAGACTGAATACTGATTACTGAATACTTTCTTTAAGCCCAGCGGCCCTTTCTGTATCGTAGCGCCATGAACCCCGTGACCCGCCGCGATTTCCTCGGCGCTCTGGCGCTGGGCGCTTTGGCCCAACCCGCCTTCGCCGCCAACAAACGCGGCTTCAAGAAGGGTTACATGCTGGCCACGTTCCCCGGGGAAAATTCCCTGTCCACCCAGGAAAAGTTCCAGCTCCTCAAGGATGCCGGCTTCGCTGGCGTGGAGCCGCGCAGCCACATGGATCAGGAGGAAGTCTTGCGCGCCTGTGAAGCCACCGGCCTCGCTGTGCCGAGCGTCGCCTGCGGCCCGCATTCGCGCCTGCTCGCCAATCCCAGCCCCGCTACCCGCGCCAAGGGCGTCGAGGGCATCCAGCAGGCGTTGCGCGACGCCAAACGTTACGGCGCGCCCTCCATTCTCGTCGTCCCCGGCGGCGTCAGCGCGCAGACTTCTTACGCGGACAACTACAAATGGACGCAGGAAGGCATCCGCCAATGCATTCCGCTCGCGGAGGAACTCGGCGTGGCCATGTCCATCGAAAACGTCTGGAACAATTTTCAACTCAGTCCGCTCGAGGCCGCGCGCTACATTGATGAGTTTCAGAGCAAGGCCGTCAAGTATCACTTCGACATCGGCAACGTCATGTGGATGGGCTGGCCCGAGCAATGGATTCGCATCCTCGGCAGGCGCATCCAGACGGTCCACCTCAAGGAGTTCAGCCGCGCCAAAATGAACGAGCAGGGCAAGCGCAAGGGCTTCGATGTCGAATACCTCGAAGGCGACAACGACTGGCCCGCCATCATGAAGGCGCTCGATGAAACCGGCTACCGCGGCTGGGGCATCGCCGAGCCGGCGTATCGCCCGGCCAAGGTTGAACCCGCCGCGCGCCTGCGCGAAATTTCCCAACGCATGGACAAGATTTTCAATTTATGAACACGCATCTCTCACGCCGCACGTTTTTGCAACACAGCCTCACCGCCACCGCGCTGGCACTCGCTGCGCCGCGCCTCAGCGCCGCACCGAAACGCAACCTCAAGAAAGGCTACAAGCTCGGCGCCAGCCTCGGCAAAAAGCAGACCGTCCTCGAACAATTCCAGTGGCTCAAGGAAGCCGGCTTCGAAGGCGTCGAGCCGATGGCCGGCCGCGACACCACGGAAATCCTGAAGGCGCGCGACGCCACCGGCCTGGCCATTCCCAGCGTTTGTTGCAGCACTCATTGGGTCAAACCCCTTTCCGATCCCAACCCCGGCACGCGCGCCATCACCGTCGAGGCGCTCAAGAGCACCTTGCGCGAGGCCAAACTCTACGGTGCGCGCTCCATCCTCCTGGTGCCCGGCATCGTCAACGCGCAAATCTCCTACGCCGACGCATATGCGCGTTCGCAAGCCGCCATCCGCGAGGCCGTGCCGCTGGCCGAGGAACTGGGTGTGAAGATCGCCATCGAAAATGTCTGGAACGGCTTTCATCTCAGCCCGCTCGAAGCGGCGCGTTACGTGGATGAATTCAAAAGCCCCGCCGTCGCCTGGCACTTCGACATCGGCAACGTCATCTCCATCGGCTGGCCCGAGCATTGGATTCGCATCCTCGGCAAGCGCATCGCCACGCTGCACATCAAGGAATACAGCCGCAAACAGCAATCCGAACAAGGCCCGCGCAAAGGCTTCGAAGTCGATTACCTCGAAGGCGACAACAACTGGCCCGCCGTCATGAAGGCGTTGGATGACATCGGCTACGAAGGTTGGGGCATCGCTGAACCGGCGTATCGCCCCAAGGACATCGACCCCCTCGAACGGCTCAAGGAAATCTCCCGTCGCATGGACAAGATTTTCGCAAGCTGACCCGGCGGAGTGCCCGGGTGGGCAATCGTGCCGTTATCGGGCGGAAGCGGGCGGAAGCGGCAGTTTGTCCCACGTATTCCCGGCTAACCGTTGAAACGTGCCCGACCGGCCTCGCCTTCCGATTCAACGATTCAACGATTCAACGATTTAACGATTTAACCAGTTTGCCGAGGAACCCATTTAACTCATTTAACTCTCTCCATAAACTCCCGCGTCCGCGCAATCACCTCATCGTTGATCCCCATGTGCCCCATCTCGGGGTAACGGTGGAACTTGAAATCCGCGCCGGCTTTCTTCAACGCCTCCACCATCAGTAGCGCGTTCTCGATGGGCACCGACTTGTCGTTGTCCGAATGCAGGATGAGCAGCGGCTTCATGTCCTTTTTCACGTGATACACCGGGGAGGCGAACTTGCGCGCCTCGTCTGGATTCTGTCCGGCGGGCGTCCAGATGTTGCCCCAGCTCAGCGTCGGCAATTCGTAGCACGCCGCCACGCTGATGGCGGCGCGGAAATCGTTGCCCGCCTTTTCCCAGCCGCCGGTGCGCGGCCACGGGCCGTCGCCGATGGTCGCCGCCAGCGACACCAGATGCCCGCCCGCCGATTGCCCGATCAAATAAATCCGGTTCGTGTCGATGTTGTATTGCTTCGCGTGCGCGTGGACGTAGCGGATGGCGCATTGGAAATCCTGGTAACACGCCGGCACGGGCGATGCCCCCACCAGCCGGTAATCAATCGACATCGCAAAGAAACCGAAGCCCGCCCATTGGTCCACCTTGATGGTGGAACTGTCGCGCTTGTGTCCGCCGCGCCAGCGTCCGCCGTGTACCGAAATGATGGCCGGTAATTCTGCCTGCGACTCCGGATACGCGATGTCCGCCAGCAAACCCGCGCCATGCACCTGCCCATAGACAACGTCATCGCGACGGATGATTCTGGGCGGCGCCTCCGCCTTCAGGTTTTGCGCCGGCAATTCCGGCGAGCACCACACCATCAAAAGCCCCGCGAGAAGATGAAGACAACCAGGAGAGCGGTTCATAGCTTGCACGCTAGCGGAGCCGCTTTCCTCGGGCTACCACTGAATCCGCAGACCGGGTCATTCCCCTTTGGTTCGGAGTCCCGGCAGTGATTCAGACGCGTTTGCGATAGGCGGCGCGGCGGGTGGGGATGCCTTCGGCGTTGAAGTCGCGTTCGAAGTCGGTGATGACGCGGCTGAGTTCCTCGGGGGTTTCCACCAGTTCGAACGCCTGGTTGCGCGCGAAGACTTCCGTCATTTGCGCGAAATATTCTTCGTTGTCGGTGCGCAGGTAGATGACGCCTTGCGGCGCCAGGGCGCGGGCGACGGCGCCGGTGAACGGCGTGTTGACGAGGCGGTTCTTGTGGTGGCGGCGCTTGGGCCAGGGATCGGGAAAATAGACATGGATGGCCTGCACGCCGCCGGGCGGCAGCAGGTATTCGGTGAAGTAGGAGGCTTCGATGCGCAGGAGGCGAAGGTTCGCGAGGGCGGCCCGCCGGCCCTTGCGGTCGAGCTTGCGCAGGCGGCCCAGGAGGCGCTCGACGGCGATGAAATTGCGCTCGGGATGCAACTGCGCGTATTGCGCCAGGAACGAGCCGTCGCCGCTGCCGAGTTCGACTTCGAGCGGCCTGGTTTCGGGGAACATTTCCTCCGGCTTCAACCGTTCGACATACGAGGCGGGCCGATAAATCAGCGACGCGGAAGGCGGCGTGGGCCGCGCCCTGGGCGAAGCAACGATGGGAGTGGCGGCAGGTTCGCTCATTTTATTTCTTCACGAACAGCGCGAGGGACGCGGTGTAACCATGGAGGAAATTCTTGTCACCGACGGGGCCGATTTCGCCATTGCAGAAGAAGCCGGTGAGGCCAAACGGGCCGAGTTGCTGCTGGATCATCGCGGCATCGTGGCTGGGCGCGCCGAAGAGATGCTGGCCGCGGCCATTGCAGCAATGGAGCGAACCGCCGTAGAGCGTGCGGCCGGCGAGCTGGGATTGCGCGCGGGCCAGCAGCGCCGCCATGTCCTCGGTGGCGGCCTCGGCGTCGCGCCGCTGGAACTGCACGG
>JBFMBT010000120.1:0-18503 GCA_040754875.1 Verrucomicrobiota bacterium | reverse complement strand
ATACAACCCACGATTCCAAGATCGAGTTTCACCCTTCCTCGCGCTCACTGCCAACCGCCCTCAGCTTCTCCAACACCAGTTGCACCCGCCGCGGATTATCCGGCGCGCTGAAATCCGCCTCGCGTAATTGCGGATTCGGATGCGCCAGCGCGGTTTCCAAGGCCCCCTTGATCGTCTCCAGATCCGATGATGACAGTTCCACGTTCATTTTGTCCTCCTGCTCCATGCGCATCGCCAGACGCGCGAATTCCAACAACATCGGGCACGGTTCCAGACACGGAACCATACTCTTCGATGACGCCTCATCCACCTCCAGCCCGTCCACCGTCCACAACCGCCGTTTCAGGCAAAATCGCGCGCCGCAATGCGCCCGCGCCACCGCCGCCACCTGCCCATCTGCCAGCATTTGCGTGATACGATACATCCCCGTCTGCCGGTTGGTGAACTCGCGATAGTGCGTCACCGGCAGCGCGCCCGATTTCGCCGCGAACCAGTCCGCCAACGCGCCTGGATAAAGCTGATGCAGCGCGCCCTCCAGTTCCGCCTCGCTGTGCATCATGCACCGCCAGCCGCTTCGCAGGTTCGGCGCCGACTTCAGCGGCCGGAACGCGCCCGCCGCCGTCGTTTGCGCCAGATCACGCAATTCCGCCACCGCCACACTGCGCAATTCTCCTTCCGCGCGTTCGCCATCCTCCACGTGCCGCAACTCCCAGCCTTTCCCCGCCGGGCGGATGCGCGCCTGCAAGAACGCGATCCCGCCGCCCACCTCGGCCAGCAAAGCCTTCAACGCCGGATTTTCCAACAAACCCATGCGCCGCAAAATGCAACCATTCGCCCCGCTTGGAAATGCTAAAAGCGCGCGGCGCGAATCACGGAATTCGTCCTTCAGGATGTGAAAACAGATGCTTCCCTCTCTCCTCAACGGGGAGAGGGACCGAGGGTGAGGGGTGGTTATAACCCGAAGCGCCGAATGCAAACCCCGCGACCACACAAACCCGTTTTCCCAATCGCAAATCGAAAATCAAAAATCGCAAATCCAATGATTCCAAAAGAATCCTGTTGTCGTCCGTGCCCGCCCGCGTCATTAACGTCCCATGCAATATCTCATTGCGGCGTTGATCGGGTTGTTGGGCGGCGTGACCAGCGGCATGTTCGGCGTGGGCGGCGGCGTCGTCATGGTTCCCGCCATGATGTTCTTCCTCGGCGTGAACATCAAAACCGCCATCGGCACCAGCCTCATGGTCATCGTCCCCACCGCCATGATGGGCACCTGGAAACATCACACCCAGGGCAACGTGGAATGGAAGATCGGCTTCGCCCTCATCCCCACCGCCATCATCGGCGGGTTCATCGGCGCCTGGCTCACCAAGCTCATCCACGCCGACGACCTCAAGCGCGCCTTCGGCGGCTTCCTCATCGCCGTCGGCATCAAGTTGCTGTTCTTCAAGTGAGGCGCGACGCGGACGCCGGCATCGCCTCGCCCTTCATCCGCCACTCCGAATCCTGCTTCACATACAACGTCTGCGTCGGGAACGCGAACGCGATGCCTTCCCGGTCGAACCGTTCCTTCACCGTCAGGTTCAACTCCTGCATCCCCGCGAGATACTCCTTGTAATCCGTCGAGTTCCACCAGTGCACCACCTGGATGTTCAACGCGAAATCCGCGAATTTGTTGAAACTGATCAACACCTCGAACGTCTTGGGATGCTTTCCGTAAACCTCGTTCAATATCGCCAGTGCCCGTTTCAACTTTTCCGTCGATGTGTCATAAGTCACTCCAATGTCCATCACCGTCTTGATGTTTGGCCGCTTCGTCACATTCGTAATCGTCGCGTTGCCCATCGTCTTGTTCGGGATCGTGATCAAATGCCCGTCCAGATTGCGCACCCGCGTGCTACGCAATCCAATCGCCTCCACCGTACCGTCCACGGCGTCCAGTTGAATGCGGTCGCCGATGCGAAACGGCTTGTCCAGAAACACCGCCACCGCGCCAAACAAATTCGCCAGCGTGTCCTGCGCCGCCAGGCCCAGCGCCAGGCCGCCAATCGACAGTGACGCAATCACGCCCGTGATGTTGATGCCGAGATTCGACGACGTCACCAGGACCGCCACCACCACCACGAACACCTTCAGGCTCTTGCGAATGATGGGATACAATTGCTCGTCAAACGATTTGTCCTCCTCCGCCTTGGCGCGCTGCTTCCAATACCCCATCGCCAGGTCCACCAACTTCATCACCATGTACGTCAACGACAGCGCCACCACGACCTTGAGCGCTTTCGAGAGAACCGACTCCACCACCGCCGGCCAGTCGAACACGCTCAACCCGATGTGCAAAAAGATGACGAATGAAACGACCTTCACCGGCCCGTTCAGCAACTCCAGCAGATGATCGTCAAACTCGCTCTTGGTCTTCGCTGTCCATCGCTTCAGCCAGACCCGCGTCAGGTAATCGAGAAACTTGGAAACATAAAACGCCAGGAAGATATAAATGAGCGACGCCAGGTACTGCCACAACTCGACCCCCAGAAACTTCGTATCCTTCAACAACGGATACTGGTCCAGCCCAAACGTCACATACGCCCGATCAATCTCCGGCAACAGCGTCACCCCGGCTGCGGGCGCGTTAGTCTGCCCCGCCGCGGCCGTCGCATTCGTATTCGTTTGCGCGCCCACCCACAACGACCACAACAACATCGCCGCCAGGACCGCGATAAACACCCGATAACACGTTTCAAATTTCCACTTCATAACGCGCCCCATGATAACGGAAGGTTCGCGCGCGACGACAAGCATTAATCATCCGCCCGCGACGATCTTCACAATCTCCAGCCGGTCCCCGGCCTTGACCTGCCGCCGTGCAAACTCTGACGGCGCCACTGCCTCGCCGTTGTGTTCCACCACCACGCTCCGCGGCAACAGTTTCTGCGCCACCAAAAATTCCTCGATGCTGCACGGCACCCGCGCCGCCACCTGCTGTCCATTCGCCGTCACAAATTCCATGCAGAAAAATCTAAGGCGCGTAGCCAAAATAGAAAAGGCTGCTGTTACGGGTCGAACCTTGAACTCTCTTGCCGCCCCTTCCACCTTGCTTTTTCGCCCGATTCATGCTCTAATATCGCTGGATCCCACACAGGTTAAGTTGCGCAATAGCCAATCTGAACCAACCGAAGCCGCGGGCTTTTGAGCGGTATCACGAAAAAAGTTCGTGGCTCACCTCCATGAGTTATGAAGACTTCTTGTGTCCGTTCAATGATGCATCTGGTCCCATTGCTTTGGACGCTCGCCTCAGGACTGCACGCCGCCCCGCTTCCCTCCCCTGTCCCACGCGATGATTTCTGGGTCACCGACGGCCCCGTGCTCGCCTTGCTGGAATACAACAACACCCTTTACGTCGGTGGCAACTTTTCCAACGTCGGCCCCAACACGGGCAAAGGCGCCATCCTGCCCGGCGCCGGCACGTCTCCCGACGTCAACTGGCCGAAACTCAACACCATCGTTTACACGGCCGTGCCCGACGGCACCGGCGGTTGGTTCGTTGGCGGCGACTCTTTTGACGATGACGAACCCAATCCGAACGTCGGTAACATCCGTTACCTATTGACCCATCTGAAATCCGACCAGACCGTTGACACCGCCTTCAACCCGCTGCCCACGGGCCAGATTTACACCATGCTCAAGGACGGCAACACCCTCTACGTCGGCGGCAATTTCGGCTCCATCGGCGGCGTCACCCGCAGCAGCCTTGCCGCCATCGACCTCACCACGGGACAGACCACCGCCTGGAATCCAGCCCCGGATTTCTATGTCTATGCCCTGGCCAAATCGGGAAACACGATTTACGTCGGTGGCGCGTTCGTCAACGTCGGCGGTCAGGAACAACGTGGCCTCGCTGCCATCGACGCCACCACCGGCGCGGTCCAATCGTTTCCCGCGCTCAATATTGGCGGCATCGTCAACGCGCTCCTCGTCGTGGGCAACACGCTCTTCGTCGGCGGCGAATACACCGCCATCGGCGGACAGACGCGTCAGAATCTTGCCGCCGTTGACCTGCCCGGTGGAACGATAAACGCCTTCGATGCCGGCGTTTTTACTTACGGTTTCAACAGCCGCGTCAACGCCCTCGCCACCATCGGCTCCAAGCTCTACGTCGGCGGCGCTTTCGACACCGTCGGCGGCGTGGCCTCCGCCGGCCTGGCTGTCCTGAACCTGGCTGACGCCTCCAACACCGGCGCAAACTACGCGCCCGTTCACTTTGGCAACGCCTTCGTCACCTCCCTCGCCGTCAACGGCACCATGCTTCACGTCGGCGGAAGATTCACCACCTTCGGCGGCCAGGCGCGCAATTATCTCGCCGCTGTGGACACCGACAAAAACCAACTCGCCACCTGGAACCCCCGCGCCGCCGGCGGCGCGTTCCCCGTGCAGGTCGTCGCGTACGACGGCGCCAACCTCTTCGTCGGCGGTTATCTGGTCACCGTCGGCGCGCTGGAGCGCAAGTATATCGCATCCTTCGATCTTACCACCGGCGAAGCGACCACTTGGAACCCCAACGCCGATGGATCGGTCTGGGCCCTGGCCCGCCACAACAATAACATCTACGCCGGCGGCGAATTCTACAACATTGGCGGCGCCTCGCGCGTTCTGCTCGCCGGCCTCGACTCCAACACCGGTGCCGCCACCCCGCTGAATCCCAACTTCCCCTCACCCGCCATCGTCAACCAACTGCTTGTGTCCGGCGATTACTTGTACGCCGGCGGCCGTTTCAGTTACAACCTCGGACACATCAACCTCCTGAAATGCGATCTGACCGACAACAGCGTCGTCCCGTGGTTTCCCGACCCGCTGGGCGACGTCTATGCGCTGGCGTTGGATGGCAACACGCTTTATGTCGGCGGCAACTTCACGCTGCTCGGCGGCCAGTCCCGCAATTGTCTCGGCGCGGTGGACACCACCACCGGCCTGGCAACCTCGTGGAATCCCAACCCCGACAGCTATGTCTTGAGCCTGGCGCTCGGTGATGTCACCGTTTACGCAGGTGGCGTGTTCAACACCATCGGCGGCGCGTCCCGGCCAAATCTCGCCGTCCTCAGCAAATCCACTGGCCTCGCCTCGAGCTGGAATCCCATGGCCGGTTCGAGCCAGCGCGTGTTGGAACTGGCCGGCAACCACCTGCTCATGTGCGGCGACTTCTACGGTGTGGGCGCCAGCACCCTCAGCTACTTCGCCGTGGTGGATCCCACCACCGCCAGCGCGCGTTCATTGAATCTTCAATTCCATCCCTTTCGTATCTTCGCCATGCACCGCGGCCAGCGGCATTACTATTTCGGCGGCGACCAGACCGGCAGCCGCAACATCGCTCGCCCGAACCTTTCGGTTCATCGCCTCGCTCCTTTCATCCACCAGCCGCAACCCCAGCTAAACGGACAGATCATCCTCCCAGTGGATCTGCTGGCCGACCAGGACTACACCCTCGAAGCCACAAGCGACTTTCAATCCTGGATGAACCTCGGCACCTACCGGAACGTGACCACCATCACGGACACCACTGCTTCCGGCCAGTCCCGCCGCATCTACCGCCTGGCCGAGTCAAATCTGGAATAATAGCTGGGGGCGACGCCCCCGCCGCCTTTCGTCGCAAAAAATTCTAGCCTGCCACGGGCCTTTCGCTAAAGTCCCCCGCGTCAACACTGTTAACCAGTCTCATCCAAACGCATCATTTTATGGCAGAAAAAATCGGATTCGTCGGGGTCGGTCGCATGGGCGCCAACATGGCCCGCCGTCTCAAGGAATGCGGTTACACCGTCAGCGCCGTCTATGACGTGCGCGCCCAGGCCGCCGTGGACCTCGCCCGCGAACTCGGCTGCGAAGCCGCCACCAAGCTCAGTCGCGTCACCGCTCTGTCCGACGTCGTCATCACCGTCGTTACCGACGACGACGCCATGCGCCGCATCTTTTCGGATAAGAAGGACAATCTGCTGATGAACGCCGCGGGACGCGTGTTCATCAATTGCGCCACCATCACGCCGAAGGTGCATATCGAAGTCGAGAAGCTCGCCCGGAAGGCCAAGGCGGCGTCGCTCGAAGCGTGCATGGCCTCCAGCATCACGCAGGCGCGCCAGGGCACGTTGTACCTGATGTGCGGCGGCGAGAAATCGACGTTCGACAAGGTGCAGCCCATTCTCATCAAACTCAGCGATGAGGGCAAACTGCTCCGTCACATCGGCAAGGCCGGCCAGGCCGCCAACGTCAAGGCGCTGGTCAACATGGTCATGAACATCAACACCGCCGGGCTCGCCGAGGGCCTGGGCCTGGGCTCGGCGCTGGGGCTGGACCTGAAGATGCTCATGGAAGTTTTTTCCCAGACCGGCGCGAACTCGCGTGTGCTGGTCACGGACGGCGAAGACATGATGAACCGCGACCATTCCTGCTTCTTTTCCGCGGCTCATGCCGCCAAGGACTCCGGCATTGCGCTGAGCGTGGCGAAGGACAAGAAGATGGACCTTCCCCTGGCCACGGCCACCTTCAAGCAGTACAGCAAAATGGTCAAAGTCGGCCTCGGCGAACTCGACAAATCCGGCATCGCCGAACTCACCTTCACCGGCCGCGGCCCGAAGAAAAAATAGCGGCCGGATCGGGCATTACCGGGCAGAAGCGGGCGGAAGCGGGCAGATTCGACGCAAAATCGGCAAACAAATAGTTTGCCGATTTTGCACAATTTGCAGAGGAAACTTTCATCAATTCCGACGAAGGATACGGCTGAGAAAACTCAATACCAGAAGCTGAAAGCCGAGTGAGGCAGTCACTACCATGCTGATGACCCACTGCCATGTCGTAAGCTGCATCGTCAGAAGCCAGAAGACGATGACCGCGGGAAACACACAGGCGGCAACGAGAAATGCGCCCTCGGCCATCCGGGCATCTGAACCATCAGAACCGACTCTCTGTTTAAGTAATGCAGCGATCACAAACTGACCTTTTCCATTTGATGTTCACCGTCCCTATTCTGACCGAACAGGCTAGAAATCCTCACGCGCGATGCTCAGTGACTGTGCGCCAGCTCCTCCGCTCCACTGCGCTTACGCATGGTACTCAATGTGGTAAGACAACTCGTACTCGGGTTCGAGTGCAAAATACTCACGCAATATGCAATCAATCAACGGCGCCAATCCTGACGAGAATTCCTTGGGTATCTCGAACGTCGCATAAAGGACCGGCTCCCACGAAAGCAGCTTGAAGTCTTGGGGAAAGCCCGACACCTCCTCACTCAATCGACTGGTCGGATCATCCTCATCCAAATACTGCATGTTCAGTGTGCCAGCCTGAACTTGGAGCCAAAATGGGGCACCTTTCGTGGTTGAATCTCGCGCCTCGAATGTCAGGCACCAGTCGTTGTCGGGATCCACGCATGAACGCGAATTTCCTCGCGAGCGCATCTCCTCCAACCCGGTGGTGATTTCTTCGAGACGCCTCATAGAATAGGTGCAATTGGTCCAAGAACTCAGCGGCCGAGAGGCGCTGATGAATTAACCGAACCATCCGACTGACCAGCCGCTGCAGCGTTAAGCATTCGCGCCGTTTCGCTTGGCCATAAACTCTTCCGGACACTCGAACGAATAGGGTGTGGCCCTCATCCTTCTCATTGATCTTTGTCCTAAAGCACTTGTCTTTCAAACGCAAGCGATTCAGTTGATCCCAAATCCCCTTGACATCCAGGCACTCAGTGATAACTTGTGCCCAGTAGTTATGCGCCAGGGAGCGCCACCGTCCAAAACGGACCGGCCCGCCGCCTTCCGTCCGCGCCCCCTCGCGCCCACGTGTCCCGCGCGCCCTTGTGTCCCCCAGCATTGCTCCCCGGGGAGTTGGAACTTACAGTTGCCGAAATCTTTACGGCATCTTCCACTTCCTTCCGCCTTGTTCCACTCTCTTCCGCATTGGCTGAAATCTTTTTCGGAGCGACGCCCAACTCCATCTGCAACCACGGCAGACAAATCCATTCTTGCGCGTCTGTCCCCACACGCATCACGTATCACGCATCACGACGCCCTCCCGGCTCATCCCACTTCGTCTCACCTCTGCTCACCTATGAGAAAAAATAAAAAAATTCCAACTCAGTCGACACACACGGACCGGAACATTGAACTTTGAACCCTGAACTCCGAATCTTGAACTCCACAATGGTCCACCTAAATCCATGTAAATCCACATCTGCCTCATCTCGAAAAAATCGTGCCTGCGCGCCAAGGCATTGCTATAACCCCGCCCATGTCATCCGTTTGCAATCATCTTGAACCGCTGCGGCCGGCTCCAAGCCTCCGGCCCGCACGATTCCGTCCCTCTTGCTTCGGATTTCGAGTTTCGAATTTCGGATTTCCTCTCTAACCATGTCTCGTCGCATCACCAAAGCCTGGCCGGAGAAACTCAAATCGCTCATCCCGTTTGGGCTGGGGCAGACCAAGCCCAAGCATTTCCGTGACATGTTCAAGATCGTCTGGAAGAACCGGGACAACCTCCCGTACGCGTGGAAGGTGTTGACGCGCGGGGTGTGCGACGGCTGCGCCCTCGGCGTGGGCGGGTTGCACGATTGGACGATCAGCGGCGTGCACCTGTGCATGACGCGCCTGAATCTGCTGCGCCTCAATACCATGCCGGCGCTGGACGTCTCGCTGCTCGATGACATCTCCCAACTCCAGCGCTTGGACAACGCCCAACTGCGCGAACTGGGCCGGCTCCCCTGCCCCATGGTCCGCGAACGCGGCGCCAAGGGCTTCCGCCGCATCACCTGGGACGACGCGCTCGAACGCATCGCCCGGCGCCTGCGCAACGCGGATCCAAAACGCTTCGCGTTCTTCGTCACCTCGCGTGGGGTGACCAACGAGGTCTATTACATGGCGCAGAAGGCGGCGCGTTTCCTCGGCACCAACAACGTTGATAACGCCGCGCGTCTCTGCCATTCGCCTTCCACCGGCGCAATGAAATACGCGCTCGGCGTGGCCGCCACCACGTGCAGTTACACGGATTGGTATGGCACCGATTTGATTGTCTTCTTCGGCGCCAACCCCGCCAACGACCAACCGGTGACCACCAAGTATCTGCACGAGGCCAAGCTGCTCGGCACCAAGGTCGCCATGGTGAACCCCTACCGCGAGCCGGGCATGGAGCGTTACTGGGTGCCTTCCACCGCCTCCAGCGCGTTGTTCGGCACGGACATCGCCGATTATTGGTTTCCGGTGTCGCAGGGCGGCGACATCGCCTTCCTCTACGGCGTGCTCAAGATTCTCATCGCGAACAACTGGTTGAACCAGGAATTCATCGCGCAACACACGGTTGATTTCGACCAGCTCAAGGCCAGGGTCGAAAGCCTCGACTGGCCGGTGCTCGAAAAACAGTCGGGCCTCAAGCGCGCCGACATGCAGGAATTCGCCGAGTTGATCCGCGACTCGAAGAACGCCGTGCTCGTCTGGAGCATGGGCATCACGCAACACGCCTACGGCGGCGATGGCGTCTCGATGATTCTCAACCTCGGCCTGGCGCGTGGCTACGTGGGGCGCGACAAGAACGGCTTGATGCCCATCCGCGGCCATTCCAGCGTGCAAGGCGGCGCGGAAATGGGCGCCTACGCCAGCGTCTTCCCCGGCGGCAAACCCATCAACGCCGAGACCGCCAAGAAACTGTCGCAGGAATACGGCTTCCCCATCCCCGACTGGTTCGGCCTCACCGCCACCGAGATGGTCGAAGCCTGTGCGCGCGGCCAGCTTGATGTGCTGTATTGTCTGGGCGGCAATTTCCTCCGCACCTTGCCCGAGCCCGATTACGTCACGCGCGCCATGGCCAACGTCCCCTTGCGCGTGCATCAGGACATCATCCTCACAGACCAGGTGTTCATCGAGGCGAAGGAGGAAGTCATCCTGCTGCCCGCCAAAACCCGTTACGAACAGGACGACGGCGGCATTGAAACGACCACCGAGCGGCGCGTGGCGTTCAGTCCGGAGATTCCCCGGCAGGTCGGCGAAGCGCGCGCCGAATGGAAAATCCTGCGCGACCTCGCGGCCAAGACGTATCCCGAACGCGCGCCGTTGCTGAAGTGCGAGACCGGTCAGGCCATGCGCGAGGAAATCGCGAAAATCGTTCCCATCTACGACGGCATCCAGAACTTGAGCAAGACGCACGACGCCATCCAGTACGGCGGCGCACACCTCTGCGCCAACGGCCAGTTCGCGACGCCCGATGGCAAGGGGCACTTCCGCGTCGTGGAGTTGCCGCAGTTGCAGGATCATTCGGCCAACGGCACGTTCGAAGTCAGCACCCGCCGCGGCAAGCAGTTCAACACGCTGATTTACGACGAAGTGGACCCGCTCACCGGCGCGGCGCGCGACGCCATTTTCATGAACACCGAGGACGCGGCGTCGCTGCACGTCTGCCAGGACGACCGCATCGCGCTGGTGAATGACCTTGGCCGTTACGAAGGCCGCGTGTTCCTCGCGCCCATCGCCCGCGGCAATCTCCAGGTGCACTGGCCCGAGGGCAACGTCATCATCCGGCGGGGCCTCACCGATGCGCTCGGCGGCGTGCCGGACTACAACGCGCAGGTGAAGGTCGAGAAAATCAACTGAGCCGCTTGTGCCCAAACGCGCTTCCAACCACGCCTCGCCTGAGATCGCGGTTGCCCGCGTCACTCGCTACGAATCCGGCCGCCCCAAGCCCGAGCGCGATGACGCATTAGCCGTCGAGGAGCCATTGGAAATCCGCGTGCGCGGCCGCAGCATCGCCGTCACCATGCGCACCCCCGGCCACGACGCCGAACTGGCTGCCGGCTTTCTCCTCACCGAGGGCCTGGTGCGCCAGCGCTCCGACATCCTGGAAATCGCCCATTGCAAACGCGGCGAGGCGACCGAGAACACCCTCAACGTCTTCCTCGCGCCGTCGGTCAAGGTAAACTTCGCGCAATTGACCCGCCACGTCTTCGCCTCGTCGAGTTGCGGCTTGTGCGGCAAGGCGTCCATCGAGTCCGTCCAGCAACAGTTCGCGCCCATCGGATCCACCCTGCGCATTACCGCGCAGGCGCTCGGCCAGATTGCGCCACGGCTGCGCCGCCGCCAGGCTACTTTCGAACAAACGGGTGGACTCCACGCCGCCGCCCTCTTCACCGCGCGCGGCCAGTTGGTCGTCCTCCGCGAAGACATCGGCCGCCACAATGCCGTCGATAAAGTCGTCGGCCACGCCCTCCTCCACAAGCTCCTGCCGCTGGAGAAGCACATCCTGCTGGTCAGCGGCCGTGCTTCCTTCGAAATCATGCAGAAGGCCCTCGCCGCGCGAATCCCTTGCGTCGCAGCCGTTTCCGCCCCCTCCAGTCTCGCCGTGGAATTCGCCCGCGAAAGCAATCAAACCTTGGTTGGCTTTTTGCGTGGAAACACAATGAATGTCTATTCCGTTCCGGAACGAATCCACTCCTTGAAACCTACGAAGCACCGTTAGCTCTGTGGCTGTTGCCCTTGCGTATTCAAATACTTCACCACCGCCTCCGTTCGTGAGCTCACATGCAGCTTCTCGTAAATATTCCGCAAGTGGCTGCGCACGGTGTCAAAGCTGATGCCCAACTGATCCGCAATCTCCTTGTAGCGATAACCTTTTACCAGCAAATCCAGAATCTCCTGCTCGCGTTTGGAAAGCGATTCGGTCTCCGGCGTGGCCTGCTGCATCTTGTTGAAATAATCCACGACGATGCGCGCAATCTTCCCCGACATCGGCGAGGCACCGCGATACACTTCCTTGATGTCCTCCAGCAGCTTCGCCGGCGGCGTCCGCTTCAACAAATAGCCGTGCGCACCCGCCTTGAGCGACTTGAACACCAGTTCACCGTCCTCGAACATGGTGAGCATCAGAATCTGCACCTTCGGCACCAGCGCCTTGAGGCGCGACACGCAATCGATGCCCGACATGTTCGGCAGGTTGATGTCCATCAACACCACGTCCGGGTGAATCTGGGGAATCTTGGCCAGCGCATCCTCGGCTGTCGGATGAACACTGACACAGTGGAACCCGTCCGAGGCTTCAATCAATTCGGCGAGTTGCTCGCGGATGCCCGGGTCGTCTTCCACGATGGATACATTGATCGGCATGGTTGCTTTGGTTCTGAACTTGGTTCGAGCATAATCCAACCCGGCCAATCGCACAATGCCGAATCGAATCAAACGGGAACGTTATTGGACGGCGGCGCCACCGGACCGTTCAACCGGCAGGTCACGCGCACGCTGGTCCCGTGCCCCGGTCGGCTGACGATGTCGCATTTGCCGCCGCTGTCTTCGATGCGCTTCTTCATGTTGAACAATCCGTTGCGCGAGGTGCTGGCCTGTTCCGGAACAAAACCCTTCCCGTCATCTTCGACGGCGACTTGCAGCGTTTCCTTGTCCAGCTTCAATCGCAGCCAGACTTCCTTCGCCTGCGAATGCTTCGCCACGTTGTTCAACGCCTCCTTCACCACCAGGTAAAGATTATGCCGCAAATCCGCCGTGATCGGCAGCCCCGGCAATTCTGTCGGCACATCCAGCCGGCAACGAATATCCGTGGGCTCGAAGTACGCCTCGGCATATTGCGCAATGTACGGCCCCACGCGGTCCAGCGTGTCGTTCTTCGGGTTCACCGCCCAGACAATCTCGTCGAGTGTATCGACCACCTCGCGCGTCGTGGTGAGGATCCGTTCCGCGAGCTGGCCGACTTCCGACGGGTTTTTGGTCTGCCGTTTGACGCGTTCGCTCAACAAGCCGATTTGCGTGACGCGCGCTCCGAGGTCATCATGCATATCCTGGGCGATGCGCGCGCGTTCGCGGTCCAGCGCGTGCTGTTGTTCGAGAATTCTGAGGCGTTGCTCCAACTGCCGCTGCAAGAGATAACGCACAAACATGCCGACCATGCTGGCCGCCACAACGCCCATGCAACTGATGAACCACCAGGTGCGGTAGAACGGCGGTTGCACCAGCAGGCCGATCGAACTGCCCGTCGTGTTCCAAAACCCCTCGTTGTTCGCCGCGATCACCGTAAAGGTGTATCGGCCCGGCGGCAGGTCCACGTAGTAGGCCATGCGACGCGTTTCACCTTCCACCCAATCCTTGTCAATCCCGTCCAGCTTGTAGCGAAACCTCACGCGACGCGGCGACGAAAAGCTCATCAGCGCCGTGTAATGAAACTCCACCCGCTGCGTGCCCGGCGGAATGATGATTTCCTTTTCCTTGCCCTGCACAACGTTCACCATTTCCTCGATTCCCTTGGGCTCGCCATCGAGGCGGACCTCCTCGATGACCACGTTTGGCGGGCGCTTGAAGAAAGTCTTGTTCTTCGGGTCCACGACAGTCACGCCCCGGATGGTGGGAAACCAGTAACGACCGTCCTTGGACCTTGCGCCGGAGGGTTGGGACTCGCCTTTGCATTCGGAGTTGCTCATGCCGTCCGCGCGCGCATAGGAGATGCATTCGTACTTGGGCGCCCGGCCCTCCATGTAGGCCAGCAGTTCACGTCGTTTGACGCGGAAAATGCCGCGGTTCGAACCAAACCAAAAGTCGCCCTCGCTGTCCTCGAACATCTGGGAAATGACGTCGTCGTGCAGTCCGTTCTGTTTCGTGAACGCGAAAAAGCGATCATCCTTGTCCTTGTAACGGGCCAGCCCTCCGCTGGTGCCCACCCAGAGAATGCCTTCGCTGTCCTCGAAGATGACGCGGATGGACTCGCTGGGCAGCCCCTTGTCCCGGCCATACTGATAAAACCGGCTGTCCTTGAGCCGATTCAATCCGCCGTCACGCGTGCCGATCCACATGTTCCCCTTGCGGTCTTCGTGGATCGCTCGAATGTCATTGCTCGACAGTCCGTTGTCCCGTGTGAAGGGAGAACCAACGATTCGCAACGCGGACAGGCGGTTGAGCCCGCCACCGATGGTGCCAATCCACAATCGGCCTGCGCTGTCTTCGTAGATCGCCCGAATGTCCAGACTCGACAAGCCTTCCGCGCGACCGTAGCGCTTGAACTTGCCGTCCTTGTATTCAAACAAGCCGCCGAAACGCGTTCCCACCCACAGACTGCGGCGGCTGTCCTCGAACACCGTGGCGACGAATGCATCAGTCAATCCTTCCTCCGCGCCAAAGACTTTCACCTCACCATCGCGCAACCGGTTCAGCCCGCCGCCGTCCGTCCCAATCCACATGTCACCGTTGCCTGCCTGGATGATCGACGTGGCCGCGTCTTCCGACAACCCGCTCGACCGGTCAACGACTTCGAAAAAACGGTCCTTCAACTGATTGAGGCCACCTCCGCCCGTGCCAATCCACAGAATCTGCTCGCGGTCCTCGAAGAGACACAGAATGCTGTCCGACGTCAGCCGCCCCTGCGCAGGCATCTCGAACTCGCCATCCTTGAACCGCAACAAACCGTTGCGATAGGTGCCAATCCAGACATACCCCTTCTCATCCTCCAGCAACGCCGTGATGCGCGCATCGCGCTGGGCAGGGGGCAGTCCCCAGGAAGGCCCTTCGAACGCGCCTTTCTGGAACTTCCGCAAGCGACCTTCCTTGGTCACCCACAATCCTCCGTCGCGGCTGGCGCCAATCCGCAGGTTCCACTTTCTTCGCGCGGCTGCGTCCACTTCCTGCGCGCCCTCCTTGAATTCGAAAAACTCGCCGTTCTGGTAGTAGCCAAAGAAACCTTGGTTTGCAACCCACAGTCGGCCGTCATCTCCGGGCACAATGGTTTCAATCGTGTTGCCCGTATTACCGGCGCTGGAGGGAACAAACGTGGCGATTTCCGTGCCGCTGAAATCGTCAAAGCGGTTCAAAGCGCCGCCTTCGGTCGCCACCCAAAGGCCGCCGTCCATCGCCTCGCCAATGGCCGTCACGGCATTGTTGGCCAGCCCATCATTGGTGGTAAATTTCTTGGGGTGGCCGTCACGATAACGGGTCACGCCACTTTGCGTGCCAATCCAGAGTTGGTTGTGGCGATCCACAAAAAGCGCCGTGATGCGGTCGCCGCTCAACCCAGGCTCATCCCGCGAAGTGAACGGCTTGAACCGGTTCCCGTCATAGCGGGTGAGACCGTTGTCCGTGCCGATCCAAATATAGCCCTCGCGGCTCTGTACGACCGCGTTGACCGTGTTCTGGATCAAGCCATCGTCGCCCTCCCATTTCTCAAACCGATATTGCGCCGACGCGCCGAAGGGCACCGCCTGCGCGGCGAGGACCGTCGTCAGAATCGCGAAGATGAGCAAGCAACCTTGCACGCCCGGCGACCGGCCAGACCCGTGCCGCCATGCGCTCAGGCTGCGCAACTGCGTTGGTACATCAACGGCTTGATTCATTGGACAAAAGAATTGTGCCCGGCCCCTGCGCATCCTCAAGCAAAACGTGGCTCACGCCGCCGTCTGTGGCAGGCGCAGCAACCGGTTGATGCGCGTAAAGGTCTCGTCCGCAAAGCCGATGGCACGTTTCAATTGATAATCGCGCTCCAGCACGTTGTCCGTCTGTTCCCAGCGCCGGTACGTCGCCCAATCAATCGCTCCACGCAGCCACGGCCAGAGGCCCATCACGGGCACGGGATAATCGCTGCCATGCACCAGGCGCGACATCAGTTCGGGCCTGAGGCATTCCGGCGTCACGCGGCCACGGATGGGCACGTTGAATGCGCTGTTGTCCGCGTAGAGGTTCGGGTACTGCTTCATCATCTCAACCAACACCGGAAAATACTGCGGGTCAAACCAGCCGCTCTTGGTGGCGCAGTGCGCCGCAATCACCGTGACTCCGCACTCCAGCGGCAACCGCAACGTTCGCGGGTCGGCCAACTCGGGTCGCACCACCTGCAACGTGTGTTCGCCGCCCGTATGCGCCAGCAAGGGCAACCGCGCCTCCGCCATGCGCTCCCAGAAGCGTTGGTAACGCCGGTCATTGCAATCAATGTCCTGGCAGTTCGGCAGGCATTTCATCATCACCGCGCCGCCAGCCAGGCAACGTTCCAATTCCTCCATGCCATCCGCGCGCGCTGGATGAATTGATACGGCGGGCAGGAACTCCTTGTGTTCCCGGGCCAGTTGCAACACGTATTCGTTCGGCACATAGGCCGTCCCGAGATCGCGTCGCAACTTTCCATCGGCTTCGTACACCTGTTCCTGGGCGAGAATGACGATGGCATCCAGCGACGATTCCCGCACCTGCCGCAACAGCCGCTCCACGTAAAGCCGGTCCAGATCGCTGTTCAACGCCGAGACCGGCAGTCCGATATGCCGCAGCATGAACGCATGTTGCGGCCAGCGCCACGTGGACTCGCGCAGCCAGCAGCCGGTGCCGCCCGAGCCATTGCCCACGATGTGCACGTGCATGTCGATGATGCGCCTGGCCGCGCTGGTTTGGGTTGGTGTGGTCATTTCCATTTGAACACCCCCAGCACGTTCGAGAAGTCGTCGCTCCACACTTGCGGCTTTTCCCCGGGCGGCAATTCTTCCCAACGCGCAATGCCTGCAATGGCACCCAAGTCTTCCGCGCGCCGCGCAATGACCACCCACTGCGACGGCTCCTTGCCGTTTTCGCGCTGATAATCATCCACGTTCAAGTCATCGCACAACCGGCAAACCAATCCCGCATCCGCCGCGAGCCCCGCCACCACACGATCCAGGTAAAGGAAACGGTTCGAGATATGCCACACGATCATTCCCCCGTCCTTCAGCTTGCCGAGATACAACGCCAGCGCTTCGCGCGTGATCAGATGCACCGGGATGGCGTCCGAACTGAAGGCATCCAGCAGGATCATGTCGTAGTGCTTGTCGGGCGCGTGCTGGAGACGCAGCCTAGCGTCACCCAGCACGATTTGCGGCTGCACGGGCGAACAGTGGCTGAGGTAGGTGAAATAATTGGTGTCCCTCGCGAAGCTGGCCACGACGGGATCGATTTCGTAAATCGTCCACTGTTCACCGGGGCGCGAATACGTTCCCATGATGCCGCAGCCCAGCCCGATCAGGGCCACATTGCCGCCCGGCTGTTTGTTGCGAAACGCGTTGAAGACAAACCCCAGCGGCCCGGTCTGGTGATAGTAAGTCAGCGGTTCGCATCGCTTGGCGGCGTCGATGAATTGCCGCCCGTGTATGGTGTTGCCGTGAAAGATTTGGTTAAACCGCCCGCGCTCATCGGTCGTAATGCGCGACACGCCAAAGAAATTGCGTTCCCGTTTCAAAATGTTGCCCTGAAAATCCGCGTGAAAGCTACCGCCCACCATCACGGCGCCCAGCGCCAGCCCGAAGCGCGCGGGCCACGGCGTCATCAGGTAACACACCAGCAACGGCACGCCGAACATGAGGACCGGCCGCACACCCACGCCAATGGCGGACCATGCGGGCACCACTTTCACCAACGCCAGCGCCAGCAACCCCGCCGCCAGCGGATAGCCAATGTCCCGCGCCGCGTGCCATTCCTTCCTGGCTGCCGTGGCGCGGCCGAGCATGCACGCCACCACAATCACCAAAGGATATTCCCAGACGTCACTGAACAACAACGGCGCCAGCAGCGCATTGAACAACCCGCCCAGCACGCCGCCGATCGACATGCAGAAATAAAAATCCGTCAATTGCTCCGGCGCCGGGCGGCCGGCCGCCAGCCGTCCGTGGCAGACCATCGACGCGCTGAAGAAAAACAGCAGGTTGCAGAAGATCAGGACCCACGCTGGTTCCGTTGCGTGCGACAGGCGCAGGAAGATGAGCGCCAACGCCGCCGCGGGCAGCATGCGTTCAGGAATGGCCGTCGCGTCTTTCCGCCCGAACACCAATACGAACGTGAGCAGATACAACGCCAGCGGAACCACCCACAGCAACGGAATCGTGGCGATGTCGGTGGTCAGATACGTCGTCACGCCGAGCATCAGACTCGAAGGCACGAAGGCGAGCAATATCCACAACGCCCGGCGTTTGCCCGTTACTTTGGCGCCCGCGGCAGCCGGGTCGGATGGTGCCGACGAAACCGCAACCGACGCGCGCTTCCACACCGTTGCTCCGCAAGCCAGCACCAGCAGCAGCAAAACGCCATACAAACCCGTCCACACGACGCTTTGCTGGCGCAACCGCAGCACCGGTTCCAGCAACACCGGAAACGCCAGCAATATCAGGAGACTGCCGAGGTTGCTGGCCGCGTAGAGAAAATACGGGTCCCGGGCTGACGCGTGGCCCGTGAGTGAAAACCAGCGTTGCAACAACGGCGCGCTCGTGGATACCACGAAGAACGGCAACCCCACCGACGCGAGCAACGCACCGAACACCCAGGCAGCCGGATGGCCATCTCCTTCGAGCGCCTGCACCCGTTCAGGCGAAATCGCGATCGGCAGACACACCGCCGCGATGGCAAGCAACACGACCTGCGCCACAACCTGTGTTCTTGGATTGAGCCGGCGGCTCGCGAAATGCGCATACGCATATCCCGCCAGCAATGCCGCCTGAAAAAAACACATGCACGTGTTCCACACCGCCGGCGAACCTCCGAGCAGCGGCA
>JBFMBT010000119.1:0-18830 GCA_040754875.1 Verrucomicrobiota bacterium | reverse complement strand
CTTCGAACTTTACCTGCGGCATATCAAGCCCGACGGAGTCATTGCCGTGCACATTTCTAACCGGCACTTGAATCTCGAACCCGTGCTGTTGTCCTTGAGCAAGGAGTTCGGTTTGAAGTACGCCATGGTCGAGCATTCGGAGGAGGACGAGAAATGGTGGATGTACTCGACGACGTGGGTGTTGCTGACACGCAACGAGGAATTGCTCAACCATTCGGAAATCCAGGAAGCGTCCTCGGAGATGGCCAAGGACAAGCCGCCCTTGCGGTTGTGGACCGATGACTACACGGCGCTGTTCCAGCTCCTCGATTAAAATTTCCGCTTGGGGATTTGGAAAACCGTGGGTCGGTGTTCGCGCGGCTTCTCCGGCTCCGGATTGAACCCCGTGGCGCCGGGCAGCGGGGTCATCAGCGCGGGGGCGCTGGGCGCGTTTCCGAAGGCCGGATTGCGTCCGCCCAGGCTGTCGCCCAGATTACGGCTTGCCGTGGCGGGTTGGCTTGGCGGACCGGAGTTCCCGGACGAAAACGCTCCACCAGTCAGGCTGGATTGACGCGGCGCATTGACCGGGCGCGAACCAAGAAAGTCCAGAATGCCGCCGGGCCGTGTCTCAGACCCCTTCGGATCCCCGAGCGTCGCCACGCGCGAACCCGTGTCGCGGTCGGCGAGCGACCCGATCCGCGAGGACTCGAACATGCGTATGCGCGATTCCTTGGGCGCCAAGTCGGCCAGATTTCTTCCCGTCGGCATCGTATTTCCGGGCCGGGCATCCTCATCGCCGGGCTTCGCTGCGTGGTCAGGCAATTCCTTTTGTTGCGCCTCGGCCTTGTTGAGGTTGTTGGTGGCCTTGCTCTGGGCCGCTTTTGTTCGCTCCTCCAGGAACCGTTCCACCGCGCCCTGGGGTTTGCGGTCATTCAAACCGAGTTCCTTCGCATTCTCCTCCCGTTCCTCAAGTTCCTTTTCCTCCGGCAAAGCGATGCGGTTGGTCTTCTCGGTGGTCTGGAACATCCAGTTGCGGCGCTCGTCGAGCACCTGTTTCTGGTAACGCGTCAGGTCCGGTTCGTCCTTGGACGGCGGCGCGGGCATGCTCACGCCGTCGATGCCGGCCCGTTGTCCCCCCACGGTGTTGCGCACATCAACGCCCGGCAGCATGCGGCGCTCCTGGTTCGACAGCGGCCGGTCGCCCTTGCCGGAGAATTGAATCTTCTCGCCAGCCTGGGCCGCCGCGCAAAACACCCCGAGCATCACTGCGCTCACCCGCGTTGTAAGACCAACCATTCGCACACTAACTATGTAGTCGATGACGCGCGGTTCGTCAAAGTGCATCTTCCCGCGAACGATAAAGTTTGCGCCCCGCCTTGTCCGCGTTTACAAGCTTGGCACTTTCGCGCGGCCCGTTGCCGGTCAGCGGCCGGGGCCTATATTGGAAGGAACATTTATGCTCGGAGAAATCAAGAACACACACGGCGAACGAATCGATTACACCTTTCACCAGGGCGACAAGGCCTCCAAGCAAGTCGTTGTCATTGGCCACGGCGTCACCGGCAACAAGGACCGGCCCTTTGTGGTGGCGCTGGCGGAAGGTTTGGCCAAGGCGGGACTGAATGCCCTGCGGATTTCCTTCACCGGCAACGGCGCATCGGGCGGCCGCTTTGTCGATTGCACCATCAGCAAGGAGGTCGCCGACCTCGGTTCGGTTATCGACGCGCTCAAGGACTACACGATTTGCTACGCCGGGCACAGCATGGGCGGCGCGGTCGGCGTGTTGCGCGCCAGCCAGGACAATCGCATCCGTCATCTGATTTCGCTGGCGGGCATGGTGCATACGCAGGCGTTCGCGCAGCGGGAATTTGGTTCTGTGAAGCCGGGCGAAGGCTGCATGTGGGATGAACCGGCCTGCCCGTTGTCGCAGACTTACATGGATGACATGGCGAAGATCAACACGGTCGTCGATCACGCGTCGCTCATCACCGTGCCCTGGCTGCTCGTGCACGGCACCGAGGACGACGTCGTCCCGATTCAGGATTCCAAGGATATCTTCGCCAAGGCGAATGAGCCGAAGGAACTGTTCATCATCCAGGGCAGCAACCACGTCTTCGCCGGCGAATACGCCCAGCCGATGATCAAGAAGGTCACGGCATGGGTGCAGGAGCGGTTTGGCAGCTAACTAATCAGCTTGGGTTTTCGGCAATGCCCTTGGCCCATGCTTTCTTGCAAAGTGTCTGGTCCAGCGAGGATGGCGTTCACGGTGTCAGTGGTCATGGGCAGCGAACCAGGAGGCGCCACCAAGACCTTGCGTCCGAAACGTCCGCTCACAAGCCGAGCCTTTCCAACCCGCTTCTTGCGCAGGACCAACCGCTGGCCTTCCAATTCAAGAGAAACCCGGTCGCCCGGCTCCAGATGCAACGCCTTGCGAATCGGGCGGGGAATGGCCAACTGTCCCTTCTCAGAAATTGTCGCCACGGTTGACATGCCTCAATTACTCGCACACTCGTCCCGCGATGGCAAGACTGTGCAAGCTGAACGTCAATCCTCCGAGAACAGATACTCCAGATCGTCCTTCGACAGGCTGCGCGCGAAGCCTTCCTCGCCGAGCACGTCGCTGATGGTCTGCGCCTTGCGCTGCTGGAGGTCCCAGATTTTTTCCTCGACCGTTCCCGGCGTGATGAGGCGATAGGCAAACACGTTGCGAGTCTGGCCGATGCGGTGCGAGCGGTCGATGGCCTGCGCCTCCACGGCCGGATTCCACCACGGATCGTAAAGCACGACGTAGCTGGCGTTCGTCAGGTTCAGGCCCGTGCCCGCCGCGCGCAGGCTCAGCAGGAACACGCACGCCTTGTCGTCCGCCTGGAACGCGTTGACCACTTCCTGGCGGTCTTTCGTTTCGCCGGTCAGCGTATGCGTGGGAATCTGGCGGATGGCGCACTCGCGTTCGAGGATGTTGAGCATCTGAACAAACTGGCTGAAGACCAGCACCTTTTGTCCCTCGGCAATCAGCGGCTCCAGCAACTCGAACAACGTCTCGGTCTTGCCGGAAACGGTGTCGCTGCCCACGAGCGTCGGGTGGCAGCAAATCTGGCGCAGGCGCGTGAGCGCGGCCAGCAGGTGAATCTTGCTCTTGGCCAGACCTTTCTCCGCCACGGTCTTCATGACCTGGTCGCGGCTGCGGCGCAACTCGGCCAGATACAACTTCCGCTGCTCTTCGCCCAGTTCGCAGTCGCGCCGTTCCTCGATGCGGTCCGGCAGGTCTTTCGCCACCTGTTTCTTCAAGCGGCGCAGCAACAGCGGACGCAGCTTGGCCGAAAGCCGGCGGCGCGCGGTCTTTTGCTCCCACTCGGCATTTTCGCCCTTCGGCTCGTAGGTCTCCAAAAAGTCCGATTGCGACCCCAGGTAACCCGGCTGGATGAAATCGAGAATGCTCCACAAATCGAGCAGCCGGTTCTCCATCGGCGTGCCCGTCAACGCGAGGCGATGCTCCGCGCGCAACTGCTTCACCGACTGCGTGACCTGCGCGGTCGGGTTCTTGATGAACTGCGCCTCGTCCAGGATCAGCGCGCCAAACTGGAACTTCTGCAACGCCTCGAGGTCGCGCCGCAACAGCGCGTAATTCGTGATGATGATGTCGTTCTGCGGAATCTGCTTGCGCAAGTTGTGGCGCGCCGCGCCGCTCTCCAGCACCAGCACCTTCAGGTGCGGCGTGAAACGGTTCGCCTCGCGCCGCCAGTTCTGCAACACGGATGCCGGGCAGATCACCAGCGCCGGCTTCGGGTTCTTCCGGTTGCGGTCGCGCAGCCACGCCAGCCACGACAACGTCTGCAATGTTTTGCCCAGACCCATGTCGTCCGCCAGCACGCCGCCCAGGCGCGACTCGGTGAGGTGGCACAGGAAATTGAAACCTTCCTTCTGGTACGGACGCAGTTCCGCCTGGATCGTCTCCGGCAAGCCAACATCCGGAACGCCTTTAAAATCCTCCAGCCGCTGGCGCAACGTTTTCATCTGCGCCGAATTGCCGAACAATTCGAGCGTGCCATCCGCCGCCTGCGTCGCGTGCACGAGGTCCACGCGTTGCGACAGCGCGTTCAAGCCCGTCAGGCCCAGGTCCGCCATCGCTTCATGCGCCGTCTCCACGGCCTTGACGTCCAGTTCCACCCAGCCGCTGTCGGGCAGCTTGACGAACCGCGTCGTCGCCGATTGCAGGCGCTCCAAATCCGCGGGCGACAGCTTCAGCCCTTCCTGTTCCCACGCGGCCGAAACCGCCAGCCAGTCGATGCCGCTGCCGTTGAGCACCAGCTTCGGCCGCAGCTTGCGCGAGGACATGAACAGCCGTTGAAAGGCCGGGTTGCCCAGGTAATCAGCGGTTGTCGGCCGGTCCGGCCACGCCACGGCGAGCGTGTTGAGAAAATTTTCGTTGGCGTCGCCAATCCACAGACCTGGCTCGGGCGTGAACCAGTCAAGCTGGCGCAACCAGAGAATTGCCGGTTCCAGCCGCGGGTCATCCAGCACCTCGGGCTTGGTGAACTGCCGGTCTTCCGGTTCGACGATCTGCCAGTCGTGCCCGTTCCATTGCCACAGGCTCTTGTCCTTCTCGCTGCGCGCCATCAGGCGCAGGCGCACCGTGTCGTCTTCCAGTTCGAAAATGAATTGCGGAATCGCCGTGTGGATGTCGCACAACTGATCCCATTCCGACGACTTGCTCTTTTCTCCGCGACCGGTGTTCTGTCCGTTCTTGCGCAGATACGTCAGCAACCGCCGGCTCAAATTGCGCACCGGCAATGCCGGATTCTCGTGCCACGCGGTGAGCAGCGACGCCGGCGGCGCGTGCCGCAATGCGTAAAACGCGTTGCCCGCCAGCACCAACGCAGGCTGCCCCGCGAAAAACTTCACTTCGCCCAGCGCATGTTGCTTGCCGTCGGGCAGCGTCAGCTTGTGCGTCAACGACAACTCGATTTCGTGATTCACCAGCGACGGCGTCAATTCCGCCAGTTGCCCGTGGAATTCCAGGTGTCCTTTGCCGGTGGCCTGTTCGAGGCGGTCGGCATGACCCCAGCGCGTGAGCCACTCGAGCAATTCCACGCCCGCCAGCAACAGCGGCCCTTCCGGCTGCGGCTTCTCGCGGTAAATCTGCGCGAGCCATTGGATGAAATCCCAGTCCTCCGGCGAAAACAATTCCTGCTCGTGCGCCGTGCGGTCGGCCAGTTCCAGAAACTCCGCCAGCGGGCGCACCTTCTCGCCGCTGCGCGGACGGTTCAGGCTCAACTCCACGCTCAACCGATGCAGTCCCGGTTGCTCGGCAAACGGCACCACCTGGCAGAGCACGCGCACGCTGGCGCGCGGCGAATCCAGATGCTGCGGGGCCGGCGGCAGCAGCCAGTCTTCGAGTTGCTTGACGATCGCTTCCTCCTGCTCGGCTTGTTCGATTTCCGCCAGCTTCTCGAAGTTTGCGTGCGCCAGCAACTCGGTCGGCAACGGCCGGTTCGCGCGCAGAAACAGCAGTGCCACGCCTTCCAACCGGTCCTTGCCCTTCGCATCGAGCAGCCGCGGCCACCACTCGTTGGCCGTGAAATCCTTGCGCGCGAGCGAGAGTTTTTCGAGGTAATCCTCCATCAACAGCCAGGCGCGCTGCGGGTCCGCGCAGGTGGCGAAGGTGTTGAGAATCTCCGTGCGCTCGGCCACGGCGGCCTTGGAATCCGCCAATTCGCGCCGCAAATCCGCCAGGGCGCCGTAGGTCTTTTCCAAAACTGTGTGATGCGCGTCGTATTTGGCCGCCGTCCCGCCACGCAACGCGGGGGCCGCCTTTTTACCGTTTCCGTTTCGTGCCATACTGCAATTCAAAAATCAAAATCTACCAGCCTGAATCATCATCTCTTCATGAAATACCGCCAGCGGTCAATCAGAAAGCGATTTGTTTTTTGGTTGTCTGATTGCCTGTGTAAGCAGAACCAATGCCTTTCGCGCTCCGCCGGAAGGCTTTATCGTCACACCTTGCCGATCCATTTCCGGTCTTCCCACACCGCCTTCAATGACGTCAGGTTGCGCCGGTCAAACACGTGTTTCGCCGCGTCGCCCAGCTTGCCCTGCTTGAGATTGTTCCACGCGTCGCTGGCGTTGATGGCCACACGCTGGAGCACGCTCGGGTCGCGGTAACAATCAATCATGCACCGCGTGCAGCCGTCGCGAATCAGCTTGGACTGGTCGAATTCGTAAATGCTGCACATCGGCGTCTCCCAATAATGGCAGCGGTACAGGTTCAACTTCCAATCCAGATAAAAATATTTGTGCCCGCCCAGGCATCCGAACTGCTCCTTCTCCCCGCGCAGGTGGCGCTGCATTTCGCTCAGGGATTCCGTGGGGTTCACCACCGGATAACCGCTGCGCCGCTTCATCTGCTTGATCTTTTCGAACAACTCGATGAGTTCGTCCTTCGTGTAATTGACCAGCCCGCTGTCGCTGAAACTCAGGTAGCTCGACGCCAGCGACGTCAGCGGATAACTGAACGTGCAACTCTTGAACCCCAGTGAATCCAGGAATTCCGGCAGCTTGTCGTAATCATCGATCAATCGGCTCGCCGTGATGCTCGCTGTCGTCTGGATGCCGGCCGAATGGAAAAACTCGTTGGCCTTCTTGATTTTCCGGCACACATCCGGCAGGCCGCGGTTCTTCTCGTGCTTGGAAATGTCATGGGCGTCGATGGACATGATGACGCTGCTGAGGCCGTCGTTGACCAGGCCGCGCATGTTGTCGTCGTTCCACAGGCCGCCGTTGGTGCAGATCATCGGATGGATGCCGCGCTCCGCCGCGTAACGCACCATCGCGCGGATCTCCTTGTGCACCATGGGTTCGCCGCCCACGAACAACAGGTAGCCGATGTGGTTTTTGAGGCAGATATCGATGACGTCCTTCGCCTCCTGGAGCGTGACACTGCGGCGCGCCTTGGGATCAAACTTCGAGCGGGCGAAGCCGCAGAAATCGCAGTCGGCGTTGCAGATGTTGGTGATGGCAAACTGGAGGTAACCGGGGCCGCCGTGGTCCAGGACTTCGCGCAAGAGCTTGAAGACACCTTTCTTGGGACGCTCGACGGGCCGGGAAGAATCCGCGGCCGGCGGTTCGGCTGCCGGGGGAACCGCCGGCTTTTCCAATGTCACAGTAGTCATTCGATAAACTCCACTATAGTTGGGAACAAACCCCGGCGAGGCAATCCTTTCTTTTACCTTTGTGAGACGGAGGGTGCAGCTTGAACATTGCCCCCGAAACACAACTGGGCCGGGGCGCGGCGTTTTACGCCGCTTCACTGTCCGCCCGCCCGCGGGCCAAGGTTTCATCGCGCGGTCCGCTCCTACGCTGAAGCGGCCTGAAGGCCGCGCCCCCCCGGGCAGATACGCCGCCCTCTCACCCGGTTCAAAAGCGGGCGACCGTAAAGGCGGTGTCAAACCACAGGCCATTGAAATCAAACTGCATCACTGGCGGATCGAACTCGCCGGATACCCAAAGCACTTCGTTGCGGTACTGGAGCAGACCGCACAGTTCCTGGATCATCTCCGGGTCGAGTCCAATGACATGGTAGCGGCCCTGGCGCAAATCGCCCTTTTCCATGGCGCGCAGCAGTTGCTCCACCTCGGCGGGTGAGGACTTCACCACCCAGAGCTCCGCTTCCGGCGCCTTGACGGCGAGCTTGTCGAGCTTGCCCAGACTGCATTCGCCGCACTCGATCCAGAGTTTGGGCCGCAGTTCGTAATCCAGTTGCACGAGGTCGGGCACGAACGGAATGGAATCATTGTGCAGGTTCGGCTCGATCTGGAGGCGCTCACGGAAAAAGAGCAGGTACGCCAGGAACTTCAACACGACGTGCGGCACCGTCTCGGTGTCATTCTGCCCCACGATGATCTTGTGGGGCAGGTCGCGCCGTTTGTCCTGGCTTTCCAGCGTGAAATTGTAGCGGGCACTCATGCGCCACCATGCCTCATGATGGAAACGAACCCCGTCTGATGCGTTTCGAGATTATCGAAGACACCCCCGGCCAACCGCCCCATCGGCCTGCTCAATTCGCCTTCCCCCCGTTCGCCTGCTCGCGCAACTGGTTGATTTTCTTTTCCAACGCGGTGCGCATGGGAGGCAGCAGTTGCTGCAGACGCGCGTACACTTTGATCGCGTCCGCGCCGCGTTGCAGGTCTTCGAGCAGCTTGCCCGCCGCCAGTCCGCCGGCCTGCGCCCAGAACGGGTCCGGCTCGCCGATGCGCCCGTCGAACGCGTCAAAATAACGGTCCAGCGCGTGTTTGAACAATGCCTCCTGTTCCGGCGCCGGGCGCGCGCGCGCCTGCTTTTCATAGACCTGTCCCATGCCCACCAGCGCTTCACCCAGCATCACGGGATCGCCATGCAGCGCAGCGACGTTGGTGACCTGCTGGTAAAACTTGATGGCCTGGTCGTAGCGCGCCGGCTCCTGCGTGCCCAATTGCTGGTGGCAGTTGGCGATTCTGCCCCATGCCGCGGCCACCAGGCGGTTGGTCGGCGAAAAATACGTCTCCACTTTTTCAAACGCGACAATCGCCCGCGCGAAGTTGTCGAGTTTGTTCGCCGAATCCAGCACCGGTTCCTCGGCGAAGACATCGCCCAGGCCCATCCACGCCTGCGCCTGGATTTCCGGCGGGCACTGCGAGTCGTTGACCAGGTTGGTGAAGTAACTGCGCGCGTCCGGGAATCCCTGCCGGGCGAACGCGGCGCGGCCGGCGCTCAGGCGCGCCTGATAGGTCAGCTTCGAGGACGGCCAGTTTGTGTTCTGGAAGATGCGCTGAAAGTGCTTTTCCGCCTCGGTAAGATTGCCCTGGCGAAAGTAGAAATCGGCGACCCAGTATTGCGCCTGGGCGGCGAGCGTGTTGGTGGGGAATTGCGCGAGGAAGTTCGTATAAATCATCAGCGCGTTGGTTTCGTGGCCGGCCTTGTAATTGAGCCAGCCGCGGTCGTATTCGGCGCGCGCGCGGGCCTGATGATTGGTGTGGCTCGCGATCCAGCCATCGTAAACCTTGATGGCGCCGGGCCAGTCGCGTTCCAACGCATACGTGCGCGCCATGGCCAGTTCGACCTCGGGCGCCAGCGCGGATTGCGGGAACTTGTCGAGGAACTCCTTGAATTGCGCGCGGGCGTCACCGGGTTTGCCCTCGCGATTGAGCGCCTGCGCCACCAGCAGCACGCTGCGGTCGCTGAAATAACTGTCCGGATACCATTGCAGAATGCGCCGCAACGCGCCTTCGGCCGCGCCGAGGTTGCCGCTCCTCACCGCGCTGCGCGCAATCTGATACAGCGCGAGGTCAAACAACGAATTCTTCACGCGCGCAATGCCGTCGAACTCGGCAATCACGCGCTCGTAGTTGGTCAGCGCGCCGGCAAAATCGTTCAACTGGAATTGCGTGTCCGCCCATTTGAACACCGCGATCGCCTTGTCGTCGGATGGCGGCAGCAGTTCGGACGCGCGCTTGAAATCGCTCTGGCTCTCGGCGGGCTTGGCGGCCTCCCATTTGCACCAGCCGCGCTGGAGATGGGCCTTGCCGAGGAACGGACTGGACGTGTGGTTGGCGATGGCCTGGTCCAGGAACGTTTGCGCCTGTTGCAGCAGGTTCGTGGCCGCCGCCTTGTCCGAAGCCTTGTAAAAATCCTTCAGCCGCAGTTCGCCGAGCGTCACCAGCACGACATCCAGTGACGGATCGTTGGGGTTGGCCTTGAGGAACTGTTCCAACCGCTGCGCGGCCTCCTGGGTTTTGTCGCGCTTGACGGTCAGTTCGATGATTTTCAACAGGGCCTCGCGCTTGCGCTCGGGCGGCGTGCCTTCAGCGAGGTTCATTTCATAAACCTGCGCGGCGGCATCGGGCTGGTCCAGGCGCTCCAGCAGGTTCGCTTGCACGGCGACAGACTCGGCCAGCAGCGCGGGCTTGCCGGTCGCCTGCGCGAGCGACAACAAACGTCCCGCGCTTTGTGAGGCGTCCGCCAGGCGTTGCGCGCCCTGTTGCAGATGCACGAGCAGATATTGCCGTTGAAAGAGCTGCTCGGGGTTGAGGCGCTGTTCGTCCAGCGTGTTGAGGAACTCCTCGCCCTCCTTGAACTGTTTGCCGGCCAGCATCGCCTCGGCCAGAAGAAGATATCCGTTTTGCACCAATGGATCGCGGGCGCGCGCCGCGGCGGCGCGGGCGAACGCGCCATCCGGCTTCTGGAGCAACTGGATGACCTGCGCGTGCTGGCCCTGTTTGAACCGGCAGAGGGCTTCGCCGTGGGCGGCTTCCAGCACCAGTTTCGAGTTGGGAAATTTGACCGGCACGCTGGCGTAGGCCGTGGCGGCGGCTGGATAATCCTTCCGTTGGAAATGAATTTCCCCGAGCCAGTAGAGAAATTGGTCGCCCAGTTTGCCGGCGCGCGCGATGCCGTCGTTCAAGACCTGGACCGCGCCATCAAAATTCTTGAGGTAATAGCGGCTGCGCGCGCGCCCCAGCACAGCCTCGGCGTAGCGCTCTGATTCAGGAAAGGACTGGGCATATTGCGCGAAGGATTCTTCCGCGCGTTCGTAGAAGCCGTCGTTCAACGCCATCATGGCGGCGTTGAAGGCACGCTGGGCCTGCGGGCTGTCGGCCGCCTGCAAGGTCAAACATGACAGCCATACGAACAGCGAAACTAGAAGGCGCGCAAACAATGACTTCACCGACCTGCGACCATTTCGTTCCCCGGCAGGCCCAAACGCGTCACCTTCTTCGAACGCGGGAACGGCTACTCCCTCTCCTTGGGGAGAGGGCCGGGGTGAGGGGGAAGGAAGCGTCATCATACCCACGAGCCAAGGTTCACGGGAAAAGAAGCACGGTTCCAGTGAGCGGAGAGGGAAATGGCACACGGAGCTGTTCATCAATGGCACCGCACATGAGCCAGCCGGTTTGCTCGAAGTCAGAGCGCTTGGGCCGATGGCGTTTCGTTGTGTGCGGCGTTTCACCATTTATTTTCGGCAAGAGTGTCGTGGTTCCCGTTCAATATCAAGCAGGCCCATATCGTTCGCCTCACGTGGCCAGCACTTTCTGCAAAAAGCGGCCCGTATGGCTTTCCGGCGTCTGGGCAATCTGTTCCGGCGTGCCTTGGGCAATGACGCGCCCACCCCCTGCCCCGCCTTCGGGGCCCAGATCGATGACCCAGTCCGCGCATTTGATGACATCGAGGTTGTGTTCGATGACCAGCAGCGAATTGCCCGGCGCGCGCAACTTGAACAACACTTCGAGCAGCTTCGCCACATCGTGGAAGTGCAGGCCCGTCGTCGGCTCATCGAGAATATACAGCGTGCGCCCCGTGGATTTGCGGCTCAGTTCGGACGCCAGCTTGATGCGCTGGGCTTCGCCGCCGCTCAAGGTCGTGGCCGACTGGCCAAGGCCGATGTAACCGAGCCCGACTTCCGCCAGGGTCAGGCAGGCGTCGTAAATTTGCGGCACGGCGCGGAAGAACGTCACCGCTTCATCGACGGTCATGTTCAACACGTCCGAGATGTTCATGCCCTTGTAATTGATTTCGAGGGTCTCGCGGTTGTAACGCTGCCCGTTGCACGCCTCGCACGTCACGTACACCGGCGGCAGGAAGTGCATCTCAATCTTGATGAGGCCGTCGCCCTGGCATTTTTCGCAGCGCCCGCCCTTCACGTTGAAGCTGAAGCGCCCGGCGTCGTACCCACGGATGCGCGCCGCCGGCAGCTTCGCGAACAGGTCGCGGATGTGGTTGAACATGCCGGTGTAGGTGGCCGGATTGCTGCGCGGCGTGCGGCCGATGGGCGTCTGGTCGATGACAATGGCCTTGTCGATGTTTTCGATGCCGCGAATCTCCCGATACGCGCCGGGCCGTTCCTTCGAGCCATACATCTTGCGAAACACCGCGCGCCGCAGGATGTCGTCCACCAGCGTGCTCTTGCCGGAACCGCTGACGCCGGTAACGCAAGTGAGCGTGCCCAGCGGAATGACCACGTCGATGTCACGCAGATTGTTCTCGCTCGCGCCGAGGATTTCAATCGCGCCGCGCTCGGCATTCGGCTTCACGCGCTTCTTGGGAATGGGAATGGTCAATTCGCCCTTGAGATATTTGCCGGTGAGCGAATGCGAATTGTTGAGGACTTCTTCAACCGTGCCCGCTGCCACCAGTTCGCCGCCGCGCACGCCGGCGCCCGGCCCAAGGTCCACCACGTAATCAGCCTTGCGGATGGTTTCGTCGTCATGCTCGACGACGATGACGGAGTTGCCCACGTCGCGCAGCCGTTGGAGCGTGCCGAGCAGCCGCTCGTTGTCGCGCTGATGCAGGCCGATGCTCGGCTCATCGAGAATGTAGAGCACGCCGACCAGACCCGCGCCAATCTGCGTCGCCAGCCGGATGCGTTGCGCTTCGCCGCCGCTCAACGTGCCGCTCTCGCGGTCCAGCGTCAGATAGCCAAGCCCCACGTTCTTCAGGAATTGCAGGCGCGCTCGGATTTCTTTGACGATTTCACCGGCAATCTTTTGCTGGAACTCCGTGAGCTTGAGCCCGGCGAAAAAAGCATCCGCATCATCCACGGAGAGAGCGCACACATCCATGATGGAAAGGCCGGGAATCACCGGCTTCTTGCGCTTCGCCGGTTTCGGCACCGAGACACTGGCGGCGCTCTCGATGGTGACGGCAAGGATTTCGCGCTTCAGGCGGCGGCCGTTGCAGGAGTCGCAGAATTGCGGACTCATGAAACCCTTCAGGCGGTTCTTGGTAAACTCGCTTTCGGTTTCGTGATACAGCCGGTCGAGATTGGGAATGACGCCTTCGAAGGCCTTGGAAAGCTGGCTCTGTTTGCCCGCGCGCCAGAAGGTGAATTTGATTTCCGTGTCGCCGGAGCCCCACATCAGCGCGTGTTTAAAATCGTCAGGCAACTCGCGATACGGCGTTTCGAGACTCTGGCCGTAATGCTGCGCAACTCCTCGCAGCAGGCTCTTGTAATAAACAATCATCCTCTTGCCGCCGCGACGCCACGGCAGCACCGCGCCTTGCTCAAGTGATTTGTCGGGATCGGGCACCACCAGCCCTTCGTCGAACACCAGCTTCTGGCCCAAGCCATGACAGACCGGACATGCGCCAAAGGGAGCATTGAACGAAAAATGTTTCGGCGTGAGCGTGTCGTAACTCTTGCCCGTCGCCGGGCTGTACATGCGATTCGAGTGCAGTGTTTCGTGCCAGGTCGCGCCGCCGCTTTCCTCGGGCAGTTGATGCAACACGAGCAACCGGCCGTCGCCCCACTTGAGCGCGGTCTCCACCGAGTCACTCAGGCGCACGCGAATCTTCTCATCGATAACGAGGCGGTCCACGACAGCTTCAATGGTGTGGCTTTGTTTGGCGTCGAGCTTGATGCGGACGTTGGCGGCGAGCTCGACCAGCTCGCCATCGACGCGCGCGCGCACGAAGCCTTCGCGGGCGAGGCGTTCGACGACGTCGCGGAACTCGCCTTTCTGCGCCTGCACGACGGGCGCGAGCAACATCACGCGCGTGCGCGGCGGCAACGCGAGGACTTTGTCCACGATATCGCTGGTGGTTTGATGCGTGATGCGGTCGCCGGTGTCCGGGCAATGCGGCTGGCCGACGTGCGCGTAGAGCAGGCGAAGATGATCGTAGATCTCGGTCGTGGTGGCGATGATGGACCGCGGGCTCGAGGACGAACTGCGCTGCTCGATGGCGATGGTCGGCGACAGGCCCTCGATGTAATCGACCTCCGGTTTCTTCAACTGGTCCAAGAACTGGCGCGCGTAGGCGGAGAGGGACTCGACATATTTCCTCTGGCCTTCCGCGTAAATGGTGTCAAACGCAAGCGAGGACTTTCCGGACCCGCTCAAGCCGGTGATTACCACCAGTTTATCGCGGGGGATGCTGAGCGTGAGATTCTTCAAATTATGCTCACGCGCGCCGCCGATCCGGATGAATTCCTTACACATATCACAGTCTGACGCTGAACAGGTAAATGACTATCATACAAAGTCTTGGCCAAGGAATCAAACGAATGTCGCGCCGGGCCAGATGTGCCGATATCGGGCGGAAGCGGGCGGAATCGGCAGTTTGTCCCACCTAATCCCACATGCGGGAAGGTGAAGCGTGATTCGTTGAAGTGTTGAAGCGTATCCAAAGGGGGGGCGCCGAATCCTTTTCCGATTCAACGATTCAACGAGTTATTGAGTCAACGAACGCACCGGGATGCGCGTAGCCAGGCGTCGAACGGCATTCGCCAACGGGAACTCCCCACCGACACATTGGACCGCCGCCGAAGCCGTGGCGACGCCCCAGCGAAGCCATTGTTCGGGCGCCGCGCCGAGTTCGATTTGATGCGCGGCGGCGGAGAGCAAAGCGTCCCCTGCCCCGACGGTGTTGCGGACCTGGATGCGCGGCACGGGCGCAAAGAGCGACACCTTCTCGCGCGCATGGACGAGCATCGCGCCCGCGGGCCCGCGCGAGACCAGCACCCAGCCGGCTGTCGCAGCGGATAACGCGCGCGCCGCGGACAAAATCGCAGCTTCACCGCGCAAGGCACGACCGGCCCAGAGCGACAATTCGTGTTCGTTCGGCTTCACCAAAAACGGACGCGCCTTGACCGCAGCGGCGAACACCGGCCCGTCGCAATCGACAATCGCGCGAACGCCAGCGGCATGAGCTTCGCGCACGACGCGGGCGTAGGTGTTCACCGGCGCGCCCGCGGGAAGGCTGCCGGAACAAATCACGCAACCGGCGCCAATCAGCCCGCGCTTCATCAACGCGTTCACGCGCTGCCATTCGGCGGGGCTGAGGCGCGGGCCAACCTGGTTGAAACGAATCTGGCGGCCTTCGGCGGTGGTGGCGACGACGTTGACGCGCGAATTCTCCTGGAGCCACACCGGCAGGATGGGAACGCGCTCGCGTGCCAGGAAGCCGCGCAATTCGCGCCCCGCCGCGCCGCCCAGCGGAATGAGCATGCGCGGATGCGCGCCGAGGAACTTCAGCCAGCGGCCGACATTGACGCCTTTGCCGCCGGCCCACCGATGCTCGCGCAACACCGTGTTCTTTTCCTCCCAATGCAGATGGTCCATGCGCCATTCGACATCGACCGCCGGATTGAGCGAGAGCACGAGCGTGTGCATGGGCGCATTGAAAGGCGCAAGGCACGAAGAATCAAATCTTCTGTGCCGCGGGGAAAAGCTGGACAGTGCGGGTTGTGCGTGGTGAATATTTTAGGGTCAACCCGAAACTCAACGGTCTTCCGGCCATGAAAACGCATCTTCGCACCTCCCGCCGCCAGTTCCTCAAATCCGCCGCCACGGCTGCCGCCGCGCCATTCATTCTGCCTTCGCACGTTTGGGCCGCCTCCCAAAGCGGCAACGGGCCCAACAACCGCATCACGCTCGGGTTCATCGGCATCGGCATGATGAACCGCGGCCATTTGCGCGGGTTCCTGGCGATGGACGACATCCAGGTGCTCGCGGTGTGCGACGTGCATCAGATCCGCCGCAACGACGCGCTGGAAACGGTCAACCGCCAGTACGCGAAGGACCGTGAATCCGGCGCGTGGAAAGGGTGCAACGCGTACATCGACTTCCGCGAACTCATCGCGCGCAAGGACATTGACGCGGTGGTCATCGCCACGCCGGATCATTGGCACGCGATTCCCTCCATCCTCGCCGCGCGCGCGAAGAAGGACATTTATTGCGAGAAACCGTTGTCGCTGACCATCGCGGAGGCGCGGGCGATGGTGAATGCGGCGCGGCGCGGCAACGTCGTGTTCCAGACGGGCAGCCAGCAGCGCACGGAGTTCAGAGGTTACTTCCGGCAGGCGGTCGAGTATGTGCGCAGCGGGCGCATCGGCGGATTAAAGACGGTGCGCGTGGGCGTGGGCCCGGCGGCCAAGCCGTGCGACCTACCGGCCGAGCCGACGCCTGATGGCGTGAGCTGGGAATTGTGGAACGGGCCGGCGCCCGAGCGCGCGTTCAACCACGTGCTGTGTCCGCTGGATATCCACAAGCATTTCCCGGCCTGGCGCGATTACAAGGAATACGCCAATGGCCGGCTGGCGGACATGGGCGCGCATCATTTCGACATCGCGCAATGGGCGATGGACATGGACAACAGCGGGCCGACGGAGATTTATCCGCCCGCGCTGGGCGACACCGGATTGCGGTTCGTCTATGCCAACGGCGTCGAGGTGTTTCACGGCGGGCCGAGCGGCTGCACGTTCGAAGGCACGGAAGGCAAAATCTACGTGGACCGCAACAAGCTTGTGTCCACGCCGGAGTCGATCCTCAAGGAGCCGCTGACGGACAAGGATTTTCATCTGGAACCAATCGGCGACAGTCACAAGCGCAACTGGGTGGATTGCATCCGTTCGCGCCAGCGGCCGGTGGCCGATGTGGAAATCGGCGCGCGCACGGCGATGGTCTGCCAGTTGGGCAACATCGGCTACTGGGTGCGCCGCCCGCTCAAGTGGGACCCGAAGAAAGAGGAGTTCATCGCCGACAACGAAGCAAACAAATTGCGCAGCCGCGTGAACCGGGCGCCGTGGAATAAGATTTAAGCGGCAGATCGAGACTCCACCGAGTACTGTTGTTCATCACAACGAATCTATCATGCCGAAGCGATTCGGGGAGAAGCTGGTACTCGGGGGCGCTGTTTTCCTTGCTCGCATTTTGGGGAGTATGGGAGTTCCGTCGCGCGTTGCATGTACCTTTTACGCCGTCGTGTTCTGGCAGACTTAAGATGTATCACGGCGCTGTAATGCAATGGGCCATCGAACGGAAGCTGCCCGACACCGCTACCTACAGTCTTACTGATCGGGCAATCCTGCGGTACATCAACGATCCCCATTTTCAAATGGTATGTCCGGACGGGGGAACTTGGACCGCAGGCACCAACATCATGCATCCTCCGCGATGCACGCTTCCCGGCCATGCGTTGGATTAGACGATCATGCGAATCCTGCGGAAGGATGGAGATTAGGGGATTGAAGATGGCGACTGCTTTCGCGAAGGTCCCACAACTCCGTAGGAGTGACATGTTTATAGAAACACGCAATAAATGCCGGACCAAGCTCCGTAGGAGCGGCATGAGCCGTCTCTCAAATTCAGCCTGCGTCGCTCGGAGCACTATTTATGCGTAAACCAATACATGCCGCTCCTGACGGAGCTGGGGTTTTCTTCACTCGACCTTGCTATCAACATGTCGCTCCGCTGGAGCTCGTGCGTCCAACCCGCGCCATCCTCCATCCTCCATTCTCCATCCTCGCTTCCCTGTGCGTTTGGATTTTGATGCTTTGCGCGCTTTCCCTCCACGCCGCGCCCAACTTCCTCGTCATCCTCGCGGATGACCTTGGGCGCGGGGATTACAGCGCGTTTGGGACCAAGGACATTCGCACGCCGAACATTGACCGCTTGTATCGCGAGGGGATGGCGTTCGAGAATTTCTTTGCCAACTCGTGCGTGTGTTCGCCCACGCGCGCGTCGTTGCTCACTGGTTGCGTGCCCGACCGCGTCGGCGTGCCGGGCGTCATCCGCCACACGCCGGCGAATTCGTGGGGCTGGCTCTCGCCGCACGCGACGTTGCTGCCGCAGGTGTTGAAGCCCGCCGGGTATCACGCGGGCATCGTGGGCAAATGGCATCTGGGTTTGGCTTCGCCCAACACGCCGACGGAGCGCGGGTTCGATTTCTTCCACGGCTTTCTGGGCGACATGATGGACGATTACTGGACGCACCGGCGCGGCGGGCAGAACTTCATGCGGCGCAACCGCGAGGTGATTGACCCGCAAGGACACGCCACGGACTTGTTCACCGATTGGGCGCGCGCCTATCTCGAAGAGCGCGCGCAGGCCGGCCAGCCGTTCTTCCTATATCTGGCTTACAACGCGCCTCACGACCCCATCCAGCCGCCGCCCGAGTGGGTGGAAAAGGTGAAGGCGCGCCAACCGGGCATCTCGGACATCCGCGCAAAGCTGGTGGCGCTCATCGAACACCTGGACGACGGCATCGGTCAGGTGCTGGCCACGCTGGATCGGTTGAAGCTGGCAGACAATACGCTGGTCATTTTCACATCGGACAACGGCGGGTTGCTGCGATACGAGGCGAACAACGGCCCGTGGCGCAGCGAGAAGCAACACATGTACGAAGGCGGCCTGCGCGTGCCGGGTGTGGCGCGCTGGCCAGGAAAAATCAAGGCCGGAAGCCGCGCCGAACGCACCGTGGTGACCATGGACATCCTGCCCACGCTCGCCGAGGCCGCCGGCGCGAAGGCGCCCGCGGGGATCGACGGCGCGAGCTTCCTGCCCACGCTGCTGGGGCAGGCGCAACCGGACGCACCGCGCGAATTGTATTTCGTGCGACGCGAAGGCGGCCCGCCGTACGGCGGCAAGACCATCGAGGCCTTGCGCCGCGGCGACTGGAAATTGATTCAAGACAGCCCCTTCGCGCCGCTGGAACTTTACAACCTGAAGAACGATCCCAGGGAGACGACCGACCTTTCGAGCAAGGAGAAGAAAGTGTTCAACGAGATGTCAGCGGCATTGCGCGTGCACATTCAACGCGGCGGCGCGGTGCCGTGGCAGGAGCCGTAGCGCAGGTTTCTCCCGATACATCGGGACTGTATCGCCGATTTCCAATCGGCCAGGCGGCGCAACACATGGGGCTTGGCATCGTCGGCGGCATCAAAATCGCATGGCACGCCACGGGGCGCAGGCTGGAAGCCTGCGATACAGCAGGTTGGAAACCTGCGCTACATGAGCTCCAGAGGGACGGCATTTGCGGACGGCATCCGGCCAAAGTTAGCAGGCGACGTCCCCAAAAGCGCCATCGGACTGGCGCACTCCAAG
>JBFMBT010000118.1:0-18861 GCA_040754875.1 Verrucomicrobiota bacterium | reverse complement strand
GCCCATTTCGTCGCCAATCAAAACAACCAGAATTATGTGGATACCCGCAGCTACCACAATTCCATGGTGAACTACCTGTTTGTGGACGCCCACGCGGAACAGCTCGCGCCCTCGGCCACCTTGGGCCGCACCAATACAAATCTGGGCCGGCAAACGGGCCTGTGGACGATTAATACGGCTGATTGAGGTTTGACGTTTGAAGTTGTGGCGGATGCTCGCGGGGGACGTGTAAAAACGTGCTCTCCTGCGCAAGGAAGGCGTGTGCCAGCCCCTACCTTTGGGTTCATCACGTTTATTAATTCAGCCAGGGATCTCCAGCTTGGTCAGTTGCTTTGCAACTAACTGGGCGGAAAGGGGATCAGTTTCAATTATCATTTTCGCTTTTTCTGAGAATTAATGGCTTCTTTGTTTTGTATATTAGAAATTATACTAATCAATCACCCAAAATGCCTATTAACATTAGCAGTTTATATCATATTATTAGGTATTCAGCTAACTCCAATTTGCGTTATGAAATGCATAGCCACCCTTTCGGTTGCATTTTTACTTTTGGGTTGCAAACCTGAACCACCTCCGGCATCGACACCGGCCGCGCCGGCCAAACCTTCGTCCGTGCCTTTGGGCGCTCCTGCGTCTGATGCGGCCCCGCCACCACCCGCAGATGCACCGTCCGCGGCAGCCACGACCCCAACACCGGAAGCGACCCCTACCGAGCCGGATCCCGGCGATGGTTCCGTCACCAGTTACAATCCCGACCCCGGCCTGATGGAACTCCAGCCGATCGTCGATCAATACATGAACGACACCAAGCGTGATCCCGTCGGGTTTGAGGAAATCGTCAAGGCTGGATTCATCAAGCAGATGCCCCAGGCACCCAAAGGCAAGAAATACGTCATCGATCAAAAGACTTACGTCGTAAAACTGGTCAACAACTAACCCCGCGCAATCTATGATTCGCTCCCTCCTTCCTCGCGCTTCCCGGCGCGCCTTCACCCTCATCGAGTTGCTGGTGGTCATTGCGATCATCGCCATCCTGGCCGCCATGCTGCTGCCGGCCCTGGCCAAGGCCCGCATGAAAGCCACCACCATCAATTGCCTCAACAACGTCAAGCAAATCGGCACTGCCAATGCGCTTTACCTCACCGACGGCAAGGAGGAGCTGCCCTACGGCATGCTGCGGTGGCGCGCCAACGCGGTGTACAGTTGGGATGATTTGCTCCACAGCTATCTCGGCGGCCCGGAATCCATGGCCACGCTGCGTTCCTGGGAACCGCGTTTCGCCCAAGGCGGACGCGCGGATATTTTGGAGGCTGCCTTCCCCAACAATCCCCCGGCCATGAAGTCGATGAAATGCCCCTCCGACCGGTTGTTCTGCGGCGACACTCGCTTTCCGGACGCGCGCCGTAGTTATGCGCTGGCGCGGCATTCGACCGATATCGCCAACGGCGCTTGGTACAACCTTCAGATCTGGCCTCCGGCGGGTGACAACCGTTGCGGCCCCGGCCTCGAATGGCCCAATGGCGCCAGCGCTGCCCGGCCCACTCGCTCATGGTATCCGGGGCAGCCTTGGGGTGGAACCTCAGGCCCTGATCCCACCACCATTCCGGCCGTGGGTGTCAACATGATTCCATCGCCGGACCAGACTATTTTTGTGACCGAACAACCCCGCGGAACCCGCGCCGCCAACATCAATGGCACACAATCCCAACAAGGTTCACAGAACATGCAAACGATTCTCGCGGCCAGCGCCCATTTCATCACCTCCGCAAACAACCAGAACTTTGTGGATACCCGCACCTACCACAATTCGTTGGTAAACTATCTGTTCGTGGATGGCCATGCGGAAAACCTCGCGCCAGCCGCCACCTTGGGCCGCACGAACACGGTACTCAGCCGCCAGACCGGCCTGTGGACCATTGTTCCCGGCGACTAATTGACGCGGCTGAAATCGGAATCTTGATTCAGGGGTACAGGGCTTAAATTAAGTACTCTTATCAGAGAGTGGTGTTGATTTCACCGTTTTAGGCGACATTCCTTCACATTTTTCGCAAATTCGAGCCGTGCGGGATTTGCAAGGGTTCCGCTGCGTATTAGGAGGCTTGCTCATTAACCACCCAAAATGCCTATTTAAATGAGTTAATCGAACTCGTAACTATTCAAGTGAACTTAATGCACGACTAAAATGAAATTTAAACACACGGTTGTTTTCGCGTTAGCTGCGCTTCTTTGGTCCGGCTGCAAGCCAGAGCCAGTGCCTCCCGCTGCGGCGCCCACCCCCCAGGCCAAAGCCCCGGTTCCCCTGGGAGGATCAAGCGATACCGTGGCGCCGCCAGTTCCAGGTGCACCCGCGGACGTCCCTGCAACCGCGACGGCCGAGATGCCTGCCAAACCTGATGAGCCAAGCGAAGGGTTGACGCCGGAGCCGTTCAATACGGCGTTAATTGGGCTTCAGGAGGCGGTCGATCAGTACATTCAGGACACCAAACGCAATCCGGCGACCTTACAGGACGTGGTCAAAGCCGGGTTTCTCGAACGAATCCCGCCCGCGCCCAAGGGCAAGAGATTCATCATCGACCAAAAAACCTTTCAAGTGAAAGAAGCCAACCAATAAGCCGAACCATCGAATTCCATATGAACAAAACGAACCCCTCGACACCGCATACCCCGGCCCGCTGGCGGCGTGCCTTCACGCTGATCGAACTGCTGGTGGTCATCGCCATCATTGCCATCCTTGCGGCGATGCTGCTCCCGGCACTCGCCAAAGCCCGCATGAAGGCCACCACCATCAGTTGCCTCAACAACGTCAAACAAATCGGTACTGCCACGGCTCTCTACTTGACCGACGGCAAAGAAGAACTTCCGTACGGGATGATGCGATGGAAAGCAGGGGTCGTGCTCAGTTGGGATGACCTCCTCCATAGCTATCTTGGCGGTCCCGAACCCATCACCACGCTTGAAGCGTGGGAGCCGCGGCGTGGCCAGGGCGGGCCCAATTGGACCACCCAGCAACGCTCGGCGGCCAACAAGGTACTCAAGTGCCCCTCTGACCGGTTGGAGTGTAGTGACACCCGTTTCCCCGATGGGCGCCGCACCTACGCCATGGCGCGCCATTCGACTGGTGTAGCCAATGCTGCTTGGGCCAACCTCCAGATTGCCCCGCCCGGCAGCGACAACCGTTGCGGTGTCGGCCTGGAATGGCCCGATGGTGCCAGCGCGGCCCGACCACCCGACACCATCTGGAATCCTGCCGATCCGTGGGGTAGCGGCAACGTTCCGCGCTGGGTGCCCGCTGTCAGCGCAAATATGGTAAAGTCCCCCGACCAAACCATCTCCGTGACCGAGCAACCGCGCGGCACGCGCACCGGAACTGGCGGCACAACATCGCAGCAGGGTTCCCAAGGTGCCCAGACCATCATCAACGCCAATTCTCATTTCGTTACGACCGTGAACAATGTGAACTTTGTGGATACCCGCACCTACCACAATTCTCTGGTCAACTATCTGTTCGTGGATGGCCATGCCGAGAACATCGCGCCCGCCGCGACTCTGGGCCGCACGAACACGGCCCTCAGCCGTCAGACGGGCTTCTGGACGATTGTTACAACCGACTAATTCTTCTGCCTGATCTTCGCGGGGCACGGCAACGTGCTCCGCGTTTTTTGTTGGCTTCGTTGCTTCATCGCCCGCCTCTCCTCATTGTTCCCTCGTGCATGCAATTGGAAGAGGGGGTATTCACCCTAATTCTTGGGTGGTAGTTCTACCACCTACCCGAACCGGCTGGTCTGAAAGTAAATTCCTTTAACTTATGCGTACAATCATCCCCAGCCTGTTGATTGCAGGATTGGTCGCCACCGGTTGCGGAGCTAAAACTGAGTCCCCGCCTGCTTCCGCTACACCGGCGAAACCGATCGCGATTACCGCACCGGCCGAGGGGCAGGTTGCCCCGCCGGCGCCGCCCGACGCGCCGACGGATCCAAATGCCGCAAGTGCCACGCCCGCAGCGCCGTCGGATAACCCAGAAGGGCTGACACCTGAGCCGTTTAACACCGCCGCGCACAGCCTCGATCAAATCGTCCAACAATACATCCAGGACCAGCGGCGTAATCCCAAGAGCTTTGATGAGGTCGTGAAAGCCGGGTACCTGCCGATCGTTCCAGTAGCTCCCAAAGGCAAGAAATACGTCATCGACCAAAAGACCTTCCACGTCGTGGAAGTCAACCACTCGCCCGAGCCATGATATCACCCTCCCTTATGTCTCACCGGCGCGGTTTCACGTTGATTGAACTCCTCGTGGTCATCGCCATCATCGCCATCCTTGCCGCCATGCTTCTGCCCGCGCTGGCCAAGGCCAAAATCCGCGCGCAAACCACCCGCTGCCTCAACAACGCCAAACAGGCCGGCACCTCTGCTGCGATGTACGTCGGCGACAACAAGGATGAAATTCCTTACGCGAAGGTTCGCTGGCGCTCCGGCACCGCGCTCACCTGGGACGATCTGCTTCACAGTTATATCGGCGGCCCTGAACCCATGACCACGCTCGAAGCCTGGGAACCGCGCCGTGGCCAGGGTGGCCCCAACAACGCCAGCCGCCCGCCCGCCATCAAATTGTTCCTCTGTCCGTCGGACAAGCTGCCCAACGGCGACATCCGCTTTCCCGACGCGCGTCGCACCTACGCGATGCCGCGCCACTCCACCGGCACCGCCAACCCGGCGTGGTTCAGCGTCGTCTATGCGCCGGTGTCCACGGAGAACCGATGCGGCGTCGGCCTCGACTGGCCTAACGCCGACAGCAACCCGCGCCCGCCCGCCACCATCTGGAACCCCGCGGATCCGTGGAACGGCCCGCCCACGCCGCGTTATGTCCCGGCCGTTTATGGCGCGATGGTCCGCAACACCCATGAAACCATCCTGCTGACCGAGCAGCCGCGCTCGAATTGGGCGGGCGGCATTCCGGGAAACACCGGCTCCGGGATGCAACAAGGCTCGCTGGAATTGCAGACCATTTTCTCCGCCAACGCGCACTTCAACAACAATCCCGCCAGCAGCGACTTCACGGACACGCGCAGCTACCACAATTCCATCGTCAATTACCTCTTCGTCGATGGCCACGTGGAAACGCTGCCCCCGGCGGCGACGCTCGGCCGGACCAACACCGTCCTGAGCCGCCAGACCGGTTACTGGACGATCCACACCGGTGATTGAGCCGGACAAACTGACAGGCGAGGTTATTCCACGTGGCGTGGGCGGTTCGGAGTCCCGGCTTCAGCCGGCCACGGTGTCGCAGTGCAAACCGTGTGGGTTCCTTTGGTTGTTTACGGGACGCCGCCGCCTGAATGACGCTGAAGCGGCGTAAACGCCGCGCGCCAAAGGTGGCGGTTTTGCCATTTACGCGGGGCGCTTAAAGCGCGACGATGGAGCATTCCATCGCGCGCATGAGCACGGAAATCATCGATGTCAACGTGAACCTCGGGCGCTGGCCATTCCGGCGCCTGCGCTATGACGAAACACCGGAACTGGCGGCAAAGCTCCGCGAGCAGAATGTCGCCCAAGCGTGGGCGGGCAGTTTTGAGGGACTGCTGCACAAGGACATTCAGGGCGTGAACCAGCGGCTGGCGGCGGATTGCCGCACGCACGGCGCGGGCCTGCTCGTTCCGTTTGGTTCGGTGAATCCGGCGTTGCCGGACTGGGAGGAGGACGTGCGCCGCTGTCACGAGGATTTGAAGATGCCGGGCATCCGGCTGCACCCGAATTATCACGGTTACAAACTGGACGATCCGGCGTTCGCGAAATTGCTGGCCCTCGCCGCCGGGCGCGGACTCATCGTGCAACTGGTCATCAGCATGGAGGACGAGCGCACACAACATCCGCTGGTGCAGGCGCCCCCGGTGGACGTGACGCCGCTGCCGGCGCTGGTCAAGGCGCGGCCCGGTTTGAAACTGGTGGTGTTGAACTGGGCGCGTTCCGTGCGCGGTGAGCCGTTGCTCAAACTGATGGCGGCAGGCGAAGTGTATTTCGACATTGCGATGCTCGAAGGCGTCAACGGCGTGGCCAATCTCCTCAAACAAATTCCCGTGGGCCGCGTGCTCTTCGGCTCGCACGCGCCGTTGTTCTATCATGAATCCGCCGGGTTGAAGCTGAAGGAATCGGCGCTGACGGAACCGCAGATGCAGGCGATCACCAGCCAGAACGCGCGCAAGCTGCTGGGTTAGCTGAATAGCTCACTCTCAACTGGAAGTGATTACTTGATACGCAAACAGCAGTAAATAGCCGGGGAGTGTGAACCAAAACTCATTCCGTCGGATTAACATCGCCAAGGCCAACACACAGACCACTTTGAACGGAAGCACGTAACTTGTCGCCGCCACAAACGTTAAGTGGTGTTGTGCTGCTGTCACTCCGTGCTGAAGCAATGGCCGGAGCGCTGCAACATTACGGACATCGAGGGCCACATCAGCTACAATCAAAAACAGCAGACACAATTTTATTGCGAGAATCGTGCGGTTTGAAAACGCTGCTTCCGCCGGTACCGTGTAGGGATGGTTAATTTCCGGCGTTCGCATAAGCGCCAGCCCTAAGGCGTGGCCTTCTTCGCTGGCGGCGGCGTGTAATCACCGCTCAATTCACCCGGCCTTGGCCCCGTGTCCTGCGGGATGGGAACACCGCCCGCGAGCATCACGCGATGCAGTGCCGCCATCGTGTCGGCGGACGGTTTGAAATTGCCCACGCGATATCCCTGCGCGATGCGCAATGGCGTCCAGCCGTATTTGTTGGTGCGGTTCCAAAGGTCGATCTTCGCGCCGCGCGCCGCCAGCAGTTCGACGACCTTGGGCAGGCTCTTGTAGGCCGCGCCGTGCATGGCGGTTTCGCCGTTGGCATCGACGGCGTTGATGTCGTTACCCAGTTCGAGCAACAGCTTCACGGCTTCCACCGCTTCCGGCTCCGTGCCCGCTTCCTCATCCGGCGCCATGGTGCCAAGGCCCGCGGCCGCCATCAGCGGGGTGGCGCCGTCCACATTGGGCAACAAGGGATTCGCACCCAGTTCCACCAGCAGGCGCAGATACGGCAGATCGGCCGTCGCGGATGCCAGCAGGAAGGGCGTCGCGCCTGTGTGGTTCAAGCGGCCTTTGCCGGACCGGCCGCTCTTGAGCCGCGCATTCACGTCGGCGCCATGCACGACGAGTTTGCGCACCAGTTGCAGGCTGCTCAGGTTTCCCGAACCGATGGGCGATGGATCGCCGTCGTCGCCGTCGCCGCGATGGGGTTTGCGCACCCAGGTAAGCACATGCAGCGGCGTGAAGCCCGAGCGCTGGTCGTTTGGATCCGCGCCGGCCTCCAGCAATTGCGCGGCCAGTTCGAAGTGGCCGTTTTCGACCGCGAGCACCAGCGCGCTGGTGCCTTTGCGCGGGCCTTTGCCGGCCGCCTTGCGCGCCTGCATGGCCTCGTTCACATCCGCGCCCGCCTTCAACAATGCCCGCACCGCCTCGGCGCGCCCTTCGCGCGCGGCGAAAAACAACGGCGTGAAACCGGACTCCAGCGGCGTGCGAAAATCCGCTCCTGCCGCGATCAACGCCTCCACCACCGCGGCATGGCCATCGGCGGCGGCCCACATGATGGCCGTCTGATCGCGGCGCTCCTTCGCATTGACGTCCGCCCCGCGCGCGAGCAGCGCCTTGACGGGGCCGACCTTGCCGGTGCGCGCCGCCGTCATCAGCGCCGTTTCGCCGCCGCGCAAGGTGGTGTTGGGATCCGCACCAGCCGCAAGGAGCAATTCGACGAGCGCCGTGTTCCCATTCTGGCAGGCCAGCGAAAGCGGTGTGACGCCGTAGCGGTTGGTCGCCTTCACGTTGGCCTTGGCGGCGACGAGCAACGTCGCTGTTTCCACATCGTCCTGATACGCGGCCCAGTGCAACGCCGTCATGCCATCGGCCTGCGGCGCGTTCACATCCACGCGCTGCTTGAGCAAGGCGCGGATGGCGGCGCGGTCCGACTTTTCCACCGCATCGGCCAGCGGCGATGCTGCCCGCGCATCAACCAGAATCGCGACAGCCAGAAAAGCCCAAATGACGAATGACAAATGACGAAAGAAGCCTGAATCCCAAATCCCGAAATGCGCATCACCCCTTCGGATTTTGCACTTCGGATTTCTTTCGTCATTCGTCATTTGGAATTCGGATTTCACAACACAACGCCTCAAATGGACAATGGTTCGAACAATTCTTCCACCTTGCCCTGGCTGTCCGCGAACTTGTCGAGGCGCACGCCGACCTTGTCGAGCAACGTGAGGTGGAGATTCGCCAGCGGCGTCGCCTTCGCATACTTGATGTGGCGCCCGCCTTTCATACCGCCCGCCGCGCCACCCGCGACGAGAATCGGGAGATTGGTGTGGTCGTGAACATTCGGATTGCCCATGCCGCTGCCGTAGAGATACAGCGAGTGATCCAGCAACGTCCCATTACCCTCGGGTGTGGCTTTCAATTTCCCGATGAACTCCGCAAAGAGCGACACGTGGAACTGATTGATCTTCGCCATGCGCGCGATTTTTTCCGGGTCATTGCCATGGTGCGTGAGCGGATGATGCGGGTCGGCCACGCCGATCTCGGGATATGTGCGGTTGCTCGTCTCGCGCGCGAGTTGGAAGGTGATGACGCGCGTGACATCGCCCTGCAACGCCAGCAACTGCAAATCAAACATCAGCCGCGCATGGTCCGCATACGCCGCCGGCACGCCCACCGGCCGGTCCAGGTCCGGCAACGGATTGTCCGCGGCATCCGCCTCGGCCTTCTGGATGCGCCGCTCCACCTCGCGCACCGTATCGAGATAATGGCTGACCTTCGCGCGGTCGGCGGGGCCAAGCTCGCGTTGCAGCCGCGCGATGTCTTCGTTGAACCAATCGAGCAGGCTGGCCTTCTTGCGCAACGCCGCGCGCCGTTCCGCCACGCTGCCGCCTTCACCAAACAGGCTCTCGAACACAATGCGCGGATGCGCCTCCGCCGGCAGCGGCGTCGTGGGCGACGACCACGACAAATTGTTCTGATAAACACATGCGTACCCGTTGTCGCACTGGCCGACAGTTTGCATCAAGTCCATCGCCAGTTCGAGCGAAGGCAACTGTGTTTCGCGCCCCAGTTGCTTGGCGGCGATTTGATCGACTGTCGTGCCCAGGTAATAATCGGAGCTTTCCGTGCGTTTCGCCGTCACCGCGCTGAGGAACGCGGCGTTGGACGTCGCGTGCGTGCCGGGATACGCGTTCTTCAATTCCAGATTCGTGATGGCGGTGACGTGATTCTTCACCGGCGCCAGCGAACTGAGGATGGGCGAGAGCGTGTCGAGCGTGTCGCCCGGCAGCGTCCAGCGCGTGATGTCGCAACCCATCGGCATGAAGACGAACCCGAGCCGGCGCACCGGTTGCGCGGCTGTTTTGCTCAACGGCGTGGCGGCAGGCACCATCGCTTCGAGCAACGGCAACGACAACGTCGCGCCCACGCACCGCAGAAACGTTCGCCGCGGCATGAATTTTTTGGTGATGAAGTTCATGGCGTTCTCCTCATGGTAAACGGTGTGCTGTTAACGACTCCCAGGATGATCGACGAAAAACGGTAATCCTTGGCCTGCGCCTCGCGCACGATTCTGCGCACCGCGGGCGCATCGTAATGCTCCAGCCCCCGGCCCAGCGCGAACGTCAGCAGTTTTTCCGTTAGCGTGCTGGTAAATACCTCCGGACGATTCAGCAATCCCTGCTCGAGTCCAGTTACGCCCGCGAACTTGCTCCCGTCCGGCAGGCCGCCGGAAACGTCCAGTGGCTGGCCGTCCTCGGTGGCGCGCCAGCGGCCCACGGCGTCGAAGTTTTCCAGCGCGAAGCCGACCGGGTCCATCAAATTGTGGCAGCTCGCGCACGCGGCGTTGGCGCGATGCTCCGCCAGCCGTTCGCGCACGGAAAGCGTCGCCGCCACCGTGTTGTCCTTCAACGCCGGCACATCAGGCAACGGCGGTGGCGGTGGCGTGCCCAGGATATTTTCGAGCACCCATTTGCCGCGAATCACCGGCGATGTGCGCGTCGCATAGGACGTCACCGTCAACACGCTGCCGTGCCGCAGCAACCCGCCGCGTTCGCTCTCCGCGCTCAACGAAACCCGCCGGAAACGGTCGCCATACACATGCGGAATTCCGTAATGCTTGGCGAGCCGTTCATTCAAAAAAGTGTAATCCGCCCGCAACAAATCCAGCACGCTGCGGTCTTCGCGCAACACGCTCTCGAACAACAACTCCGTCTCCCGCCGGAACGCCTGCCGCAGGTTGTCGTCGAAATCCGTGAACAGCCGCAGGTCAGGCACCGCTGAATCCAGGTTGCGCAGGTGCAGCCATTGCCCGGCAAAATTCTCCGCCAACGTCCGCGCGCGCGGGTCCGCCAGCATGCGCCGCACCTGCCGCTCCAGCATCGCGGATTTGCTCAACTCACCGCGCTCTGCCAGGCCCAGCAGTTCCTCATCGGGTATGCTGCTCCACAGGAAGAACGACAGCCGCGACGCCAGTTGCACATCATTCACACGATACGTCGTGTTCGCCGCCACACTCTTCGGATCACGCTCGATGCGGAACAAAAACTCCGGGCTCACCAGGATCGCGCTCAATGCCGCTTCAATGCCCGCCTCAAAATTCCCTTCCGCCCGCGCGTCCCGATAAAACGCCATCGTCTTCTCCACGTCCGCCTCCGTCACCGGCCGCCGCCAGGCCCGGCGCATCAACGTGGCTAGAATTTCCTTCGCGCAGCCTTCTTCTTCCGCCGGCTTGGTCGGCGTGCGCACAAAAATCTTCCGCCGGCTTGGCGTGTCGCCCGGGCTCGTCGAGTTGTACGGCCCGTTGATGGACACCTGATAAATCGCCGGCGTCAGCCGCGGATGCCGGTGCAGATTGAAGTGCGCGTTGTACGGCTGGCGTTTGGTTTCTTCCAGCGACGAGGAGTTCTTGATGAACGTCACCCCGACATCGTGCGGTCCCGCGCGCACCGGCACGCGCGCCTTCAAATGCGCATCCACATGGTCATGCCCCTTGCCCTTCGGCGGCGTCACCCTGAACAGCTTCACGCGCTCGCGGTCCACCAACAACTCCAGTTCATGCGTCTCATGCAGTCCCTCGACCTCCTCGTTGCGGTCGCGCGTCAAACGGATCTGGATGTCATACTCGCCGTCGCGCGGAAACGCATGGGAAATCAACGTCCCGCCCCGCGTGCCGATGGGCAGTCCCTCCACGTGATTCTCTTGTGTCAGGTCCGGCCGCACGCGAAACGTGTCACCGCCTTCCGACCGCCCCGGCGCGCCCACCGCGAGCCGGCTGATTTTTTGCGCCGCGTTGATGTAACGATCCAGCAATGTCGGCGACAAATCCGCCACGGTCACATTGTCAAATCCGTGACTGGCCTCGCTCGCGGGCAACAACGCCGCCGCATCAATCTCCAATGCCAGCAAATCCCGGATCGCATTCTGGTACTCCGTCCGGTTGAGCCGGCGAAACGTTTCCGTGCGCCCTGGATTCGGCTGCGTCGCGGCCGCGCGATCCAACGCCGTTTCCAACGCGGCCAACACACTGGCGTAAGTCTTTTCCCCCGGCCGCTCCGCGTCCGCCGGCGGCATCTGGCGCGCGCGCAATTTGCGCACCGCCTTTTCCCAAATCTCCGGATGCTTCGTCACCGGCTCCTTGCGGATGCTGTCGAGGTCGATGTCCCCCTTCCGCTTGTCGCGATTATGGCAATCCGCGCAGTACTGCTCCACCAGCGCAGGCACGGGCGGAGACGATTGTTGCGCCTTGGCGGGCGCGGCAAAAGCCAGCAGCGCGCCAATTCCCGCCACGGCGGCAAGCCAGTGGTCGATGGGGCCACGCGTTTTCAACGGATATATAATTACAATGCCTCTCCGGTCATGCCCGGACAAGCAGAAAGCCTGTAGGACAACACCCCGGTGATTCAGAAGCGAGTGAGGACGCGCTGGGGTTCGGAGTCCCGCCCCGCAGTGGGCGCCGCCTTGCAAACAGCCAAACAAATTTCTACGCGCTTCGAACTGAAAACATCGTGGCCGGCTGAAGCCGGGACTCCGAACCACTGTCAATCACCCGCCTTGAACGTCGCGGCGCGCCACAAATAAAGAGCGGCCGTGGTGCGGCAGGGCGCCCAGCGCGTCCCGATGCGCGCGAGTTGGTCGGGCTCGGGCAGTCGGCGTTTGCGATACGCCATCTGGTAGCCGCGGCGCACGCCCAGATCGTGGATCGGCAAAATGTCCGGCCGGCCGAGGTTGAAAATCAGCAGCATCTCGACCGTCCACCGGCCGACGCCCTTGATTTCGGTGAGCGTCGCGATCAATTCATCATGCCGTCGCAAGCGGCGAGGGTTGGCACCTGGCCGGCCTGGGCGCGTTCGGCGACGCCAAGGATGAAGCCGGTCTTGGCTTTCGACAGCCCCGCGCCGCGAAGCCGTTCCGACGGCATGCGCAGGATCGCTTCCGGCGCGGGAAATCCGTCATTCCCAAACAAGGCGCGGAACCGGTCCAGAATCGTTCCGGCGGCCTTGCCGCTGAGTTGCTGGTGGATGATGGCCTGAATGAGGGATTGAAACGGCGGGAGTCGCCGGGGCTTCAGACGAATGACCCCCACACGCTCGATCAACCCGGCCATGACGGGATCGCCGGACTGGAGTTGCTTCACGGCGCGCTGGTTCATGGCGCAGGTTGGATAGGGCAATCCCCACCGAGTTCCAAGCACAAACCAGGGACATGCGCCGGGCGGTTCGGAGTCCCGGCTTCAGCCGGCCGCGCCGTTTCAGTTGAAACGCGAAGAGATTTTCCTTTGGTTGCTACGCGGCCGCTTCCATCTAAAAAATTGTTTGAGGGGTGGCGGGGAAGCTGGCGTATTAAGGGCAGAGTTTATGAAAAAATTATTGATTCTGGCGGCGGCGACCCTCGTGGCGTTCATCGGCGTAACCTCCTTGCGCGCAGCGGAAAAGAAGGCGTATCCGCTGAAGAAATGCGTGGTGTCCGACGAGGCGTTGGGCAGCATGGGCAAGCCCTACGTTCACACGCATGAGGGGCGCGAGGTGCAGTTTTGCTGCAAGTCCTGTTTGAAGGAATTCAACAAGGACCCGAAGAAATTCATCGCGAAGCTGGACGCCGCCGAAAAGGGCAAAAAGTAAGCCAAAATATGGCGATTGTGTTATACGCCGCCATCTGTTAGGTTGGAAAGCGTAGAAGGACTTGTGAAACGGGTTTTCGCCATTGTGTTCAGTGTGTTGCTGGTGGGAATACAATTCCTCGCCGGCAGCGCCGTGGCGTCGCCGGCCAAGGTGTGCGAGTGCGCCTGTCCGGCGCAGACGTGTTGCGTGAGCCAGTCGCCGGCGCCCGCGCCGCAAACGCCCGCCACACCCACCCGCGAGCTTTCGCAAAACCAGCTTCAATTCATCGCCAGCTTTTTCCGGGCAGCGCTGGAGTTACCCGCTCCAGAGGAAGCTCCGCTGCCCGACCCGGTTTTCTCCTCCCCCAAGGGCGCTTCGGTTCCGCTCTACGAGTGGCACTGCAGCTACCTGATCTGATTCTTCCTTCCCCAGACGCAGTGTGCCCATAACGGGCGGATTGTGTCTGCCTCCTTGTTTCCGGCGCCCGTGGTGTGCCGTGTCGTGCCGGAATTCCGTCGGTCTGAATCCTGAATTGTGTCCGTGTATGAAGAATTTAATCAAGTGGCTGCTGAGATGCTTCGCGAGTCCTGAGGACTGCCGCGCTCTGGCGAAAGGTCCGCGCAATCGCGGTGTTCGCATTCGTATCCCGCAGGCAGGCGAAGCGGTGGTCCCCCTCACCCTGCCCTCTCCCCAAGGAGAGGGTTTCGTGGTTCCCGCGTGGGTAAAAGTCACATCGCTGGTTTGCCAAGGCACAATCCCCACTAGCCTCCTGAGCGGAAGTGGAAAGCCGCGCGCTGCGGCTGAGGACAGCCGCGGTCCGAAGGCATCGCGTCTGGCACGCTTGGCTTACGGACTGGGACTGGCCCTTTTGATTTTCCCAGCGCCCGGCTGGGCGGCCGAGCCCAAGATCATTGCGACGTCGAACGATTTGCTGTCGCTCGACTGGGTCACCAGCCAGGTGTTGAGCAACAATCCGTCGCTGAAGGCGGCGCGCGCGAATTGGGAGGCGATGCTGCAACGCGTGCCACAGGCTCGAGCGTGGGAGGATTTGAAGGTGGGCGTGGATGTCGAGAACGCGGCGGGCAACACCGAATGGATGGCGGCGCAGATGTTCCCGATCTCGGGCAAGAACCGTTTGCGCGCGCTGGCGGCCAATGCCGAGGCGAGCGCGGCGTGGACGGAACTGGAGAAGCGCCAGCTTGAACTGGTGGCGCGCGCGCGCATGGCCTACTACAGCCTGGCCAACGCGCAGGTGCAACTGGACATCAACCAGAAGCACGAGGCGCTGCTGGAACAGTTCATCGAGTTGAGCCGCAACCGTTATCAATTGCGCGCGGGCATGCAGGCAGATGTGTTGATGGCGCAAACGGAGCTGGCCAAAAACCAGGAGACGCGCCGCGATCTCGAGAAACAGTTTTCAGACGAACAATCCAAACTCAACGTGCTGATGAACCGGCCGCCGGGCACGAAATTGCCGCGTCCGGTGATGCCGGAAATCCGGTTGATTGAGCTGGAACTGGACGAATTGCAGGCGATGGCGCTGGAGCACCGGCCGGATTTGCGCATGGCCCAGGCGGGCATCGAGGCCGCCAAGGCGCGGGTGAGCGTGGCGCGGCGCGAGTGGATTCCCGACCCGGAGATCCGGTTCGAGACGCGGCAGTTCAATCCGCCGAACAAGGGCGTGGTGGAATACGACGCGGGGATTTTCATCAACGTGCCGTGGCTGAACCGCTCGAAGTATCGCGCGAAGATCGCGGAATCGCAGAAGGACGTGGAGCGCATCGAGCATGACCTGGCGGCGTTGCAAAACGAAACGCGCGGCATGGTGCGCGACCAATGGAAGAAAATCGACACGGCGTATCATCATCACCACATCTTCAACGACCGCATCGTGCCGCTGGCGCGGCAGACGCTGGAGGCGTTGCGCGTGGCCTACACGACGGGCGAAACGGGGATTCTTGAATTGATCAATGCGCAGCGCATGGTGCGCGAGGCGGAATCCATGTTGAACCATCATGCGATGGATTACTGGTCATCGGTCGCGGACCTCGAAGCAATGGTGGGCCATCGCGTGGAGAAACCAAACGGCGGAAAGAAACCGTAGGACGCCTATGAACGTAATCACCCATATGCCTCTCATTGACACCTCGCTTCAGCGAGGTGTTGCCAGTGCGATGGCGTTTCCCAGCCGTTTCAACGGCTTCCTCAAGGAAATCCAAACCGCTAAAGCGGTTCGAAACATCTTTTGCGCTGAACACCCCTCGCTAAAGCGAGGGGTTAATGAGATGAAGCATCTGAAATTGAAATCGATTCAAGCCGGGCAGTTCGGGCTTCCCTTCATCGTCTGGCCTTCCTCATTCACTTTCACACCCCGAGCCTATGAAAACTAAATTCATCATTACGACCATTTTTATCGCCGCGCTGGCGGCGGGCGCCGGCTGGTTTGCCGCGCGCCGTTACGCGATGAAAGCGCACGACCACGGCGCGGAAGCCAAGGCGGATGGCGGGCGCAAGATTCTTTATTACCAGAGCGCCATGCATCCGTGGATCAAGTCCGACAAACCGGGCAATTGCACGATCTGCGGCATGAAGCTGGTGCCGGTGTTCGAAGGCGACAAGGGATTCGACACAGCGGAAGGGCTGGTGACGCTGAGTTCCAATACCATCAACGTGCTGCACGTGCAGACCACGCCCGCGCAACGCCGGCCGTTGGTGCGCACGTTGCGCGTGGCGGGTGTCATCGACGACGACGACACGAAGCATCGCATTCTCTCGGCGTACGTGGGCGGGCGCATCGACAAGCTGGTGGTGAATTACGTCGGCGCGGAGGTCGAGGAAGGCCAGCCGCTGGCGACGCTTTACAGTCCGATGTTGCTCAACGCGCAGCGCGAATACGTCACGCTGTTGAAGCAGAAGAAATTGCCGGCGTTCGCGGACTTGAAGGACGAGCAGGAACAACTCATATCCGCGGCGCGGCTGCGCTTGAAACAATTCGGGCTGACGGACGCGCAGATTGAAACCTTGAACAACAAGCCCGAGGAGGATTTGCACATCGAGATTCTGGCGCCGATGGCGGGCACGGTCGTGTCGCGCATGGCTTACGCGGGCCAGTATGTGATGGAGGGCGAGAAGCTGTTTGAAATCGCGGATTTCTCGAAGATGTGGTTCAAGTTCGACGCCTACGAGCGCGATCTGGCCTGGATCAAGGTGGGCCAGCGCGTGGATGTCACCACGCCCGCCGCGCCGGGCAAGGTATTCAACGCGGCGATCACATTCATCGACCCGAATCTCAATGACCCGACGCGCAGCGCAAAGGTGCGCGTGGAATTGGAGAATCCGCTGGTCGAGAAGGACGGCGCGAAGCGGCGCGAGTTGTATCACAAGCTGTACGCCGAGGCCCTCGTTCACGTGGAGATTCCGGAGACGCTGGCGGTGTTGCGCAGCGCGGTGCTCTCGCCTGGACGCGAACCGGTGGTGTATGTGGACAAGGGCGGCGGCGCGTATGAACAGCGCAAGGTGAAGCTCGGGCGCGCGGGCGATGAGTATTGGGAAGTGCTCGACGGTGTGGCCGAAGGCGACGCGGTCGTCACGCAGGGCAACATGCTCATCGACGCGCAGGCGCAGTTGAATCACGACGCCAATGCGGCGGGCGGCCATCAACACGGCGCGCCGACGCCTTCCACCCCGACGACCGCACCGGCCACGTTGCCGCCGTTCACGGACGCGCAGAGCAAAGCCGCGGAACAATTCCTCGCCGTGGCGGACAGCGTGCGCGACGCGCTGGCGGCGGACGACCTCGCGAAGTTCAACGCCGAGGCGATGAAGCTGCACACGGCGATTCCCGAACTGGTGCAGGCGTTCGCGGGTGCCGGCGGCTGGGAGCCGTTGGTGCAGGCCATCAACCAGACGGGCCATCTGCCGGCGGGACAGGAATTGAAGGCCACGCGCAAGCAGTTTCATCCATTCAGCAACGCGGTGGTGGAATTCGCCAAGGCGGCGCGCGCGCAAGAGGCGTTCAATTCGCTCAAGGTGTTCAAGTGCCCGATGTTGAACATGGCGTTTCCGGGTGCGCCGCGCGTGGGCGAATGGATGCAGTTGAAGGAGCCGATTCGCAACCCGTATTTCGGCGCGGAAATGCTCGACTGCGGAACGGAGGTCAAATGAAGGTGACGCAATATAAATGCGGACGGCTCGCTGTTCCCCTCCTGGGAGGGGTCAGGGGTGGGTTCTTCGCGGGCCTTGCGTCTCATTTCCTCGCGGCGCGGCAAACGATTCTCCCTCTCCCCAAGGGAGAGGGCCGGGGTGAGGGGGAAAGAGACGTCATTCTACCCACGATTACAAAATCTGCTTCATGGAAACGAATCCCTCCTTTCCGTCGCTCGTCGATGAGCGCAACTGGTCCTTCGAGTTGTCCTAATTTCTTATGATCAATCGCATCATTGAATGGTCGTTGCGCAACCGCTTCCTGGTGGTGTGCGCGGTGCTCATCCTCATCGGCTGGGGCGTGGTGGCGGTGTTCCGCACGCCGGTCGATGCCATCCCGGACTTGAGCGAAAACCAGGTCATCGTTTTCGCCGACTGGTCGGGGCGCAGTCCGCAGGAGGTCGAGGATCAGGTGACGTATCCGCTCTCGGTGAATTTGCAGGGATTGGCGGGCGTGAAAACCGTGCGCGCGGTGTCGATGTTCGGCTTCACGCTCATCACCGTCATTTTCGAGGATAACATCGACAATTACTTCGCGCGCTCGCGCGTGCTGGAGCGGTTGAATTATCTGGGCGACATCCTGCCGGCGGGCGTCGTGCCCAAGCTCGGGCCGGACGCCACGGGCCTGGGCTGGGTGTATCAATATTACCTCGAGGTCGATCCCGCGAAGGCGCCGCACGGCGGTTACGACCTCGGCCAGTTGCGCGCCTTGCAGGATTGGTTCGTGCGCTACCAGCTCAATGCCGTGCAAGGCGTGGCGGAAGTCGGCAGCGTGGGAGGCTTCGTGCGCCAGTATCAAATCGAAGTCTCGCCCATCAAGATGCGCGCCGCCGGCGTGTCGATTCAGGATGTGATGATGGCCGTGGATCAGAGCAACTTGAACGTGGGCGGCAAGATCATCGAAGAGAACGGCATGGAGTTTGTCGTGCGCGGCATCGGATTGATTCAGACGACCAACGCCGTGGCCGACCTGGAGAACATCGTGTTGATGGAGCGCAACGGCACGCCCATTTATTTGAAGGACATCGCGCACGTGGAGATTGGCGGCGACTTCCGCCGCGGCGCGCTGGACATCAACGGCCGCGAAGTCGTGGGCGGCACCGTCGTGATGCGCACCGGCGAGAACGCGATGGAAGTCATCCGCGCGGTGAAGAAGAAGATCGAAGCCATCACGCCCAGCCTGCCGCCGGGCGTGACCATCCAGCCGTTTTACGATCGCAGCGAGTTGATTGACCGCACCATCGACACGCTCAAGCACGCGCTCGCCGAGGAAATCATCCTCGTGACGCTCGCGCACATCATCTTTCTCTTCCACTTCCGCAGCATCCTCATCGTGACGTTCCCGCTGCCGGTTTCGATTTTGATTTCGTTCGTGCTGATGCAGCAGTTCGGCATTTCGTCGAACATCATGTCGCTGTCGGGCATCGCGATCGCCATCGGCGTGCTGGTCGATGCGGCGATTGTGATGACGGAGAACGTCATCCGGCACTGCGAACACGCGGAGG
>JBFMBT010000117.1:0-18865 GCA_040754875.1 Verrucomicrobiota bacterium | reverse complement strand
CGACGGCGTGGCTGGGGAAATTGTGGTCGTGTTTGATGCGCGTGAAGCGTTCTTCCTGCGCGGCGGCAATGATTTCGCCGTCCACCACCAAGGCAGCGGCGCTATCGTGATAATAGGCTGAGATACCGAGAATGCGCGTGGGCATACGTCCGATCCTACGCCGGCGGAAGGGCTTGAGCCTGAAAATGCAACAACATCGCGCCTTTGCTAACGGCAAACGCGGCGCGAAGCAAGGTCAAACGCCGGGGAATGATCGAGCGCAGGATGGCAGGATCAAATGGGCAAAGCTTGCTCCTGTTTGGAGTTCAAGCTTTAGCTTGTGGAAAGACGCCTCGCACACACGCTAAAGCGTGAACTCCATACTGGACATTTACACGCGGCTTTGAAGTCACTGGCCCAGTGGTATTTTGGCCGCGCGATATCTCACTGATTGGGGGTTTGGGTTTTGGGTTTTGCCCTTTTGCTTGTTTTCGACGCGTTGCAACCTATTTTGTCACCGGCTTTTAGCTTGCTTGAACGGCACGGAAAAACTATGCACACGGCTCCTTTGGCCGATGGCGGTAGCTTGTACTGAAGTTGTCTTCCGATGACACCTGGCCCGCCCTGGCTCTTCCTGGCGTTTTCATGAATTCAGCCGTCACCCCAGCGCCCGTTTATGAACAAGTCATCCGTCCGCGAAGCGGTTGGGTGGCCTTGGACTTGCGGGAATTGTGGCGTTACCGGGAACTGTTCCTGTTCCTGGCCTGGCGCGACATTCTGGTCCGCTACAAACAGACCTACATTGGCATCGCGTGGGCCTTTTTGCAGCCGTTCCTGACCGTGGTTGTATTTACCGTCATCTTCGGGCATTTCGCGAAAATCCCGAGCGAAGGCGCGCCATACGCGGTGATGAATCTGGCGGGGCTGATTCCGTGGATGTTCTTTTCCAACGCCATGAGCGAGAGCAGCAATTCGTTGATCGCCTCGCAGAACATGATCACGAAAATCTACTTTCCACGGCTCATCATTCCGGCCAGTTCGACGCTCAGTGGCACCGTGGATTTTGTCATCTCTCTGGGGATGATGGGGGCGCTCATGCTCTGTTACGATGTGGCGTTCACGGCGCGGTTGCTGTTGTTGCCCGTGTTCTTTCTCGTCGCGTTTCTGGCGGCGTTTGGCGTGGGACTGTGGTTGAGCGCGTTGAGCGTCAAGTATCGCGACGTCAAATATGTGGTGCCATTTTTCGTGCGCATCGGCTTGTATGCCAGCCCGGTGGCGTTCAGTTCGAGCCTGCTGCCGGCGGAATGGCAGGTGTGGTACAACCTCTATCCCGTGGTCGGCGTGATCGACGGCTTCCGTTGGTGCATTCTCGGCGATGCCTTCGAACCGAACTGGGGCGGGTTCGTGTTGGGCATTTTGGTGGTGCTGGTGACGTTGGTGTCGGGCGCGTTTTATTTCCGAAAGATGGAACGGACGTTTGCGGATGTGATTTGATCGAGGAACGGGTATGAGAGTCATTGGCTTGCTGATTTTGTGTCTGCTGGTTGGCGGCTGTGAAATTGTTCCGTCACCCGGCACGGCGCTGCGCGACGCTGATGTTGTCGAAGGTCCGGTGTTGATCCAACGGGGTGACCGGTTCTATCTGCGCTACCGGCGTGCGATCGGGGATCTGGGGCTGGCTTTACCCTTGGTGGCGAAGTTGGGCAAAGATGCTGGCTACTACTATTTCGGTGGGAACGTCAGCCACCCTGAATGGGGCAATTTGATCGAGAGACCGCTGGACTTTGATGGATTTACGGAACTGGCGCGAACAGGGCGCGTGTTCTGGTTGGATCCAGACGGCATGACGCATCCGATTCCGGTTCGCAAGGACGCTCCCTCCGACAGCCGGTAACCATGTCCTTTCCCATCATTTCCATCCGCAACCTCGGCAAGCAGTATCGCCTGGGGGCGAGTCTGGCGCACAACACATTGCGGGACCATCTGGTCCACAGCGTGCGGTCGCTGGGGAAACTGTTCCGTGGCGGCAACGGGGAGGCCCGCCGCGAGGCCGAGACTTTCTGGGCGCTGCAGGATGTGTCGTTTGATGTGGCGCCGGGCGAGGTGATTGGCGTCATTGGCCGGAACGGCGCGGGCAAGTCCACGTTGCTGAAAATTCTCAGCCGCATCACCGACCCGACCATCGGCGAGATTCGCGTGCGCGGGCGGCTGGCAAGTCTGTTGGAAGTGGGCACGGGATTTCATCCCGAATTGAGCGGGCGCGAAAACATTTTCCTCAACGGCGCGATCCTCGGCATGACGAAGGTCGAGATAAAAAAGAAGTTCGACGAAATCGTGGCCTTCGCCGAGGTCGATCGCTTCATCGACACGCCAGTGAAGCGTTATTCCTCCGGCATGTATGTGCGGCTGGCGTTTTCGGTGGCGGCGCACCTCGAGCCGGAAATACTGGTGGTGGACGAGGTGCTGGCGGTGGGTGATGCGGCGTTTCAAACCAAGTGCCTCGGCAAGATGGAGGATGTGGCGCGCAACCAGGGGCGCACCGTGCTGTTCGTGAGCCATAACATGGCGGCGGTGCAGAATCTCTGCGGTCGCATCGTGTATCTCGAAAGGGGACGCGTCAAAGGAATCGGCGGCGTCGAAGAACAGATTCACCGTTATCTGGCGGACTTGAAGACCGGCAGCGGACCGGAAGGCGGAGCGACGGCTTTGGGACATTCGCTGGAGCTGCGGCAACTGTCCTTCACGCCCAACCCGTCGGTGACCGGCGATGCGACCGAGTTCACGCTGAAGCTGGCCGCCAAACAGGAGACGCGCGTCACCGATTTGCATTTCCTCGTTTATTCGGCCTACGGCGTGCGCGTCACCATCATCGACTTGCGGCAACCGAGCGGCATTCCCTACACGTTGAAAGTGGGACAGACCCAGACCATCCGCGGACGGATTCCCGACCTGCCGCTCGTGGAAGGCGATTACAAAATCGGGCTGTACCTGAAATGCAGCGATTACGACGGCGACTTTTTTGATCTGGCGGCATTTTCGGTGGCAGGGCGGGTGAGTCAGGGCGGCAATCCCCCTTATAAGGCAATTTATCGCGGCGTCGTGGAGATGGATTACTCGTTTGAGGTGGAGACGGAGTGACATTGAACATCCTCTGGCTCAAAAGCGGCCCGCTGCACCCGATTGATACGGGCGGAAAGATCCGCACATATCAGATGCTGCGCGAGTTGAACCGCCTGCATCCGGTCACCTACGCCGCGCTCTGGCCCGAAGGCTTGGATCAATCCACGCGCCCGCTCGCCAGCGAGTACTCGACGGCTCAGCATTGGATTGACTGGCGCGAAACTCCGAAAGGCACAGCGGCGTTTTATGCCGAGCTGGCTGGCAACCTGTTTTCTGGATTGCCATACGCAATTGCCAAGTATCAATCGGCGGGAATGGCTTCACTCGTCAGGCAACTGGACCAAAGCGGCAGGTTTGATTTGATCATTTCCGATTTTCTCCTGCCCTCGGTTCATTTGTTTGCTGATGGCTATCGACCAGCAACCAAATCGTTGCTCTTCCAACACAACGTCGAGTCGCTTATCTGGAAGCGAACGTTCGAAACGGCCGGAAGCGCCCTCAAGCGTGCGTATTTCCGCATGCAATGGCAGCGCATGGAGGCGTTTGAGCGCGCGTCGTGCGCTCGTTACGACGGGGTCGTGGGCGTGTCCGACGAGGACTGTGATCTGATGCGCAAGGAATTTGGCCTCACCAACGTGCTGGGCAGCGTGCCCACCGGCGTCGATGTCGATTATTTCAAACCGGCCGCCACCGCGAAGAAACCGAACTCCATCATGTTTCTCGGTTCAATGGACTGGCAGCCGAACGTCGATGGCGCGGGCTGGTTCGCGGAAGAAATCTGGCCGCTCATCAAGCAGGAGATTCCCGGCGTGACGCTGTCGATTGTCGGACGCAAACCGGTGGCGAAGATTCAGGAACTGGGCGCGCGCGACGCATCCATCCGCGTCACTGGCACGGTGCCCGATGTGCGGCCGCACCTGGCGGAAAGCGAATTGATGATTGTGCCTTTGCGCGTCGGTGGCGGCACGCGCATCAAGATTTACGAAGCCATGGCGGCCGGCGTGCCGGTCGTCTCCACGCGCATTGGCGCGGAAGGACTGGCCGTCACCGATGGCGAGGATATTGCGCTCGCGGATGAACCGGCCGCATTTGCCGGGCGCGTGGTGGAATTGTTGAAGAACCACGAAATGCGCCGCCGCATGGGCGAACGCGCGCGTGATCTGGTCTGCCGAAACTTCAGTTGGCCTTCGGTGGTGAAGGTGTTTGACGGCTATTGCCAGGCGCTTTGCGGCGCCAGGGAAGGGGTGTTGCCTTGAATATCAGCATATTTGGACTCGGATACGTCGGCGCGGTCTTGACCGGCTGTTTTGCGCGCGACGGTCATCGCATCATTGGTGTGGATACCGACTCGACCAAGGTCGGCCTCATCAATGACGGCAAGTCGCCCATCATCGAGAAAGATCTGCCCGAACTCATCGCAGGCGGCGTCAAAGCGGGCTTTGTCAGCGCCACCACCGACGCGCAAGCCGCCGTGTTGACCACCGAAATGTCCATGATCTGCGTGGGCACGCCGTCCAGGCCGAGCGGCGAACTGGACCTGACTTACGTGGTGCGCGTTTGCGAAAACATCGGCGCCGCGCTGAAACAAAAGGCGGATTACCACCTGGTCGTGGTGCGTTCCACGATGCTGCCCGGGTCGGTCGAAAGCACGGTCATTCCCGCGCTGGAAAAGACGTCGGGCAAACGTTGCGGAACGGACTTCGGCGTGGCCATCAATCCGGAATTCCTCCGCGAATCCACGGCGGTGCATGATTTCTACCATCCGCCCAAAACCGTGGTGGGCGCGGCGTCCAAACAGGACGCGGAGACGATTGGCTCGTTGTATGCCAGGTTGGAGGCGCCGTTCATCCACACCAGCCTGCGCGTGGCCGAGATGGTCAAGTACGCGGACAACTGCTTTCACGCGTTGAAAATCACGTTCGCCAATGAAATTGGTTTGTTGTGCAAGGAACTGGGCGTGGATTCGCGCGCCGTGATGGATATTTTCTGCCAGGACCGGAAGCTGAATCTTTCGCCAGCTTACTTGCGGCCGGGATTCGCCTACGGCGGCTCGTGCCTGCCCAAGGATTTGCGGGCCATCAACCGCCTCGCCGTGGTGAAGGATGTGAATGTTCCGGTGCTCGGTTCCATTGCGGCCAGCAACGAACATCAGATTCAAAATGCCTTGCGCCTGATTGCGTCGAAGGGGAAGCGCAAAATCGGCGTGCTCGGGTTCGCCTTCAAGGGCGGCACGGATGATTTGCGCGAATCGCCAGTCGTGACCTTGATCGAAGCGCTCATCGGCAAAGGCTGCGACGTGCGATTGTATGACAGTTATGTTTCCCTCGCCCGCCTCGTGGGGGCCAACCGTCGCTACATCGAGCAGCACATCCCGCACATTTCACGGTTGATGGTGGACTCCGTCGCCGAAGTCATTCAGCACAGCGAACTGGTCGTCATCGGCAATGAAAACGATGAATTCTACCAGGCCATCGAGCGGTTGGGACCCGATGGCATCATCATCGATCTGACCGCCACGACCCGCAAAGTCTCCACTTCGGCTTCTTACGAACGGATCGCTGGCTGACCTTTGCCAGCACGTTCCCTTCTGTCGCAATTTCCGTATGTTCAGACAACACCTTCAGTATCTCATTTGCCCGGAATGCCGCGGCGATTTCAATTTGAGCGCGCAGCAGGCGAATGGTGACGTCGTCGAATCGGGGAGTCTGATTTGCCAGAAGTGTACGCGCGCCTATCCCATCGTGAAGGGCATTCCACACTTTGTGCCCTCCGAGAACTACGCCAGCGGCTTCGGCTACGAATGGACCAAGCACGCCCGGACGCAATACGACAGCTATACGGGCGTGCCCATTTCGGAAAAGCGCTTCTTCGAAGAAACCAAATGGCCGCGCGATTTGAAGGGGCAGACCATCCTGGAAGTTGGCGGCGGTTCCGGACGCTTCACCGAGCAGGCGCTCAAAACGGGAGCAATGGTTGTGTCGCTGGACTACAGCCACGCCGTGGAAGCCAACTTCGCTTCCAACGGGACGAATCCCAATGTGCTCATCGTTCAGGGCGACCTCTACAAGATGCCCTTTCGCGAGCAGTCCTATGACAATCTGTATTGCTTCGGTGTGCTTCAACACACACCTGACCCCGAGAAATCATTTCTCACCCTGCCAATGTTTCTCAAGCCTGGCGGGCGTCTGGCTGCGGACGTTTACAAGCGCGCCAGTTACTTGCGCGGCATTTTGAGCCGGCTCGTTCCTTCCAAGTACTGGGTCCGCCCGTTCACGCGCGGAAAGCCGGCCGAAACGCTTTATCCCAAGACAAAGGCATACATTGAAGCGATGTGGCCGCTGGCGACATTCCTGGGCAAGATACCGAAGTTTGGGCGCTGGCTGAACTGGCGCCTGGTCATCGCCGATTATCGCGGGATGTATGACTTGCCCGAGGAGGTATTCAAGGAATGGGCCATCCTCGACACGTTCGACATGTTGTCGCCCGCTTACGATTATCCGCAAACCATCGAGACCTTCAAAGCGTGGTTCGAAAAGGCCGGCTTGCGCGACATCGAAGTTCATTACGGTTACAACGGCATCGAAGGTCGCGCCACCAAGCCGTGACCCGGATCGGAAGTCTTACACCGTGACACCTTTCACCATCGAATTGGAGGATCGCCTCCGTTACAGTCCCGCCGTCCGCGGCCTGCTGGCGGGGTGGAAATCCTTTCGCGTTCGCAATCCCGGGAGCGACCCCCAACAGATTGCCGCCGCGATTGACAAACTCTGCGGCGCCGCGCGTCTGGCGGCTGACCGTGGGCAGTTGCTTCGCATCGAGGAGCGCATCTCGGAATTGGTTCGCCGGCTCAACGGCGCGACCTTCGATTGGCGGCCATTCGAGGAATCCGCCGCCAAACGACGGATTGAAAATGCCGTTGTGCTCAAGCCATACATCAGCGAGCGCGAAAAAGGCGTGGTTTACATCTCCTTCGAATACCAGTGGATCCGCCTCCTGCAAAACTGCGATATCAAGGAGTTTGCCAGGCGATATCAATTGGTGCTTTCGCCGGTGTGGGCGGTTCCCCACGGGCTGGTGAATTATGTCCTGCCGGCAATCTGGCCGGGGAAAGTGTTTTGCCACCTGAGCGACCCGAACGACGCCGAGATTCTTCCGCGCATGTCCGCCAATTATGTTGTCGTGCCGCTCCTTTGCTCCAGTTGGGTGCATCCTGACTTGTATCGCCCGGTTCCGTACGAGAAAAAGGACATCGACATCGTGATGCTGGCCAATTTCGGAAAGTACAAACGGCATCATGTCTTGTTTCGCGCCTTGCGCGACATGCCGCGCTCCACACGCGTCGTCTTGATTGGCCAGCACAACGGCGCCCGCACTGCGGATGTGCTGCGCGCCGAGGCGCGGGCCTACGGCGTGGAGGACCGGTTTGAACTGAAGGTCAGCCCGCCGGATGCCGAAATGCTGGATGCTCTGGCGCGCGCGCGTACGAGCTTGATCCTGTCGCGCCGGGAAGGCTCCTGCGTCGCGATCGTCGAATCGATTTTTGCCAATACCCCGGCCGCTCTGTTGGAAGGGGCTGAGGTTGGCTCGCGCCAGTTCATCAATCCTTCCACCGGACGCTTCCTTCGGGAACAAAATCTCGCGGCGGATCTGATGGATTTTATCGCGGAATCACAGCGTTACACGCCGCGGGAATGGGCTTTGCAGAACAAAATCTCCTGTTTTGGCAGTTCGGCGACCCTGAACCGCGTCGTCCGGGACCACTGTTTGAAGGATGGGCAGGAATGGACGCAGGATCTGGCGGAATTTCACTGGCGGCCCAATCCGACGTTGATTCACGAGGCCGACCGGCCGCGCATGGCGTCGTCGTATCAGGACATTGAAGACCGGTTTGGCATTTCCCTGGGGCGCCCGCCCGCTGCACCCGGCAACTAGCCGGACCATGGATCGTGCAACCCTCACGGAGACAGGCGAATTCACGCAGAAAACAATTGCCGAACTGGCCTGGAAGCGTTAAACATCGTTCAGGTTGGGTGTAATTTCGTTTCGGACTGTTGGGATCAGAGTAAAGAAGAAGTGAGACCGCATGGCTGACAACCAATCTCAAAGCGCCTCCTTGGGAGCCCGGGTCAACGCTCTCGCCGAGGGACAAAAGGTTTTTGCGCAGCGTTATACCCTGATGAAGATCGTCGGGCGCACGCCCACGAGCCTCGTCTGGCTGGCTTGGGACGAAAAGCAGGACCGCGATGTGGCGCTCAAGTTTCTTCCCGAAATGGTGAAGGAAGACGCCTCCGCCATTGCCACCCTCAAGCGCGAAATCCGGAAGCTCACCGAGGAAGTCAAGCATGCCCAGCTCATCCAGGCGTACGACCTCGAGCAGGACGGTTCGCTGGTCGCCATTGTTTCCGAATTTGTTGAAGGCGCGTCGGTCACCGACTTGCGCGAGCAAAAGCCGAACAAGGTGTTTGCGCCGCAGGACCTGATGGATTGGATGCAACAGTTGTGCACCGTTATGGTCTATGCCCACGGCGAAGCCGGCGTGTCGCATGGTGACCTGACCACGGCCAATTTGTTGGTGAACAAGAAAGGGGTGCTTCGCATCACCGGCCTGGGGATGGCCAAGCACATTGCCGACTTCCTGAGCCGCACCACCGAGCTGCCTGCCGCGAGCATCAATCTCTGCTATCACAGCCCGCAGCGCATGGCCGGCGGCCCACCCACGCCGTTGGATGATATTTATTCGATTGGGACGATTCTCTACGAACTGTTGACCAGCAAGCCGCCGTTTTACACAGGTGACATCCAGTTGCAGGTGCAACACAAGGTCGCGCCGCCGATGGTTCATCGCCGCAAGGAATTGCGCGTCATCGGCGAACCAATCTCCCGCGTGTGGGAGGAGGCTGTCGCCGCCTGTTTGTCGAAGGATCCGGCCCAGCGGCCACAAACGATCCAGGATCTGGTTTCCCGCCTCGAATTGGAAGCCGCGCCTTCCGTGGAAGTCCAGGAAGCCGCTCCGCCCCCTCCGCCGCCGAGCAGCAACAAGCCGTTGTTGATTGCCGCGGGTGCCATTATTTGTTTGCTCGGCATTCTCGGTCTGGTGATCGGGCGCGGCGCCAAAAAAACTCCGGGCGGCCCGCCTCCGCCGCCAGTGGTGAAAGTCGTTGAAAAGCAGGAAACGCCAGAGGAAAAGGCCAAACGCGCGGCTGAAAAGAAAAAGCTCGCCGACGCGGAAGCCAGCGCGAAGGCGCTGCAGACTCAACTGGCGAAACTGAAGGAGGATGAAGCCAAACGGGCCGCCGATGCGGCGAAACGGGAGGCGGAAGCCAAGAAGGTTGCCGAGGCCGAGGCCAAGAAGCGGGCCGAGATGGAAGCGGAATTGAAGAAGCAGCAGGCGGAACTGGCCAAGCGCAAGGAGGAAGAGGAGCGCATGAAGAAGGCCATTACCTCCGCCAAGACCGATGCGGAGCGCAAGGCCGCCGAGGACGCGCTGAAGAAGGCCAAGGAAGCCGAAGACAAGGCCAAACAATTGGAGGCGCAACTGGCTGATCTGAAAAAGAAAGAGGACCTCCGCAAGGCTGAGGAGGCGAAAGCAAATTCAGAAGCCGCCAAGAAGAAGAAAGAGGCGGATGCCAAGATGGCCGCGATGATCGCCGAGCAGGCGGCTGCGGACCTCAAACGCCGACAACTTGAACTCGAAGCCAAACAACGCGAACTGGCCATGGCCGCCAAACGCGATGCCGAGGAAAAGGCGAAAATAGAAGCCGCGCGCATCGAAGCCGAACGCAAGGCCAAGGAAGCCGAAATGGCCCGCAAACGCTTCAGCCCCGGCAAGCCGTGGGAAAACAGCGTCGAAATCCGGTTCCTTCCCGTGGGCAAGGTCATGATGGCGGCTTACGAAGTTCGTGTTGCTGACTTTGATGCGTTTGTCCGCGCTTCCCGTTATAACGCCGGCGGTGGCTGGCGCAGCCCCGGTTTCCGCCAGGATGAGTCCCATCCGGTCGTCAATGTTTCCTGGGCCGATGCCAAGGCGTTTTGCAAATGGCTGACGGAAAAGGAAAGCAAGGAGGGCCTGTTCCCGGCCGATTACGCGTATCGCCTGCCGACGGACGTCGAATGGAGCCTTGCCGCCGCGCTGGAAAACGAAGGTGCCGGTGCGCCTGCGGAGAAAGACGGGCGTATCAGGGGCGTTTTCCCGTGGGGCAATACGTGGCCTCCGCCAGCCGCTGTCGGCAACTACACCGACCGCGTGTCGTTCGACACCTTCGAAAACACCGCGCCCGTGGGCAGCTTCAAATCAAACAAGAACGGCCTCTACGACCTCGGCGGCAATGTCTGGGAATGGTGCGAAGATTGGAGCGACAGCTCGCAAAAGAATCGCGTGTTGCGCGGCGGTTCCTGGTTTGGCTTCATCCCCGGCACGATGGAAACTTCCAGCCGCCGGTACCTCGGCCCCGAGGAGCGCAAGAACGACTGCGGCTTCCGCATCGTTCTGGATAAGAAATAGGCGCTCCGCTTTCCCGCTTCCCCATTGCGCCGCATCTACATTGCGGCGTCCTTCATACAATTCTTCGCCTCGCCGGTCAATTCACCGGCTTGAATCCCGCCGCGCGCTTCTCCGCGTCCGCCACCTGGGCGGGCGTCATCCGGTAAAGCGTCGCCAGATTGTCGCGGCGTTTGGATGCATCCACGTTCCCTCCCGCGGTCGCGATCGCGACCCACTTGTAGGCTTCCACGTAATCCCGCGGCACGCCCTGGCCGGTGGTGTAAAGATTGCCCAACGCATACTGCGCCGTGGCCAGGCCGCGGTCGGCTGCCTTGCGATACCACTTCGCGGCCTCGGCATAATTCTGCGGCACGCCCGCGCCCGCGTAGTAGAGCCGTCCGATGACGAACTGCGCTTCCAGCGTTCCCTTCTCCGCAGCCTTCAAATAATAATTCGCCGCCTCGGCCGCATCCGGCTTGGTGCCAATGCCCTTCTCGTAGCAATAGGCCAAGCGAAACATCGCATCCACATTGCCGGCTTCGGCGGCTTTGCTGAAATACTTGAAGGCTTCCTTGTCGTTGGCGGTGAGGCCGTCGCCGTTGGCGTAGGCGAAGCCCAAGGCCAACTGCGCTTCCGGCACGGGGTTGCGCGCATCGGCGGCGGAGCGGAACAGCTTGGCAGCTTCCTTGGAGTCCTGGGGAACGTCCAAGCCGAGTTGGTGGCGCAGGCCGAGTTGGTATTGCGCCGTCGCATCGCGTTTCTTGGCAGCGGCTTGCAACTGCTCGACGGGCGGCAGGCTCGGCTGGGCGTAGGCGGAGCCGAGCGTGAAGGAAAGGGCGGCAATCAACGCGGAGGTAAAGGTCGTCTTCTTACTCATGGTCGTGGGATTAGCACATTGCAATGGGGTTTTCAAGGCAGCGTTTTGGAATCGGAATGCGCAACGGCGGCCGGGCGGCTGCCGAACGGCGGCGCAACTTTGTCGAGCGGCGGCGCGATGCCGGCGGACGTTGGCGCGCGAAGGTTCATTTCCGGGGCTGATCCTTGCGCGGGAACAGCGGCGCGGCCTCGCCGACCGTATGGCCCGGCTGCAAACCGCCCCACGCCGCGGCGTCGAGGCGGTCGGGTTCGCCGGACAGACCGAGCTGCGCGTAAATCTTCGCCGTGCTGGTCGGCAGGAACGGCCAGAGCAACACGGCCAGCACGCGGCAACTCTCGACGAGGTTGTAAAGCACTTCATCCAGCCGCTTCGCCTGCGACGGATCTTTCGCCAGCTTGAACGGCGCGGTTTGTTCGACATACAAATTCGCGCGGTTCACCAGTTCCCAAACCTTCGCGAGCGCGGCCTGCAATTCATTTCGCGCCAGCAATTCGCGCGTCTCACCGGCCACCTTGCCGGCGTCGGCGGCGAGTTCGCTCGACGCAGCGGGCACCACGCCGTTGCGATATTTCTTCAGCATCGACAGCGCGCGGTTCAACAGGTTGCCCAGACCATTCGCTAGTTCCGCGTGGTAACGCGCGGAGAAACCGGCGTCAGTCCAGTTGCCGTCGGGGCCGATGTCCAGTTCGCGCACGACGTAATAACGGAAGGCGTCGATGCCCCATTCGTCGATGACGGCGATGGGGTCCACGATGTTGCCGGTGGTCTTGCTGATTTTCGCGCCGTCCTTCTGCCACCAACCATGCACGAGCACCTGGCGGGGCAGGGGCAGGCCCATCGCCTTGAGCATGATGGGCCAATAGACGGCGTGAAATTTCAGAATGTCCTTGCCGATGACGTGGATGTCCGCCGGCCACAAATCGACGGTGGCGGTGGCGGAATTGCCGGTGGCGTGGAGAACGGCGGCATCGCCGTGGTCGGCGGGCACGGTGATGTAATTGACCAGCGCGTCGAACCACACGTAGGTGACGTAGTTTTTGTCGAACGGAACCGGAATGCCCCACGCGAGGCGGTTGACCGGGCGCGTGATACACAGGTCTTCGAGCGTGTTGTTCTTCAGGAAGCCAAGCACTTCGTTGCGCCGGTAACCGGGCTGGACGAACTGCGGGTTGGCCTCGAGGTAATCGATGAGCCACTGCTGGTGGGCGCGCAGTTTGAAATAATAATTGTCTTCCTCCAGCTCGACGACTTCCCCGTAAATCGGATCCCACGAGCCGTCGGGCTGGCGGTCCTTTTCCGTGAGAAACGTCTCCTGCCGCGTGGAATAGTAGCCGCGATAGGTTTCCTTGTAGAAATGGCCTTCCTGATGCAGGCGCGACAGGATGGCCTGCACGACGGCCTTGTGGCGCGGCTCGGAGGTGCGGATGAAATCGTTGTTCGCGAGATTGAGGCGGCCGGCGAAGGACTTCCAACTGGCGGCCAGTTCGTCGCAATACGCCTGGGTCGGTTTGCCCTCGGCTTCGGCGGCCTGCTGGACCTTCTGGCCGTGTTCGTCGAGGCCGGTGAGGAAAAACGCCTCCTGGCCGAGACTGCGTCGGGCGCGGGCGATCACGTCGGTGATCACCTTTTCATAGGCATGCCCGAGGTGCGGCTGGCCGTTGACGTAATCGATGGCCGTGGTGATGTAAAACTTCTTGCTCATCTGGCGGGCGGAGTGTGGCGGAGGGCGGTGCCAAGTTCAAGGTTCCAAGTTCCGGGTTCTGAGTTCAAGAGTTCGGGGTGTTCAAAGTTCAAAGTTCAAAGCTCTGCGACGCGCGCCGGCACGGAGACCGGCGCTCGGGGTCACGACTCCACGGCTCGACGTCTATAACGAGTGTTACACCCATCATAAGCGAGCATCGCATGGGTTTTTGCGGAGGGCCAACAATCCTGCGAAAGAGCGAAAAGAGAGAAAAGAAAATGAGCAACAAATCAAATGCCAAACGCGGGCCGACAGGGGAACCGAAATCAATCGAATCTGGTCAACCGAATGGGGGAATGCCTCACGCGAAGGACGCGAAGCTTGCTGACGTTGCTGCGCCCGAGGACGGGCCGAGGTCGGCCGCACTCCGATCCGTTTGGGCCTCTCATTAACACCCCGCTTCAGCGGGGTGCAGGTGTGGGCGGAGGGAGATAAACTGTTTCAACAGTTTCGGGCCGTTGCGAAAACCGTTGAAACGGTTTAAGGCATCAAAGCCGACCGTCCACACCTCGCTGAAGCGAGGTGTTAATGAGACAGGCCGACGAGCCGCTGTCTGCAATCGCTTCAGATGCCTGCCAAGGACGCCAAGGTTTTGATGGCTGGTGCAATTCCCTCTTCATCCTTTGCGGACTTGGCGACCTTGGCGTGAGGTTTTCTTCCCCCCGTTTTCGAAGGCAAAATCATATTTGGGGGATCTGACAGAAAGATGGGGGACAGAAAAATGGGAAGGGGAGCTGAAATCAAGCGAATGGGTGACCAAACGGCTGGTTGAAGCAGCCGAGAATGAAAATGGGGACGTACAACTTTTTTTGCCGGTTGACATTCGCCCTAATGGGTGAGGCACAGAGGCACGGAGAAGGTTTGGGTCAGAGCGCAGCTCGCAGGCGGCGGCAGGTGAGGGCGAGGCCGGTATAGACGAGGACGGAGGCGCCCAATGAGGCGAGGAGGGCGAGGGTTTGGCCAAGGAAGCCGCCGGCTTCGCCGGTGTGAAGCCAGCGCATCCAGGTGCGGACGCGGCGGCCGAGGTTGTAGCCGGTGAAGGTTTCGTGGTTCACGATGCTGGCGCTCTGTGGGTCGAGGGTCAGGGTGGAGCGGAGGTCGGGGCGGCCACGATGGCTTTGTTCGACGGTGAGGGAAGCGGTGTCGCTGACGGGGAGACGGAGGGTGATGGTTTGCCAGCCGGGGATGTGGCGTTGGGCAGTGGTGAGGAGTGGATGCAACGGAGTGGGAGACGGCGACGGAGTGGTGGAGTGATGGAGTGGTGGAGCAGTGGGGGCGGTGCCGCGGTCGGGGCGTTTGGTTTTTTCGCCTTTGCGTTTGGTGGTTGATGGGTCGCTGGATTGGGAGGCAGGGACGCCGGGCGCGGAGCGGGGCAGGGGAGGTTCGCTGCCGGTTAGGCGATAGACGAGGTTGCTGGCCCACGGGTAGGAGATGACGGCGCCGGTGATGATGATGAGAAAGAGGGGCACGGCGGACCAAAAGCCAATGACGTTGTGCCAGTTCCAGTCGCGGGCCTTGCCGGTGAGTCCGCGCCGGAACGAGGTTACGGATTTAAGCGCCGCCCAGGTGCGCGGCCACCAGAGGTAGAAGCCGCTGACGACGAGGAAGAGGAAGGCCAGGTTGCACGCGCCGGTGATGGCTTTGCCGGTGGCGCGGTTTTCGCCGTGCGCGCCGAGCCAGCGGTGCCAGTCGGTGATGACGTGGAAGAACGTGCGCCATGATTTGGAGCCTTCACCGAGAATATCGCCGGTGTAAGGGTTCACATAGACAGTCCGTTCGCGGCCGAAGGCGATGGCGGCGGGCGCCGTGGGATCGGCGCGCAAGGTGAGGGCGGTGGGAGTGGCGCCGGGGAATTTTTCAGTTACGCGTGCAAGGAGTGATTCGGCGGGCAGGCGCTGGGCATCGGGTGCGGGTGGTGCGATGCGGCAATCGCGGTCGGCCCATTCCAGGATCTGGCGTTCGTAGGCGAGCAACGCGCCGGTGACGGACATGATGAGGATCACGATGCCCGCGAGGACGCCGATGATGAGGTGGAGCCAGAAGAGGAGGGGGCGCATGGCAGTTCAAAGTTCTGAGTTCAAGGTTCAAAGTTTGGGTTTGAGGAGCCGCAGCGGTTGCATCCGGGACGCATGGGTTTGCGATGCGGTGGTCCCCCTCACCCCGGCCCTCTCCCCGAGGAGAGGGTGATGTTGTTGCCGCGTGGGATGGGTGACGATGCGCTCAGGCATAATTACGTTCATTGCGCGTTACTCGTGCTCGTCCTCGTCGTCGTCCTCGTCCTCGAATCACGGTTCGACGGTTCAACGCACCGCTGTTCGAGGACGAGGACGAGAACGAGGACGACAAATTCCAGGTTACATTTCGGCCCATTGGCGCAGGAGGTTGTGATAGACGCCGGTGAGTTGAACGGCGGACGGGTGGTTTGGGTGATCGGCACTGAGGCGCTGGATGGCGAGGTCGAGGTCGAAGAGCAGGGAGCGCTGGCCGTCGTCGCGGATCATGCTTTGGAGCCAGAAGAACGAGCAGATGCGCGCGCCGCGGGTGACGGGACGCACGTGATGGAGGCTGGTCGAAGGGTAAAGCACCAGGTGGCCGGCGGGCAGTTTGACGCTGTGAACGCCGTAGGTGTCCTCGACGCACAATTCGCCGCCATCGTATTCATCGGGATTGGCGAAGAAGAGCGTGGCGGATAAATCGGTGCGGATGCGAAGGGGCGTGCCGGGCACCTGGCGGATCGCGTTGTCCACATGCGTGCCGAAAGATTGGCCGCCGGAGTAGCGGTTGAACAATGGCGGGAACACGCGCAAGGGCAGGGCGGCGGAGAGGAACAACGGACTCTTTCCCAGCGCGGCGAGGATGAGGTCGCCCAGTTCGCGGGCGACGGGATGGCCCTCGGGGATCTGCACGTTGTCCTTGGCGCGGACGGATTGATGGCCGGCAGTGACGCGGCCATCGACCCACTCGGCCTTGTCCAAGAGCTGGCGCGCGTGGGCGACCTGTTCGGGGGTGAGGACGTCAGGGATGCGAAGCAACATAGGTTTGTCTTTGGGTTAGAATTGGAAGTTGGCGCTCAACACAGCGGAGCGGCCCGCGCCGGGAATGAAATGGCCGCCGCCGACGCGGTCGATGTAATCCTCGTCGGCGAGGTTATAGACGTTCAGTCGAAGCGAGGTGTTTTCGTTGAGCTTGTAGCCGAGCATGGCGTCGAAGAGCGCGTAGCCGGGCGCCCGGCGCGTGTTGGTGCTGTTGCTGAACCGGCTGCCGACATATTGCGCGCCGCCGCCGATTTCAAAATTCCACGGCAGTTGATAGGTGGTCCACAGGCTGAACGAATGCCGCGGCGTGTTGCTCGTCTCTTTGCCAAGTTCGGCGGGGTTTTTCGTGCTCGTGATTTCGCTGTGCAGGAAGGTGTAACCGCCGAACACGCGCCAGTCCCTGGTGATGCTGCCGGCTGCGCCGAGCTCGACGCCTTGCACGGCCTGCTCGCCTTCGAGCACCACAACATCCGATGAATCCGCCGGGTCCTGTGTGCGTGAATTGGTTTTCTCGGTGCGGAACAGCGCCAGGCTGAGGGACAGGCGGTCTTCGTAAAAATCCCACTTGGCGCCCAGCTCGAACGAGCGGCTTTCCTCGGGGGCGGTGTTGATGTTGTTGGCCGCGGTGGCCGTGGTGCTGAGCGTGAGGCCCTCGGCGGACGGATTGAACGAGGTGCCGTAGCCGAAGTAGATGCTCCCGTTTTCCCGCGGCTTGTACACGAGGCCCGCGCGCCAGCTCAGCATCTGGTCAGTGCGGGCGAGGCGTGTCACCGCGCCGCTGGGGGCCACGGATTTGTAATCGAGATGGAAATGGTCCCAGCGCAAGCCGCCATTCAATTGCCATTGCTCGCTGAATTTCAACGTGTCGAACGCGTACACCGCGGCTGAATCCGACTCGGAAGCGGTGCGTGCGCCGGTGCGCGCCAGCGGGCCGCCCGGCGCATCGGTGGGATTCGGGTTGAAGATGTCGGTCGTGGGCGCGGCGGTGGCCGTGCGCGCGTGGTTGACGGAGGTTTCGCGGGCAATTTCCGCGCCGGTCACCAGCGAGTGGCCAACGGGGCCGGTGTCGAAGTGCGACGTCAGGTCCAGTTGATTCGCCAGCACGGTGTCGAGCATGTCGCGCGACTGAAGCTGGCGGTTGATGGTGGTGTTGCTCTGTGTGCCCGGAGTGCCGGCGTCGAGGTCAGCGAAGCGCGGCGCGGTGATGACGGAATCGCGCTTGTTGCGGCCATAGCGCAACTGATTGCGCAGCGTCAGCGAATCCGTGAAGTCATGCTCGACGCGCGCGGTGGCGACGTCCGTGACGGTGCGCTCGTAATCGCGGCTGGTCAGGCCGTAGAAGTTGTCGAAGTCCACCGGCGGCGCCTGGTCGATGTAACTGGACAGCACGGCGTTGGTGTTGCCCGCGGGCACCCAGGGGATGCCGTAATCGGGGACGTTATCCTGATCGAGGCGGAAGTAACCGAGCGTGACGCGCGTGGGTGTTTCCAACCCAAACGCCAGCGAGGGCGCGATGCCCCAGCGGTGGTTGGTCACTTCATCGCGGCCCGCCGTGTCGGCGTCGTGCCACAGCGCGTTGAAACGCAGCGCCGCGTTATCGATGGCTTTGATGGGCTGGTTGAGGTCCAGCGTGAAGCGCTTGTAATTGTCCGTGCCCACGCCGGCCGAGCCGGCATACAGCGGATCGAGCCGCGGAGTTTTGCTGACCAGATTGACCGAGCCGCCGGTCGAGCCGCGCCCCGCGTAGGATGAGGCCGGGCCTTTGGCGACTTCGACCTGTTCGAGGTTGAACGGGTCGCGCGAATAACCACCAAAATCGCGCACGCCATCGATGAACATGTCGGTGCGCGCGTTGAAGCCGCGGATGGAAAGATTGTCGCCCGCGGGCACGCCGCCTTCGCCCGCCTGGATGCTGATGCCGGGGACGTTGCGCAAAACATCGCGCAATGTCGTCGCTCCCTGTTCGGCCATGACGGCTTGGGGGATCACGGTGACGGTCTGCGGCACGTCGCGCAACGGCTCGGTGTATTTCGGCGAGGACAGGGTTTCCGGCTTGTAAGGCTCCTTTTCCTGCGAACCCCTTACCACGACTTCGGGCAGGCGCGTGGTGACGTTGGTGGATTTGCTGGCGGCCGGCGGCTTGTTGGTGGATTGCGCGGCGGAGTGCGTCGCGAGACCGTGCGCCATGATGAGCGCGGTCAAAGCAGCGGCGGATTTGTTGAGTTTCGTTTGGTTGCGTTTTTTCTGTGCCATAATGTTGTGACGGAGAGTTCCCGCTGCGCCCGGCGCCCGCAGGAGGAGCGGGAAGAAAAATCATCTTCGCGCGCCGGGCGCAGCCAGAACTCGACGTTTCTTGCCTCAACGATGCACAAGAACCGGCGAGGTCTGCTCCCGCCAGCTTGCGGTTTGTTGTCGGCGGCTTGCGGCGCGAGGGAAGAGTACGGAGAGGCCGCCGGGCCGGTGGGTGGGGAGGTAGAGGAGGAGGTCGGAGGTTTCGGCGACGCGGAGGGAGTAGCGGCTGCCGGCCTCAAGGCGGATGGACTGGCCTTCGGTGAGGTCGAAGGTTTGGGTTCGCGGTGAGGGAGTGAATGTATCGGTTCCTCTACATGAACCAGGTTTTGGAGTCGTGGGTA
>JBFMBT010000116.1:0-18902 GCA_040754875.1 Verrucomicrobiota bacterium | reverse complement strand
ACTCGATGCCGCCAAAACCGTGCGCGAGAACATCGCCGCGGGCGCGGCTGACATCACGGACTGGATTCAACGCTACGAAGCAGGCGACCACAGCACGGCGGAAATGGGCGAGTTGCTGCATCGCATCGAAGACGCCGACGGCTGGAACCTGCAATCGCGCATCGAAGCCAGCGTGTCGGCGTTGTCCGCGCCGCCGCTGGACGCGCTGGTGGGCCCGCTTTCCGGCGGTGAGAAACGGCGTGTTGCGCTCTGCCGCGCGCTGGCGGCCCGACCCGACCTGCTTCTTCTTGATGAGCCAACGAATCATCTCGACGCCGAATCCATCCGCTGGCTCGAGGAATTCCTGCGCGCCTTTCCCGGCGCCGTCATCTTCGTCACGCACGACCGCTACTTTCTGGATGTCATCGCCACGCGCATCATTGAACTGGCCGAGGGCCGCTGCTTTTCGCATCCGGGCAATTACACGGCTTACCTCGAATCCAAAGCCATCCGCCAGCAAATCGCCGAACAGGCGGAACGCCGCCGCCAGCGGTTCCTGCGCGTGGAACTCGAATGGGTGCGCGCCGGAGTGCGCGCGCAACGTTCGAAAGCACGCCACCGACTGGACACGTTTTATCAGGTCGAAGGCCTGGAAGCGCCGCCCGAGGAACGCGAAATGGATTTGCTCATCCCGCCCGCGCCGGAGATGGGCAACATTGGCGTGGAACTCATCGATGCCGGCGCGCGTGTGGGCGAGGGCGTGAACGAACGCTGGTTGTTTCGCGGTCTGACCGTCTCCTTGAAGCCCGGCCAATGCACCGGCGTGATTGGCCGCAACGGCGTCGGCAAGACCACCTTGCTCCGGCTCTGCCTCGGTGAGCGCGTGCCCGATGAAGGCAACGTGACCATCGGCAAAAAAGTGACATTCAATTACATCGACCAGGCACGCATGCAGTTGAACGGCGCGAACACGGTGTTGAAGGAAATCTCCGATGGCAGCGAGTCCGTGCTGTTCGGGACGCAACGCCTGAGCGCGCGTTCCTACCTGCGTCGTTTTCTGTTCGCCGACGAGCGCGTCAACGAGCGCGTGGACCGTCTCTCCGGCGGCGAACGCGCGCGCCTGATGCTCGCCAAGGTGCTGCGCCGCGGCGGCAACATCATTGTGCTGGACGAACCCACCAACGACCTCGATCTGCCCAGCCTGCGCATGCTCGAGGAAGCGCTGGCGGACTTCGACGGCAGCGTGCTCGTCGTCAGCCACGACCGTTACTTTCTGGACCGCATCTGCGACCAGATCGTGGCCTTCGAGGATTCGGGCGCGCACGTGCAGACCGGGAACTACTCGTATTACCTCGAAAAGCGGAAGGAACGCGACGCGCGCAATCCGTCGTGGACGCTCGCGAAAGAACCGGCGCGCCCGGCCGAACCTCCGACGCCGAAGGCGTCCAAGCCACGCAAATTGAGTTTCAAGGAACAACGCGAGCTGGCCGGCATGGAGGAAGCCATCCTCGCCGCGGAGACGCGTGTGCAAGAACTGGAAGCGTTGCTGAACGATCCCAGTTTCTACATCACGCGCGCCAAGGAAGCACCCGCGTTGCACGCCGACCTCGAAGCCGCCAAAGCCGAGGTCGCCCGCCTCTACGAGCGCTGGCACGAACTGGACCAGGTCGGGAAGTGAAGTGACCGTGTGCGGCCAACGTGCGCAGACAACACAAGCTTCACGACACGTGGACAGGCCGATAGCCCCAGTCATCAAAGCGTAATCGAATGCAGGTCTGGAGCGATTGGCCCGTAGAAACGCACATGCCGATGACACGTTCGACCAGAGCCAATCCGTTCTCAGAGCATAGGGTCGAATCCGACTTCATTTCTGCGTGACGCCGGGAACGTTTGGAATTATATAGAGAACGGGTCGCACCGGTTTTTTGCATGGAGAATCAACCGTGAATCGCTTCGCCGCTTTGATGTTGATGTCGGCACTGCTGGCGTTTTCCATCCACGCCGCCGAAGAATCTGCGTCGTGGTGGGGTGAGCAACGGGCCCGGGATTTGCGTGCGGAAAAGCTTCCGCAACCTTACGAAGGCCTGGAGCGCCTCTATCCGCCGATGCCCAAGCCGGGCCCCATCGACTGGCTTGCCGAACACACCGAACGGGAGGAGCGTGGTCAGTTTCTTTCCGATTATCTGGCGTCGCGGCCCGTGCGCGCGGGAAAGCACTTCAAAGCCATTTACATCCAACCGCTCGGTCCGCTGACCAAAACCGAGGAGCGGATCATTCAGGAGACGGGCGACTACGTGCAGCGGCACTTTGGCGTGCCGACGAAGATCCTCGGGCCAATGGCGCTCACGGCCGTCCCGGAATCAGCGCGCCGCAAGAATCCCTACACGGGACAGGAACAATTGCTGACAACCTATCTATTGGAGTCGGTGCTGGCGCCGCGCCGGCCGCAGGATGCCGTGGCGTACGTGGCATTCACCGCCAGCGACCTCTGGCCGGGACGCGGGTGGAATTTTGTGTTTGGCCAGGCGTCCTTGAACGAACGCGTGGGCGTGTGGTCGCTGCATCGCAACGGAAACCCGGACGCATCGCCGGAAGAGTACAAGCTCGTGCTCTTGCGCACCATGAAGACGGCGGTGCATGAAATCGGGCACACGCTCTCGATGCCGCATTGCGTGGGCTTCCAATGCGTGATGAATGGCAGCAACCATCGCGGCGAATCGGACCGGCAGCCGGTCGCGCTATGCCCGCCCTGCCTGGCCAAGGTCTGTTGGAACACCGGGCGCGAACCGGCGGAGCATTTCCGGCAGGTGATGGAGTTTTGCGAGAAACACGCTTTGAAGGAGGAAGCGGCGTTCTTTCGGAAGGCGCTGGAGGCGCTTGGCACGGAAGTGACAAACGGGAAGTAGCGACGCGCAGGTTTGGAGTCCCGCCTTCAGGCGGTTGGGCGTCGCCGCGAAAACAAACCAGGGAATCTTCCACGCGATCAAAATGGCAACGCAACCAGCTGAAGCCGGGATTCCAACCACCCGCTTTGAATCACACCGTAGTGTTCAGTGCGGGTACTCGCCGTTTGACAGTTGGGCAGAGCGAACTTATAACAACAGGGCTTTACGACATTAACCTTAAATTGACTACGACTATGGCAATTCCTGTTGGTTCCAAAGCCCCCGATTTCAACCTCAAGACCAAGACCGCTGACGGTCTTAAGGACATCAAGCTGAGCGACAACTTTGGCAAGCAAAACACCGTCGTGTTGTTCTTCCCGCTCGCCTTCACCGGCGTCTGCACCCAGGAAATGTGCGACATCACGGCCGGCCTCAAGTCCTACGGCGACCTCAACGCCGATGTCATCGGTGTCAGCGTGGACAGCCCGTTCGCGCAGGAGGCGTGGGCGCAGAAGGAGAAGATTGGCATCAAGCTCGCCAGCGATCTGAACAAGAAGACGGCGGAAGCTTACGGCACGCTGTTGCCGGACTTGATCGGCCTGGGCGCGGTCAGCGCGCGCGCGGCGTTCGTCATCGACAAGAGCGGCGTGGTGCAATACAGCGAGCAGACGCCGACGGTGAAAGACCTGCCAAACTTCAACGCCGTGAAGGATGCCTTGGCGAAGCTGAAGTAAACGCCGGAAGCGAAATTCACAAGCCGCCCTCGGGAAACCGGTGGCGGCTTTTTCATTTCAGTTCACAGCCAAACGCGGCGGAAGTTAGGTCGTGGCCGCGAATGGGCGCGGGCTTCCGCCCCGCTTCAGCGCAGTTGGGCCGATTGGCATTGAAGCGGCGTGAACGCCGCGCTCCTTGCCTCTAAGCACCAATCTGCGACTGGATGGAATCGATGATGCGCCGGCTCCAGTGTTCGAGCACGGCATCGTCCCGGCCTTCGATAAGGAGCCGCGCCTTGGGCTCGGTGCCGGAGTAGCGGAGCAGCACGCGTCCGCCAGCCTGTTTGACCTCCGCCTCGGCCTGCGAGACAAGGTCGAGCACGCCGTCCAATTCATCGAAGGGAATCTTTTCGCGGACCTTGACGTTGGTGACTCGTTGGGGAAAGCGCGTCCAGCAGCGGGCCAGTTCGGAGAGGCGCTTGTTGCTGCTCTTCATGATGCGCAGGATTTGCAGGGCGCAGACCAGGCCGTCGCCCGTGGTCGCGTAATCCTGGAAGATCATGTGGCCGCTTTGTTCGCCGCCGAAGTTGTAACCGTTGCGCAGCATTTCATCGATGACGTTCTTGTCACCGACTGACGTGCGGACCACCTTGCCACCGGCCTCCTTGATCACGGCATCGAGCCCGGCGTTGCTCATGACCGTGGCCACGAGGGTCTTTTGGGCCAGCGTGCCCTGGGCCAGCATGTCGCGGCCGGCGATGGCCATGATGTCGTCACCATCGATAAGCGTGCCGGTTTCGTCGCAAAGCAGGACGCGGTCAGCGTCACCATCGTGCGCGATGCCGATGTGAGCATCGTGAGTCCGAACCAACTGGCACATCTGCTCGGGATGCATCGAACCGCAATTCTGGTTGATGTTCTTGCCGTCCGGCTGATTGCCGTAAACGAAGATGTCGGCGCCCAGCTCGCGCAACACACAGGGCGTGGCCTTGTAAGACGCGCCGTGCGCGCAATCGACCACGATGCGCATGCCGTCGAGCGTCATGCCGCGCGGGATGGACGTCTTGGCGTATTCGATGTAACGGCCCAACGCATCGTCAATACGCACCGCCTTGCCGATTTCATCGGCGGTGGGGCGGATGTTTTCGATTTCGCCGCTGAAGACGAGGCCTTCGATGCGTTGCTCGATGTTGTCATCGAGCTTGTAGCCGTCCGCGCGGAAGAATTTGATGCCGTTGTCGTCGTAAGGATTGTGCGAGGCGGTGATGACGATGCCAGCATCCGCGCGGAGGCTGCGCGTCACGTAAGCGACGCCCGGCGTGGGCAGCGGCCCGATGAACAGGACATCGACGCCCATGCTGAGGATGCCGGAGGAGATGGCGTTTTCGAGCATGTAACCGGAAAGGCGCGTGTCCTTGCCGATGACGATCTTGTGCTTCTCGCGGCTGCGCGATTGGGATTCGAGGTGTTTGAAGACGTGGCCGGCGGCGCGGCCCAGCTTGAGGGCGGTTTCGGCCGTGACCGGTTCGACATTGGCGCGACCGCGCACGCCATCGGTGCCGAAGATTTTGCGATTGTTGTTACTGCTCATATACGACTGCTACTGCGCCGACGGCGGCGTGGTTGGCGGTGGCGGCGCCGTCGCCGGCGGTGCGCGGTTGATTCTAATCACGCTGACCTCGGAGGGAATGACTTTTTCCACGGCGATGCCGTTGGGCGTGCTGTATTGGATGCGCTTGTGAAAGCCGCGCGCCTCGACGACCTCGGTGAGATCCACGAAAATCTTGATGTCCCGCGGCGTCAACTGCGCGATGTCGCGCGGATGTCCGCTGACCGTGACCTGGACGGTGTTGGGCGAAACGTTGAAACCGCGCCCATCCTCGGCGGTCGTCATGATGGTGATGGGCAGGTCGCTGAAATCGCGTAACTGGGTTTTGGCGCGGGTTTCGGCGAAGAACGTGCCGCCGCTTTCGTGCGAGATGATGAAATAAATCAGCACGGCCAGGCAGAGCGAGAGGAGCTTCACCCAGAAATTTTCCGCTATGGATTCGCGCAGGGGCATGTTACTTGGACACGACTTTTTCCTCGGCGGCCGGCGTCTTGCTCGTGCGCTCGGTCATCCACGCGCGGAACGCCTCGACGGCCGTGCGCGGTTTCTGGCGGTTGACGAAGACGGCCGTCAGGAACGCCCGCAACTCTTCCAGGCTGATGCCCTTTTGCAACTGGCCCTTGTAGGCCACGGACAGCGCCCCGTTTTCCTCGGACACCACCACGATCACAGCATCGGTCTCCTCGCTCAGGCCGATGGCGGCGCGGTGGCGCGTGCCCAGCGATTTGTTCAAATCCTGCCGCTGCGTGAGTGGAAAGATGCAGGCGGCGCGCGCAATGCGGTCGCCCTTCACCAGGATGCCGCCGTCGTGAATGGCGTTGTTGGGAAAGAAAATGGTCTCGATCATCTCGGGCGTGGCTTCGCAATCCACCACCACACCGGACTCGACGTATTCCTCCAGGCGGACCGTCTGCGCCATGGCGATGAGCGCGCCGATGCGCGCCTCGGAAAGGCGCTCGGCGCTCTGCACGATGACCTCGATGTTCTCGCGCTTTTCCCGCTGGTCAATGTTCATGAACGGCAGCGTGCCGATTTCCGCCAGCAGGCGGCGCAATTCCGGCTGGAAGATGACGAGGATGGCCACCGCCGAGAACGCGAAGAACGCCTGGAGAATGCGGCTGAGCACCTGGAGGTTGAGGACCGTCGTGAAAAACATCAGGAGCAACAGCACGAAATAGCCCATGACGACGGGCCAACCCCGCGTGCGCCGCACGAAATTGAAGGCAAAGTAAATCCCGACCGTGAGGATCGTAATCTCCAGCACGGGCCGCCACAGGATTTCCAATACCTGCAATATGTTCATGAAATTCATCGGCGCCGGTTCAAGATGGCTTCGGTCATGCGCACCGTCTGAACGGTGGCGGCGACATCGTGCGTGCGGACCAGACTCACCCCCGCGGTGATCGCCCACTGCGTGCACGCCAGCGCGGCAGGCAGGCGCTCGGCCACGTCCACCCCCAGCAATTTGCCAATAAACGACTTGCGCGAAACGCCCAACAGCAAGGGCCGTTCAAATCTTGTAAATCGCCCCAGTGCCGCGAGCAACTGTAAATTGTGTTCCAACGTCTTCCCGAAACCGATGCCGACATCCAGCACGGTCTGTTCCATTCGCATGCCGGCGGCGAGAATCTGCTCCAAACGCTCCGCAAAGAACGCGCCCACCTCCGCGACGACATCCCCGTAAGCGGGGTTGACCTGCATCGTCTGCGGTGTGCCCTGCATGTGCATGGCCACGTAACCGGCGCCTGCTTCCGCCACAATCCGCCACATTTCAGCATCGGTGCGGTTGGCCGCAATGTCGTTGACGATGCTGGCTCCGGCTTGAAGCGCCGCGCGGGCAACCTCGGGCTTCTGCGTGTCGATGGAGATGGGCAACCGCACGCGGCCCGCCAGTTCCTCGATGACCGGCAGCACCCGGCGCAATTCTTCCTCCACGCTGACCGGTTCGGCGTTGGGGCGGGTTGATTCGCCGCCCACGTCAATGATCTCCGCCCCTTCGCCAATCATCTGCTCGGCGTGTTCCACCGCCGCGCGCGGGTTCAAAAACTGGCCGCCGTCCGAAAACGAATCCGGTGTCACATTCAAAATGCCCATGATCAGCGCGGGACGCGGGAAGCGGTATTCGAACTGGCGCGCGCGCAATATCATGGGGAGGGGGGAAAGGAGGGCGAAGGTTCCCGCATCAATTGCTGCGCGCCATCCACGAGGCGTTCGGCGATGGCCGTGACCAAGCCGTCCGGCACGCCGTTGTGCGGGCTGGCAGTCTGGGTCAGGAGATGGCACTGGTCGTTCACGTAATCGATGACTACAAACTGGTTGGACTCCGTCAGCGCGAATTCGCTCGAAAAAAACTGCATGCCGGTCACTTGCGCGATGGCCGCAATCATGCCCCGCATCACTCCCAGTCCGAGGCGGTTCTCTTCTTCCTCGGTCACCAGGCGATAACGGTCCGTGTAGCAATTCCACCACGAAATCCAGACCGAGCCAAAGACAAAATAGACGCGGAAATAAGCCGGATCCTCGCCGATGCGATGGGGCGTGACAAACCGCTGAAGGAGATAGGATTCATCGGCCCACGCGTCGGCGGAGCGCTGCAGGTCAACTTCGGAGGTCGCGTTCAGGATGACGCCGCGCCGCCCGTAGCCCATGGCCGGCTTGACGACGAACGGCGTGCCCAGCCCGGCGCGCGCCTCATCGGTCAACCGGAAGGCGGAGATTTCTTCCCGATTCACCACAATGGTATGAGGCACGGTCAGCCCCGCAGCGGCCAGTCGCGCATGAACCCGCGCCTTGTTGAACGCCGCCAGCGCGACCTCCGGCGGATCAATCACGCGCACGCCCTTGCGGTGCGCCAGCAACACAAGCCGATGATAAATCTCGTCGGGCTGATGATGCTCGCTGTGCATGTTCAACAACACCTTCGCGCGAATTTCGCCTTTGTTCAGGTATTCGGCGAAGGCTTCCACCCAGAGCGGTTCGACGAGAAAGAAATTCAGATTGCGCCGGGCACACAACTCCTGCACGCGGTGAATGAAGAAATCGTCCGCGTCCAGCTTGTGCGTCATGACCAAGTCGTACAGCCGCGCCACGTGTGTCACTATCGGGTTGCATTGTAATTGATGTCAATGTTGGCCGCGGATTTCTTGTTCACAGCCGGCCGGCGGCGCCCGCGCTCACCTCAATTGCAGGGCGTCGCGCAAGGTCGTGGCGATCCAGCGAAGTTCCTCGTCGTCGCGTTCGGAGAAAAATCCCTTCTTCGCGCCGTCAGTGGTGTGGATCTGGAGTTCATTGACGGGAACGTTGTTGACCGTCATCCCGCTGGGACCAAGTTCCACGCGCGCCAGTTGCTCGCGCGGCCAGGTGAATTGCTTCGTGCCAAACAGCGTCTTCTGCGCGACGCGCAACTCGCGCGGATTGGCCAGCAGCAGCGCGCGGCGCTGGCCCATGTTCGCGCCGCCCAGCAACATGCCCAGGCCGACCAGCCAGAAAAGCGGGAAGATGATCCACGCCACCCAGATGTCTTTGGACTTGGACCCATCGGCGAGCAAAACCACGGCGGTGACGATCCCGATGAACGCGCACCAGATAAGGCCAAAGACGAACAACCCCTTGCTGCCTTTCACCAAGCCCGCGGGCGGAATGGTGAGCATCACAGCGTCGCCCTTGTTCTCCACGCGCACGGTGCAGCCGGGCGGCGGCTCGCGCCGTTCGGCATTCAGCGAATCCACGGACGCGCCTTCTTTCACCTCGACAACGTCCGGCGCGCCTTCGCCGGTGAGGCCCGCAAGGTTGGTGCGTTGGGCCAGGTCGTGCGACAACGCCAGCAGCCAGCCGCGCGGATAGGCAAGGACAAGCGGCATCGGTTTGCAATCGTTGGACTCGGCGGTCAGCGAAGCCAGGTCGGCCGGCGGGCCGGTCGTCACAGGCTGGTTGTTGACCTTGGTGGGCGAGGATTGCACAGCCAGCCGGCGGACGTTTTCGAGGTGGCACTTGCGCGTCCACCGGAACGGCCCGGCACGTTCGATGACACGCAGGTTCAGGCCATCCAGTTCGATGGTGCAGCGTCCAATTGTCATGAACAGGCCGAGCGCGATCGGAACCAGGCCGATGAAGAAAAACGGCAGTCCGAACAACGGAAACAGCCAGCCGAACACGCCGTTCTTGGCCGTGGCGAGCGATGCGCCGATGATCCAGAACACCGCGAACCCGCTGAAGAACAGGCCGAACCCGATCAGGAAGATGGCGGCGCATCCCAGCGGGCCGAGGTTGCGCCGCGGCAATTCGTAGCGGACGCCCTGGCGGAGCTGCGCGACCCGGATTTCGGGCGGGAGCGGCGGTTGCACGTGCCCAGTGTGAAGCGTTGGGAGCGAAGTTCAAAGTTCAAATTTGGTTTGGCGGTGTATGCGTCAGGAGCGCGGGGCTTTAGCGCGGTTAAAGTTTAACTGAGGCCGCCAGCGGGGCGCGGGCTTCAGCCCGCTTCAGCGTGGTTTGTGCTGGCGGCGTTGAAGCGGCGTAAACGCCGCGCTCTTCACGCCACGTTTTCCAGGCAGTGGGTCAGGTACGGGAGCAGTTGCTTTTTGCGGGAGACGACGCCGGGCATGTCAAAAATGCCCGGCTCGGTTTGATGATAGGTGATGTTCTGGATGAACGACTCGGAGCCAGTCACGAGCAGCAGCGAACTTTGCAGGACGACGTCCGTCACCATGAGCGCGGAGAAGAAACAGCCTTTGCTGACGCGATAAGCTTCCAGTGCCTTCATGACTTCGTCCTTGCGCTTCCAAAAGGTTTCGAAGCCGATTTCCTCGATCTGGGCGACGCTGAATTTCTGGCCCTGTTCCTCGTATTCCTTGCAATCGGTGGTGATGGCCTTGGGGGCCGGCTTGGAGGTGAGGACGGAGCCGGAGGCAAAGAGTTTTTCCGTGAAGCGTTTGGCGTTGATGCCGGAGATGCTTTCGAGCTGCTTCAACACCTGCGCGTCGCGCGGCGTGGTGGTGGGCGACGTCAGATTGAGCGTGTCCGCCACGAGGCCGGCCAGCAGCAGGCCCGCGACGGTCTGCGGCATCTCGACCTGATAACGGAAGAAGCAATCGGCCACGATGGTGCTGGTGGAGCCGACGGGTTCGTTACGGAACAGGATGGGCTGCGACGTGGTGATCGCGCCGATGCGATGGTGGTCGATGATTTCCAGAATCTCAACCTTGTCCGCGCCCTGCACCGCCTGCGTCATTTCGTTGTGGTCCACGAGAATCAGCTTACGGTCCACCTTCTTGAGCAGGTCGGACTTGGTGACAATGCCGATGGTGCGCTTCTGCTTGTCGAGCACCGGGAACGCGTGGAACGCGGAATCCGAGGCGCGATGTTGTGCGGAGGAAAGCGATTCGCCCTCATCGAACGTGAGGAACGTTTCGTGCACGACGTGTTTCACGGTGATGGCCGCGCGGCAGAGGCTGGCGGTGGTCACCGAATCGTGCGGCGACGAAAGCAGCGCCACGCCCTTGTCCTTCGCCAGTTTGACGATGGCGGGGTCGATGGGCAGGCCGCCGGTGACGACAACCGCGCGCACGCCTTCTTTGATGGCCTGTTCCTGGATGTCGCGCCGGTCGCCAACGACGACCAGGATGCGTTCGCGCGAGTAATTCGTGAGGCGCTTGGAAAAAGATTCCAAACCCATCGCGCCGATCATCAGGACGAGGTCTTCTTCGTCGTCGGGCCGCGGGCCGTTGACGATCGTGCCGCTGAGGGTGCGCGCCAGGTTGTTCAACGACGCAAGCACGCGGCGGGAATCGAACAGGCGATTGGGCGACGGGAAGAAATAGCGGCTCATCTTGAAGACCGAGACGAGGCCGATGCAGGCACGGTGGTCGTCGAGCATCGGCAGGACGCGGATGTTGCGCTCGTCCATGATGCCCACGGCCTCGGCTACGGTGGCGCCGGGGTTGACGAAAACGACGTTGGACTGCATGACATCGCGCGTGCGCGGGGAGACGTCGGCGACGAATTTGGGCGCGGGGACCTTGAACTTGTCGAGGACGTAGTCGATGCGGTCGTTGGTATCGCCGCAGCGGGCGGCGACGGCGTCGGGCATGCCGGTGCGCCGCTTGAATTCGGCGTAGCCGATGGCCGAACAGATGGCGTCCGTGTCGGGATTTCGATGGCCGATGACGAGAACTTCACTCATGCAAAACTCTGGGGCGCAAGGTACCCGCACAGGGGAAAGTTCCAAGTGCAAAGAACGGATGGGTGTTTGGCGCGCAAGAGGGGGTTAAAACGTTGCACCAGGGAATCGTTGAATCGGACTGCGGATGACTCCACAGATTCGGAAAAACCGCAGATGGGGGAAGGCGGTTCAAAGTTTCATTCGTTTGAACTCATTCGGTTGATTTCGGCGTCTTCCTTCGCCTTTTTGCGGTTCGTTTCCGATCCGTGTTCATCCCGTTCATCCGTGGTCAGATTATGCAAAAAATCGAGGATGAGGACGGGAACGAGGACGAGGGCGATGGGGAGAGCGGCGGGGAACAGCTTGCACTTGGGAGGGGAGTTCTTTAAATGTCGCGGATGCCAACCCGGGTTGTCGCAGTGGCCAATCAAAAAGGCGGTGTGGGAAAGACCACCACGGCCGTGAATCTGGCTGCTTGCGTGGCCGAGTCGGGACGCAAGGTGTTGCTGGTGGATGTGGACCCGCAGGCGAATGCAACCAGCGGGCTGGGCATCGAAAAGATCGAGGGGGCCAGCGCGTACCGGGCGTTGATTGGCGAGGGCACGCTGGGGGAGAAAATCCAGACGACGGCGTTTGCGAACCTGGAGTTGGTGCCGAGCGAGGTGGATTTGTGCGGCGCGGAGATGGAACTGGCGCGGATGGAGAACCATCTGCACCGGCTCGCCATGAGCCTGCGGCCGCTGGCGGAGTCAAACCGGTACGACCTCATCATCATCGATTGCGCACCGTCGCTGGGGATTCTGACGTTGAACGCATTTGCGGCGGCGGACTGGCTGGTGGTGCCGTTGCAATGCGAGTATTACGCGCTGGAAGGCATCTCGATGATTCACCGCGTGCTCGGGCAGTTGCGCGACAGCGGGGTGAATCCACGGCTGGAATTGCTGGGGGTGGTGATGACGATGTTCGACGCGCGCACGAATCTATCGCATCAGGTGGTGGGCGAGGTGCGGCAGCATTTCGGCGAGCTGGTGTTCGACACGGTGATCCCGCGCACGACGCGGCTGGCGGAAGCGCCGAGCCACGGCAAGCCGATCATTCATTACGACAAATACAGCGCGGGGGCGGCGGCGTATCAGGTGCTGGCCGAGGAATTCATGAAGCGCGTGGATCGGTTGTAACCGGGTGTGATTAGAGGCGGTTAAAGTTTAACTGTGGCCGCCAGCGGGGCGCGGGCTTCAGCCCGCTTCAGCGTGGTTTGTGCTGGCGGCGTTGAAGCGGCGTGAACGCCGCGCTCCTGGCGACCGAACAAAATGCGGCTACAGAATTATTGGATCCGCCATAGAGGCGGGTTTTTGAATCGGGGGGTATGATAGGCTCCCTTCCCCCTCACCCCGGCCCTCTCCCTTGGGAGAGGGAGTTGTGGTTGCCGTTTTCGGACGATGTCACGCGCAAGATATAACCACCCCTCACCCTCAGTCCCTCTCCCCGTTGAAGGGAGAGGGAAGCGTCGTTGCCGCGCCTGACGAGATTGAAGCGCAAGGCTCGCAGTGAACCCACCCCCAGCCCCTCCCAGGAGGGGAATGGTCACGGGTTGGCCCAGCGTTTGGGTGGAAAAGTCGTCAAAAGACTGACCATCCCTCACACCGGTTGTAACCTCTTTCCTTCGTGGCACGTCGATAAAAATTAACACAAATTCTACACGCGGGGGTTGCGGAAACTCCGTACACGTACAAAATAAGAGGCATGAAAGCTGCATTTGTATCAATTCGTCAGAATTGGATGGGCGGGGCGACGCTGTCGCTGGGAGCATGGTTGGCTGGCGCCTTGTCGGCCGGCGCGGCGGACTGGCCGCAGTATCGCGGGCCCAATCTGGACGGCACGACGAGCGAGACGTTGATCCTCAAGAAATGGCCGGCCAGCATGAAGCCGGTCTGGAAGCGGACGTCGCCGAACGGGTTTAGCTCGATCACCGTGAGCGGCGGGCGGGCGTTCATGCTGGAGACGCGCAATGTGCAGGGCGCGGAGCAGGAGATCGTGGTGGCGGTGGACGCGAACTCGGGCAAGGAAATCTGGGCGTATCCGCTGGGCGTGGGCGCCTATAACCATAACGGCGGCAATGCGGGCGTGCGCGGCAATGATGGCGGCGATGGCCCGCGCTCGACGCCGTCGGTGGATGGCAACCGCGTGTATGTGATGTCGGCGAATCTGCTGTTGTTCTGTCTGGATGCGGCCAGCGGGAAGCGGATTTGGTACGTCGATTTGATCAGGCAATACCAGGGCAAGAACATTACGTGGAAAAACGCTGCGTCGCCGTTGGTTGACGGCAACATGGTGTTTGTGGCCGGGGGCGGCCCGGGGCAGGCGTTGCTGGGCATCGACAAGACGTCGGGCAAGGTGCTGTGGGCGGGCCAGGACGATGCGATGACGCATTCGACACCGGTGGCGGCGACCATCCACGGCACGCGGCAGGTGATTTTTTTCACGCAGAAGGGATTGGTTTCAGTGCAACCCAAGGACGGCAAGGTGCTGTGGCGTTATGGTTTTCCGTTCAAGGTTTCGACGGCCATCACGCCGGTGGTGGCGGGCGACATTGTGTATTGCTCGGCCGGTTACGGCGTGGGCGCCGGCGCGTGCAAGGTGACGCAATCAGGCAACTCGTGGAGCGCGACCGAGGTGCTGCGCGCCGAAGGCGACAAGCCGCTGGCGAATCATTGGAGCACGCCCGTGCTCAAGGACGGCCATCTTTACGGGATGTTTCAGTTCAAGGAATACGGCAGCGGCCCCATCAAGTGCGTGGAACTGCCGTCGGGCAGGGTGAAATGGGAGAAGCCGGGGTTCGGCCCGGGCAACGTGATTCTGGTGGACGGGCATCTGGTGGCGCTGTCGGATGACGGGCAGTTGGTGCTGATCGAAGCGACGCCGGCGGGCTACAAGGAAGTGGCGCGGACGAAGATGCTCAACGGCAAATGCTGGACCACGCCGACGATCAGCAACGGGCGCATCTACGCGCGCAGCACGAAGGAAGCGGTGTGCATCGATGTGTCGGGGAAGCTGGCGGCGAACTGAGGGGCAGGATTTTCGAATTTTGATTTTTGATTTGCGATTGGAAGTCAGGCTTCGCGAGGGGAGGCTCGCCCTCACCCTTGGGGAGAGGGAGTCGTTGTTGCCGCGTTGAGCGAGGGAGTGGCGCAAGGCTCGCGGAGAACCCACCCCTGGCCCCTCCCAGGAGGGGAACGGCGCTTGGGTTGGTTCGACCTCATCCGTTTGATTTCAGCGTCTTGGCCGACCGATTCACCGATTCAACGTTTCTACGTATCACGATTCAACGATTTCTCCGTAAGTGGGATTACGTGGGATAAACTGCCGCTTCCGCCCGCTTCCGCCCGATAACGGCGCGATTGCCCCGGTCCACATTTGCGTGGACAAGCGGTTGAATCATCGGTTGTGTGACGGGCATGACGAAGGATGCAGCGCAGTTCGAAGGGTTGCTCGACCAATATTTTGAATCGTTCCTGGAGGAGAATCCACTGGCGGCGACTTACGCGGGCTTGAAGAGTGGCGAAGGCAGGCTCGGCAAGGCGACTGTAGAGTTTGAACAGCGGCAGGATGAGCGTCGCCGCAGGACGCTCGCGGCGCTGGACATGATTTCCCCGCGCGCACTGGACAACGAGCAGCATCTGGACCGGCTGGCGCTCCGCAGTTCATTGCTGCGCCAATGCGAGGATTTCGAGCGCGGGCGGCATACGATGGACCCGGGCGCGCTGGACCAGGTGCTGAACATCCTGTTGCATGAATTGCAGCGCGGCGACGATGAGCCGAAGCGCGCGGCGAAGAACCTGCGTTCGTTGCTCAAGGAGATTCCGCGATTTCTGGATGAATCGGCATCGCTGATCAATCACCCCGAGCGCGTGTGGTTGAAGATCATGCAGCAAACGGCGGCTGGCGCGGGCACGCTGTTCGATGCGGTGGGCACGTTCTTGAAACAAACGGGAGGCGAGTCCGCGGATGAACGGCGGATTGACGCGGCGCGCAAGGCGTTTGCGAAGTATCGGCGCGTGGTGGAAAAGCGGCGGGTTGCGCCGGCGGGCTCGTTTGCCATCGGCGCGGAGCGGATGCAACGGCGCGTGCGCGACGAACTGGGACTGGATTACACGCTGGGCCAGATCGAGGCGCAGGCGCTGGGAGAGGTCGGGCGGGTGGGAGAGTTGTTGCGCCGCGCGTGCGCGCGCTTCGGCCGACACCAGACGGCGGAACAAATCATCGAGCGCCTGCGCAGGGAATGGGAACCGGGCGCGGATTTGCTGGGGCTGTATCGGCGGGAGACGTCGCGCGTGGCGGACGCATTTCGAGAATCGGCCGCGGTGACATTTCCGCAGGGCGATGAGTTGCAGGTGAAACCAGTGCCGGAATTCATGCGCCATATTTTTCCCACTGCGGCGTATTCTTCACCAGGCGCGTTCGACGAGCGTCAGCGCGGCATCTTTTGGGTGAATGACCTGAGCGCCACGAAGACCAGCGAAGCGGAGAAGAAACTGGAGCGGCAACAACATTTCGGCTTGGTTCTGACGTGCGCGCATGAGGCGTATCCGGGGCATCATTTGCAATTCGTCACGGCGAACCGGCATCGGCGCAGGTGGCGGCGGCTGTTTGCCCATGCGGTGTTCTATGAAGGCTGGACGCTCTGGTGCGAGCAGATGATGGTGGACCTGAAGATCGACAAGGAGCCGTGGCTGGAAGTGCAGCAACTGCACGACGCGCTGTGGCGATGCCATCGCATCCTGGTGGATTTGCGCTTGCAGACGGGCCGTTACTCATACGAGCAGGCGGTGCGGCACATGCAGAAGCATCTGGGATTCACGAAGGCGCGCGCGGAAGCGGACGTGAACTGGTACACGGGGGCGCCGGCGGTGCCGATGAGCTATTGGCTGGGGCGATTGGAGAACGAGCGGTTGCGCCGGCGCCTGATGCTGGGGCGCGGCTGGAGTTTGCAGCAGTTCAATGACTGGTTGATCAGCTTTGGCACGTTGCCTCAGACGTGGCTGGAGAAATACGGGTTGGATTGAATGAAGGCTACGCCTTGGGTGGCGCGGCATCCGGTTCGCCAAGGACCTCGGCGACGGCGGCAAGCAGTTCAGAGCGGTTGAAGGGCTTGGGCAGGACATAATCGGCGCCGAGGCGTTTGGCGACGGGGAGGAAATCCAGCGTGCCCTGGCGCATGCCGCCGGACATGGCGATGATTTTGCAGGCCGGATACGCCTGTTTCAGTTCCTGGATGGTTTCCAATCCCTCTTTCTCGGGCATGATGAGGTCCGTGATGACAAGGGCGGTGGGGTTGGCGCGATAGGCAGCCAAACCTTCATTGCCATTGGAGGCCAGGGAGACTTCATGGCCGGCGCGGCGAAGCATGGTCTGGACGAGGAATCGCACCTGCTCGTCGTCATCAATCACCAATATCGTCGCCATAATGGATTTGTTCCCGCCCCCGCACAACCGGTTGCTAGTGTGCGCGCAGCCGATCAACCAGATCAATAATTATATAGCACATGTTGCAGTCTAGCACCATGCGGCTTCAAGCACCGTGTTGCGGCAATGGGGTGGTTGCCCCAGAGTGGTTGCCCCAGAAGGGTGGATAATCCGGAAGCGAGCCGGGGAGGAACGAGAAAGTTGGGGCAGCTACTTGCGTCCCTTGAGAAAGAAGGTACGCATTTCGCCTTTGCCTTTGACCTCGATGGCGCCGCGCGGTTCCAACTGGAATTTGTCATCCAGCAGGCGCGAGGTGGCTTCGGTGACCTGGATCTGGTTGGGCAGACTGTGCGATTCCATGCGGCTGGCGATGTTCACGGTGTCGCCCCACAAATCGTAAATGAACTTGTTCTTGCCGATGATGCCGGCGACGACCGGCCCCGAGTGGATGCCAATGCGCATGGAGAAACTCGTGCCATTGGCGGCGTTGAGGCGCTTCACCTCGGCCAGCATGTCCAGCGCCATGCCGGCCATGGCTTCGGCGTGGTCGGCGCGCGGTTGCGGCAGGCCGCTGACCACCATGTAGGCGTCGCCGATGGTCTTGATTTTTTCCAAACCGTGCTTCTCGGCAAGCACATCAAACGCTGAGAAGATGGAATTGAGCGAGTCCACGATTTGATCGGCGGAGACCCGCCCGGAAAGTTCAGTGAAGCCGGCGAGATCGGCGAAGAGCACGGTCACAGCGGGGAAGCTGTCGGCAATGCGCGTCTCGCCCTGCTTGAGGCGGTCGGCGATGGCTTTGGGGAGAATGTTGAGCAGAAGGCGCTCGGATTTTTCCTGCTCGGCCTGGAGTTGTTTCAGGAAATCCTGTTCCTTGTCGCGCAGGCGCTTTTTTTCCAGACAGGCGCCGATGCGCGCGCGCAGCAGGACGGGATTAAACGGCTTGGGCAGGTAATCCTCCGCGCCCAGTTCGATGCAGCGCACCACGCTGTCGAGTTCATCGAGCGCGGACATCATGACGACCGGGACGTGACGCAGGCGCTCATCGTCCTTCATCTGGCGCAATACCTGATCGCCGTCCATGCCGGGCATCATCACATCCAGCAGCACGAGGTCGAAATCCTTCTGGCGCATCATTTCCAAAGCCTGGGCGCCGCTGTCGGCGAGCATGAACGTGTGGCCCTGGCGTTCGAGGCGGCGCGAAAGCACGTCGCGATTCATTTCGTTGTCATCGACGACGAGGATGAACCCGTGCTGGTCGGGGGCGGTCGCGGGCGCCGGTTCGTGAGTGGTGTCGGTGGCGTTCATGTGCGCGTGGCCAGTCCGATCGCCGGCACGATGGCGGTTGCGCTCCGAGGCGAGCGCCTGCGATTGGTTGATGCTGGTTGTGATAGCATACTTGCCCGCCGGGAGGCATGGAAACGTCCCAAACGAGGCGTGAGGCAATAGCATAGCCGAAGCGCGTGGCGAAGAAAATAAAAGATAAACTTGCCTCGGGGCGGTTCCTACTTAATGTTTCTGCGCCTGCATCGAGGCGGGGTAGCCAAGTGGTAAGGCACGGCTCTGCAAAAGCTGCATTCGTCGGTTCGATTCCGACCCTCGCCTCCAACTCTTCCAGCGACAGTTTTAGGGAGACGGCGGTTTGGGAGGGGGAAAGTATTCAGTAATCAGTGTTCAGTATTCAGTGGGGTGCCCTTTTGGGTTCATTTTCCATTCCTTTACGATTTCCTGCCTCCCTGCTCATGGTTCCTTAACAAACGGGTGGAAGATTGCCGGTGATGAAGGTGCCATCTGCTTCAAACTCGGCGGCGACGGTGTCTTGGACCATGTTGCTCGCCATCGTTGCCTGCGCGCTCGCGGGCTTGGTCCAAGGCCAGACGCCGGTCATGGTAAAGGACATCAATGCCACGTCGGGCTCGGCTGGTTCGAATCCCGACTCCTTGGTGAACCTGAACGGGCTGGCGTTCTTTGTGGCGGACGATGGTGTGCATGGCCGCGAGTTGTGGAAGAGCGACGGCACCGAAGCGGGCACGGCGATGGTCAAGGACATCCACCCCGCCGGCGAGGGTTATCCCGGGTCATTGACCGTGTTCAAA
>JBFMBT010000115.1:0-18998 GCA_040754875.1 Verrucomicrobiota bacterium | reverse complement strand
GGCACGAAGGATCCGCGCGGAAGGAGAGTTTGCCGAAGAATTTCTTCTCCATCTCGATGATGAGTTTTTCGTCCTCCTTGCGCAGGCGCTCGTAAACCGTGGGGTTGACGACGATGCGCAACTGAAAATCCGATTCGTCCCGCGGACGTTTTTTGAGGATTTCCGCGAGCTTGCGCTGAATCTCCACGCTCATGGTAACCGAACTCTTGACCTTGCCGCGGCCTTTGCAATAGGGGCAGTCATCATAGACGGCGGCGCGCACACTCTCGCTGTGGCGCTGGCGGGTCATTTCCATCAGTCCCAGTTGCGAAATGGGCAGGATGTGGGTCTTGGCCCGGTCGCGGCGCAAGCCCTCCTTCATGCGTTGATAAACCTGCTGGCGGTCGCGCTGCTGGCGCATGTCGATGAAGTCGAGCACGATGAGGCCGCCCATGTTGCGCAGGCGCAACTGGCGGCAGATTTCATCGGCCGCCTCGAGGTTCACGCGCAGGATGGTTGATTCCTGGTCCTTGGCGCTTTTGTGGCTGCCGGTGTTGACGTCGATGGCAACCAGCGCCTCGGTTTCATCGATGACGATGTAACCGCCGCTGCGCAGATGCACCTGGCGCGAAAAGGCATTTTCCAACTGGCGTGAAATGCCGAAGCGGTCGAAGACCGGCTGCGAATCGTTGTAGAGCTTGACCTTGCCGATGGAGCGCTTGGAGATGCGCCCGATCATGTCGCGCATGCGGTCGTATTGCTTGGGATGGTCGATGACAATGCGCTCGACATCCTCAGTGAGAAAGTCACGCACCGTGCGTTCAACGAGATCCGGCTCCTGGAAAACGCAGGTGGCCGAGGGCTGCTTGTTGATGCGATCCTGGATCTGCTGCCATTCATCGAGCAACAGGGCGAGGTCGCGGATGAAGTAACGTTTCTGCTGGCCTTCGCCGACGGTGCGGATGATGACGCCCATGCCTTCGGGGATCTGAAGTTCGCGGAGAATCTTCTTCAGGCGCTGGCGTTCCTCCTGGTTCTCGATCTTGCGGGAGATGCCGCTCTGGTCGGAATTGGGCAGGAGGACGAGATAACGGCCCGGCAGGGCGAGGTGCGTGGTCACGCGCGGCCCCTTGGTGCCGATGGGGCCCTTGGTGACCTGCACGATGATGTCGCTGCCCGGCGGGTAGAGGCGCGGGATGTCCTTCTGCGTGATGCGCGGACGATCGCGGCGCTTGGATTGTTCGCGTTCGACGACCTCAACACCGCTGTCGAGGTTGCTGGGCACAATGTCCCAGTAGTGGAGAAAGGCGTTCTTTTCAAAGCCGATGTCCACGAAGGCCGCCTTGAGGCCGTCTTCGAGGTTCTTGACCTTGCCCTTGAAGATACTGCCGACGAGGCGTTCCTCGGTGGTTCGCTCGATGGTGAACTCTTCGAGTTTGCCTTCTTCGAGCACGGCCACGCGGATCTCCAGGGCCTCGACATTGATAACAACTTCCTTGTGAACCTTCTTCTCCGGCTTGATAAAGCGCTGGACTTTTTTGACGACCTTTTGCGCCACATGGCGGATGGCGTCAACGAAGCCCTTGGGCACAGGTTCCTTGATCGGGACCGGTTCAAAAGGCTTGTCCGGGGCGGCGGGCGCCTCCGCGGTGGGCGCAACTGCAGCCGCGGATTCCGCCGGGGGAGGTTGAGCTGGTTTGTCGCCTTCCGGCGGGAGGCCAAACGCGCGGTTTTCCGCGCGGCTGATTTCGTCCTCATGCCGGGGTTTGGCGAAGACCGGTTCTTCGGACGAGGTCTGGCCGGTCGCGCTGGCGCGGGCTTCGTGGGCGGCGCGTTCACCGCGGTGGCCTTGCTGTTGGGGGCCACCGCCGCCGCCGCTGGGGCGAAAGCGCATGCCGCCACGGCGACGGCGCGAGAAATTACGTTCGCTCATAGATAGTTAGTAGGATTTACGATAGACGTACACGTTTTGCATGATTCCCGCGGCGATCAACGAGCAGAGCACTGAAGACCCGCCATAACTGAGTAGCGGCAGTGGCACGCCCGTCACGGGCATTATGCGAATGTTCATGCCGATGTTGACGAAGACCTGGCTGAAGAACAGGGCAACCACCCCGACAGCCATGAGTTTTCCCAGGCGGTCGCGCGCCTGGCTGGCAATACGGATGCCAGTGAACAGCACCACGGTGTAAAGCATGATGACGATCACGCTCCCCACAAACCCACTCTCCTCGGCAACAACGGAGAATATGAAGTCGTTGTGGGCGACTCCGCGCGGCAGAAAGCCCAGGGCGTTTTGCGTGCCCTGGCACCAGCCCTTGCCGGTGAATCCGCCGGAGCCGACTGAGATCAGCGCCTGGTCGATGTTGTAGGAGTACTTCCGTTCCTCCTCTCTCGCGCGCCGACGCTCCGCCTCCGTGGCATTGGGCGGAGCAAAATCCCGGTTGAAGTACACCAACAACCGGCGTTTCTGGTAGGGTTCCAGCTCGATGCGCAGCGGCTTGGGCAGCAGATCGGAGAACAGAATGTCCATGATCAGCAACCCGGCAACCACGGCGCCGGACCCCACCAGCATGCCAATATACCGTTTGGGCACACCGCCGACGAACATCATCGCCAGCCCAACCGGTAAAAACATCAGAGCCGAACCAAGGTCCGGCTCCTTCAAAATGAGTAAAAAGGGCAGGGCAATCAGTCCGATGGCCTGCCAGAAAATCTTCGGCGTGCGCAATTCCTCGTTTGGTCGGCTCAGGAAATGCGCGAGCGCGACAATGAAGGCAATCTTGGCAAATTCCGACGGCTGGACGCTCATGAAACCCAGGTCGATCCAGCGGCGGGCGCCCCAGCCTTTCGTGGAACCGAAAAACATCACGAACACCAACAGGATGATGGTGGCCCAATAGCCGACCATCGACCAGCGGGCCAGTATCCGATAATCCACGAAGCATACGGCCACCGCCATGCCGATGCCGCCCGCGTACCAAATGAGTTGCTTGAAATAATCCTGCCCGAAGAGCCACCGGGCGAACTGCCAGAGGTTGAGGTCGCGGTATTGCTGAAGAATACTGGCGGTTTGTTCGACCGACTTGGCGCTGTAAATAAAGAGCAAACCATAGACCATCAGGCCCAGAAGGCCTGCGATCATCAGCCAGTCGATGCGCGACTGGCGCGGATTTAAATCAGTTTCGTACATCAGCGTTGCATGGTCGCCAGAATCGGCTGCCCCGGCGGGCGTTTCTCCATCGCGACCAGCGCTTCGTAAATCTTCTTCGCCACCGGCGCGCAGGTTTTGCCGCCGGAAACGCCGCGCTCAACCATGACCAGGACGGCGTAACGCGGTTTCTCGTAAGGACCATACGAGGCGAACCAAGTTGTCTTGTGTTGGAGGGTGTTCCCGATTTTGTTTTCCGCCGTGCCCGTCTTTCCACATACACGGAAGCCATCGACGTGAGCCGGGCGGCCGCTGCCGTCGGAATGTTCGACATCCGCAAGCATCGCATCGCGGACAATCTGAAGATTGCGCGGACTGACGCCCAATTCGGAGCGCACTTCGGCGGGGGGCAGGCGGATGACGGCCTCGCCAGAATATGGGTCGGCTGGTTCAAGGCGATCCACGAGACGCGGGCGGAGAACCTTTCCACCATTGGCCACGGCGGCGGTCATGACGGCCATCTGCAAGGGAGTGACCATGATTTCGCCCTGGCCGATGCAAAGATTTGCCGTATCACCCGCCAGCCACGGGCCGCCGAGATATTTGCGGTCGGTGCCGGGTTCAGCGAAATAACCCGCCAGATCCTGCCGGGTAGGAATGCCGGTCTTTTCTCCGAGGCAAAACCGTTTGCCCATCGCGAGGATGGAATCCAGGCCGCTCCTGAGACCGTGCTCGATAAAGTAGGAATTGCTGGAGAGATAGAACGCGCGCTCGAAGTCGTATATGCCGGCGGGTGCGGTGTCGTTGATGGGACGGGAACGCGGCGTGAGCTGGTAATAGCCTGTGCTGGTGAACTTGTCATGTGGTCGCAGCGTGCCACGTTCGAGCGCTGCGAGTCCCACGACGATCTTGAAGATGGAGCCCGGTTGATAAACGCCAAACGACGCGCGGTTGAACATCGGTTTGGTGGCGGGATCATTCAGTTTGGAATATTCATCGGGCGTGATGCGGGGGACAAATACATTCGGATCAAAGGTGGGCGCCGAGGCCAGCGCGATGATGTCGCCTGTATTCACGTCCAGGACGACTACGGCGCCATGGGCGTCGGCCTTCGCGCCGGCCAGCGCTTTCTCGGCGGCCTTCTGCACTTCGAGATCGATGGTCAGAACAATGTTGCGGCCCGGTTGTGCCGGCTCGATGAGGGACTCGGACTGGCGATAGCCGAGGTTGTTGACGAGCATGTTTTTCGCGCCGGGGCTGCCGCGAAGTTCTTCGTCAAATGTTGCTTCCACGCCGACCTTGCCCTGGAATTCCGGGAGCCGGTAATTGTAGCGCAGTTCTTCCTCATCCTCGGAAGGTTCATACGCAGTCAGGTAACCGAGAATGTGAGCGGCGGTGGTTTTGTGCGGGTAGTAGCGCACAGACTGCACTTCAAGATCGACGCCCGGGAGGTTGGCGGCGGACTCGGCGAAGCGCGCCACCTGTTCGGGCGCGAGATTCTGCATGACCGGCAGGGGCAGCCAGATGCGCTCGTTGAAATGCTTGTGAAAATTAGTATCCTGCAAGGTCAACGGCACGCGCACCACGCCGCCGACACTATACACGAGGTTGCTGACCACGGTGTAGCGCGCGACTTTACCGGCAGTGGTGCGTTCTGCGAGGGTTTTTGCCTTCAAGCGTTTCTTGGCTTCGAGGTATTCGCTCTGAAAGTACGGTCGCAATTCCTCGAGATAGACATTGACGTTGTAACCGGGGCGATTTTCCGCAAGCACGTTGCCGTTGCGGTCCAGAATCTTCCCGCGGACGCCGGGGAGGCGCACCGTACGCAAGGATTGCGTGCGCAGGCTTTCCTCGTAGCGCTGATAACTGACGATCTGAACGTACCACAGGCCGGCGATGAGGATGCCGACGCCCGCCAGTACGCAGATCGAGAGCAACCGCAGGGGTGGGTCGCTCTTTTTGAGTTGGTCAAAAATCAGCATGTTACAATTTACCGCGTTTTATCTCGCGGTCGCGGCGAAAAGTGGACTCGGGCAATGGTGCGTATTCCAAGGCGCGCTGGATTAATTCAAACAGTTTGAAAAATACGGGTACAAATACCGCGCCGCCAACGGTCATCGCCAGCCATTGCCAGAGGGAACCCCAGCCCACGATGGGGGCGCGCCCCATGCTCAGCAGCAGGAGCAGCGTGACCAGCGGTGTCAACCCGCAGGCAATCAGGCCCAAAACGACTTGCGCGAACGGCTGGTCGCGCACGACGATTTCACGGTTCCAATAATAGAATAGCCCGATGCCCAGCAGCGGAACGATACTGACGCCCGGTGGGTTGGCGGAAAGCGAGTCGAAGCACAAGCCGCCAATCACGGCGAACGCAAGGATGGTGGAGAATCCCGCCGTCAAACTGACATAGACCATCAACGCGGGAAGCAAATCGATTTGTGCGCCGAGCACATTGCGCACGCCGCTGAACGCCGATTCCAGGAACACGACCAGCAAGGCCGTGACCAGGATGATGATGGGGTTCAAGGCGTTCATGGGAAAAGGACCCAGACTTCCTCGACGCGTGTGTTGTCCACCTCGAGTTTCACGCGGGCCTCCAGGTACAGCCCGTAACCGATGCTGCGTGTATCGATAATCCGGCCAACCCGAATGCCCTTCGGGAAAATGCCCCCTTGGCCACTGGTGTAAACCATCTGGCCCGGCTGCAACTGGCCGCCGCGAGCGAGAAACCCAAGGTTCACGATGGTATGGTCCAGCACTTCGGAGGCCGCTGGGCCAATGACGCCGGTTTCGCGTTCCTTGTTCTGAGCGTCGAACACCACCGCGGCGACGCGGCAATTCGGATCCCCAAGCAGAATAACCTGTGAACGGTGCGCGCCCACGGTACCGATGCGTCCCACAACGCCTTCAGCGGTCAGTACCGGCATGTTCTCGCGCACGCCGTCGGCGCTGCCGCGGTCGATGTGCAACGTGCGCCACCAGTTGGAAGGGTCGCGGCCGATGACGCGCGCGAGCTTGAGGTTCCAAGGCGCCTGTTGCTTCCACGCCACAGTCTGACGCAGGCGGGCATTCTCGCGGCGCGTTTCGTCGCTCTGCTGGAGCTGGATGCGCAACTGTTCGTTTTCCAGGCGGAGACGCTCGAGTTCCTTGGCAAGCGTATTGCGGGGCAGCACGGAATTGGCCGCGTGTTCGGTGGCGGACTGGGCGGAACCGGCGAAGCCGTACAGGGGAAGAAAAAGTCCGCTGATGGCCAGCTTGATGTGGGCGGCCGTATGGCTGGGCAGGTTCAGCAACACCAGCACCAGCAAAATCACCAGGCTCAAGGCTATGTAATGCGGCCTTCTCAACATTCAGTCACCCCGTCAAACGGGGCGAACGCTGCGAAGCCACAACGGCCGGCTCACCGGCTGTTGGAGGCCACCCGCTTGAGAAATTGGAGTTCCTGCAACACCCGGCCCGTGCCTTCGGCCACCGCCGTCAGCGGATCATCCGCAATGTGCACCGGCAAGCCGGTTTCCTCGGCCACCAGGCGGTCAATGCCGCGCAACAGCGCGCCGCCGCCGGCCATCACGATGCCGCGGTCCACGAGGTCGGCTGACAACTCGGGCGGGCATCGTTCGAGGGTTAATCGAATCGACTCCAAAATGCTCTGCAAGGGTTCCTTCAAGGCTTCGCGAATTTCTTCGGAACGGATGGTAATGGTCTTGGGCAGCCCCGCGCTGAGGTCCCGACCTTTGACTTCCAGGGTCAATTCCTGTTCCAACGGGTACGCCGACCCGATGCGGATTTTGATTTCTTCCGCAGTGCGTTCGCCAATCATCAGGTTATACGCGCGCTTCATGTGCGCGATGATCGTCTCGTCAAACTCGTCGCCGCCCACGCGCAAACTGCGGCTGAAGACGATGCCGGCCAGGGAGATAATGGCGATTTCACAAGTGCCGCCGCCAATATCCACGATCATGTTGCCCGCCGGTTCATGCACAGGCAATCCCACGCCGATGGCCGAGGCCATCGGTTGTTCGATGAGATACACTTCCCGCGCTCCGGCGTGCGTGGCCGAATCCTTGACCGCCCGTTGTTCCACCGCCGTGATGCCCGAAGGCACGGCGACGACGACCCGCGGGGCAATGAGTTTGCGATTCTGAACCTTCTGGATGAAATGTCGCAGCATGGATTCCGTGATTTCGAAATCCGCGATCACACCGTCCTTCATCGGACGGATGGCGACGATATTACCCGGGGTGCGGCCCAACATGCGTTTGGCTTCCTCACCCACGGCCAGTACATTGGTCGTGCCGGCTTGAATGGCTACGACCGAAGGTTCACGCAGAACGATGCCCTTGTCGCGAACATATACCAAGGAATTTGCGGTCCCGAGGTCTATTCCAATGTCGTTGGAAAACAGGCTCTTAAGTTGCGCCAACATGAATTGCGTTTAACCAAAGTCGTAATAAAGGGTTCCACCGGGGGAAGGTCAAGATTAATCCCGATTATCTTTCCCCGAACGCAAAATTAATTCTGAAAAAATCGCCCGAGCCCGTGTTTTTCACGACTGAATCATTGCGCAGAAAATCCTGATTTGACACAACGCCAGTTTCGGAAATAAATGTCGCCCCTCTGTGCCAGGGTAGCTCAGAGGTAGAGCAGGGGACTCATAAGCCCTTCAAGCCGTTTTCGAGAGTTTTCGAGCCTTTCACATTTTCGGCGTAATGCCAGCGTTTGCAGGTGGTTGCATTGTTTTCCACGTGGAACCAGTTTCGAGCCATTTCGAGCCATTCACAAGCAATGTGGTATGCCGAGTGGCTACCAGCCGAGCCGAAAACCGGAACAATTGTTCCCATTGGACGGGTTTTAACCTATAGGTGAAAAGCGGCACAATTGTTCCCATTAGCCCACCTCGACGGGTTTGCTTTTGGTCTTCAGACCCGCGGCTTTGGTCAGAACCGTGGCGCAATACGCGTTGAGGCTGTCGCCCCCCTGGTGGGAGCGGATCACGAGCAGCTTGTGCAGGTCCTTCATCCCGGCGGCTTTGGTCAGGCCTTGGCGCACCAGGCGTTGAGGCGGGGCGGGCAGTTGCTTGCTCGATGATCGTGATCCATTCGTAGCGTCCCGGGCTTCTGGATCTCATAATCGCCAGGATCGAGCGACGCGCCGAAGCTCGCAGATCCGCCGGCCAAAATCCCAACGTAACCCCCAAGGAGATCCTTTCCGCTTCCCATCAGGATCGATAGCGACAACCCGGAAGCTGCGCCGCTGCCCTGAATCGCCTTGGTCAAAGCGAAAGCGGATCGCGAACGCGCATCGGAGCGAAAACGGAAACTTTGACGCCTGGAGACTATCAAAGGCCGTGAGCAAGCTGAGATTTGGTCCCTTGACGGTGACCGCCTCGCAAAGAGTGAAGATATCAAGTTTCATCGTCTAAATAAATCCAGTTGCTCATACACCGGCGCCGGCGCGGGGCGCCCTTCGAGCCAGGTCTTCCACGCGGGATCCACGGTTGCCGGCAGCCAGGAGAGTTTGTAGGGAAGGACCTCGCCATAGACTTCGACGATCAACTTGCCCGCCGTCTTCTGGCCGATCTTGAGCGCGATCTCCGCGTCCGGCTTTCCCTGGGAGCGCAGGACGTTGACGTAATAGCTCCGGAAGCCGTGCGACGTGCGGTGCGTGTCTTTCGGCAGTTCCATCGCCTTGACCGCGCGGACCAGCGCGTGCGTGAGGCTCGCTTCGCCGACGGGCTTCGACGGATCCTTCGGGCTGGGGAAATACCAGGGCGATTGTTTCGCGTCCGGATAACGCTTCTGCCACCAGGCAGCCATGGCCTCGAGGACGTGCGCGAGCGCCGAGTGGATTTCCGCGTACGGGAAAACGCCCTTGCTGGTCTGGCTGGGCTTGAACCAGAGGAAACGTCCCTGGACGTAGCCCGGCTCGTCCTTCGTCTTGGCGTCGCGTCGCAGCTTGAGCACCTCGTTGATGCGCCGGCCGGTCATCGCCTGCACCAGCGAGAGCCAGCCGAACACTTCGCTCCGGGAACTCGACAGGAAAAAGCGGGCAATGTTGTGCAGCTCGTCACCGTTGGCCGGTTGGGCGTCTCGACAATGCCTGACTAATTTTGGATCCCGGAAGCGCTCGCGGTCCTGTCCGATCGGGTTGATGCGGATGCCGGTTTGGCGGCTGTTGCGCACGGCGTGCCGGAAGATGTTGGACAGTGTGACCAGTTCCTTATCGACCTGCCGGTCGCCGCGCGGCGGTTGGCCAGGGCGTTGCTTGATGCGCGCCAGGCGCCACTTGCGGTATTCGCGGCAGTCCTCGTGGGTGACGCTGGCGGCGGTCCGCCGCGCGATCGGCGAGAGCACGAGGGTGGCGACGCGCGCCTGCTCGCGGGCCAGCTCGTCGCCGGCGCGTGTCGAGCCTTTGCGGCCGGGACATCCTTCCTTCAGGTAAAGCGCGGCGATCTCGGCCACGGTCTTGAGCCGGGTGAGCGGCGAAACCGCGAGGCCTTTCTTGGACAGCGCCAGATCGACCTTCAATTTCGACGCCTCGATTTCGGCCAGGCGGATGGTCTTGGCATCGAGTTTGCGGTACGTGCGCCGGCCGTGCTCGTGTGGCCGCCAGTAGTAGCGGCCGGTCCGGCCGTCTTGGTAAACGCCGGCGCCGACGCGTTGGTAGCGGCCGGCTTTCGAGACTGGAAACGGGACGATGTTGGTTTTGGTGGTCATAGATGTTAGATTCAATTCGATGAAAAATCCGCCGACGCTGACTCATCAATGCCCGTCGCCACAATGCCTGCGGCAATGCCTTTCACTTGAGCCTGGAGGAATAACGCTCTTCCTTCTGGGCGCTCATTGTGATCTTCAAGCGTGGTTTCACGCCCATCTAGTTCCTCCTGGATCGCCCAGTGCCTGCTCAAATAGTCCCGACACCGCTGCCGCGCCTCCTCCAAAGAGCCAGCCACCGCCCACACCGCCGCCAGTCCCCGTGTGAGCCGCTGGGCGTGGACGCTGTTCTCGGCAGGCGTCACACGGAAATGAAAAAAGAAGGTTTTCATCGAGCGTTCCCGGCGTGAGCGACGCGCAGTTCCAAAGCGGTGATGTGGGCTTTGATTTCATCGTCGATGCGGCAGCCGCAACGGCAATGACAGGGTTCCCCTTCGACGAAGGAGTTGGTCCTATGACATGCCGGACATTCGATCGTGTGCAGGAGGGCCATCGGTGTTTTGGGCGCTCAGCGCGGACGCTTGTCTTTTTCCACGGTGTCCATCTTCGCTTTGCTGCCGGCAGACGCGCCCGTTCCTGATTCGGTGGAGCCATACGTGGAGATCATGTCCTTGACCTTGCCGTCGTCGCCGAACGTCACCATGAGAGACTGATTCTGGACATTGGCGCCGCCGGCAAACGCGCCCACCAATGGAATGTAGGTCTCCGGCTTGGCGGTCGCGCGCACATACATGTAGCTGTACGTGGTGTTGCCGTTGGCGTCCTTGGTGATCTGGTCCGGCGAGCCAAACCATTTCTGTATTTCTTCCCGGGTGGTTTCGCCCTTTTTGATCTGGTCGATCTTGGCGGTGTCGAGTTTGCGTCCCACGCTCGCGCAGCCGGCGAGTGCTAGGGCCAACATTGTGATGGCGAGTAGTTTCATGCGTGGTTGTTTTTAGGTGGTTCCTCTATTGACAGTGCTTTGGTGCGAGTCCTAATGGCGTTGGGTGTTTTTCGTTGTGGCAAAGGATCGAGTGGTCGCCTTCCGGAATCACGACACGGGTTGGATCGAAACCTGCGAACTGGCCGAAGCCATCGGGCGCAAGCTTCGCTTGCATCCGCATGTGAGGGAAACGCCGCCGGCGGTGACCATCCCGGGACAGCTCAACTTTTTCTTCATGGCTGGTCCAGAGCGTTCCAATTAACTGCGCGGTCGTCGGTTGAAATTCGGCGCCGGACTGGTAGCGTGGAGCAATGCAATCGCGATTGCCGGATTCATTTGTTGGGGCGACGTGGCGTGGCACCACGCCCGTGGAACCCAACGCGAAGGTGATCGGCGTGGCCTTCAACCTGGACGATGGCGCGGTCCTCCGGTTGCGACTTCCGATTGAATCGGCAAAACAACTGCAGGAATCGATCGCGGAATTCACGGCGGCTTATACCTCCTCCCATTCGGACAGATCCTCCGCGATGCCCAGCGTCCCCGGATCGACGCCGGTTGAGGGCGTGAAGGTGTGACCCAAAGCCAGATCCCCCGCCGCGTCCTGGGGAGTTGCATAACTGCCAAGACTTTCTCCCAAGAACATCGCGTGCCAGCGTCCGGAGCGCTGTTCAATTTCGAAAACACCCGCCTTTGTGTGGAATCGGTATTTCACTTTTTCTTTTTCGGTGATGGGGGCAGCAGTTCCGGGTGGTCTTTGGGTGGGCTCTGGGGCGGAAGGTTTTGTTCGGCGGCGTGCATGGCCTCGTATTCCGCTTTCTCGGCCGCTTCGCGGGCGAGGCGCTCAGCCTCAGTGGGAATCACGTCTGGCCGCGGGTTCCGGTAATCCCCCTTCATCGGCTTGTGCTCGATGACTTCGTAGGGGACTTGCGATCGCGTCTCCGTTGGGGGCTTCTCTTCGCGCTGCTCAGCCTCGCTACGCGTCACTGGGACATGGCGCACATCAAATTCGACTGGCACGACCAGCCGATAACCATTCTTTTCAATCGCTTCGACGGCCGCTGCGATTGCCTCTTGGGCCAACGTGTGCTTCTTCATTCTTAGCCGGTGCGAGCACTCAACTAGCCGCCCCTCAAGTTCCGGCGAAAGTCGGAGGGAAAGCGGCAATAATTTGGCCTTTTTCACCTTCTTTGATTGATCCATGTGTTTACGTATAGAGCATATTTGTAGTAAATCAAATCTTTTTGTTGACAGGAGAGTGAAATTCACTACATTGAGCGCATGAGTAAAAATACTTCCAAGCGTCCGGAACCTTTAATTCCGTTGCAGGTGAAACTGAAACCTGAGATGCGCGAGAAGCTTGAGCGTATCGCAAAGTTGAACGGGCTTTCAATGAACGACATTGGCACGCTGGCGATTGCCACCGGTTTGCCGATGGTTGACGCCAAGCTCGGTGAACTGCGCGGAGAGAAGGAGCCGGTCGCGGCCTGAACTGCAATGAAAGGTGGGCATGCAGATCATTGACCAATATTGCCGCGGGGTGGCGGCCGGGGAGCTGGCCGCCGGTTGGGTTTTGTGCGACCAGTGCGCGGACAAGGAGCATCTCATCCAGGTGGCCAAGACGCTTTGGCCGCGGTGTGAAGTTTACCACGGCCACACGCACATCCGCCTTTTGCTCGACGGCACGTCACACGGCAAATCGCTCTACGTAGATCTTGAACCGGTGGCGTACGAGCGAGCGGGCAGTCTGTTACCCGGACCAGGGAGGGACGCATGACACGCAGAACGAAGGCACAAAAGGCGTATGACGCCTTGCGCGAAACCGCTGGCAAACTGAAAACGGTGGCGACCTACGACCTGCTCAAGATCGCGCAGTCGATCAACCCGCAGCTTGAGCGCGAGGGGCAATTGCTCATCCTGGATGATTCGTGGTGGACCGATGAGCATGGCCTGACCCCCAGCTTGCGGCAGTTGGCGCATGGCTACAGCAGCGAGATCTTCTCAATGCGCACGCGCTTGGTGTTCGCGCGCGAGGAGATTCGCGCGCTGGGCAGTTCGAAGGTCAGGCGCGATACGCGGCTGGTTTATGAGTTCGAGCGCGAGAACGGCAAGCCCGGCAAGGTGTGGTTGGATTGCGAGACGGGCCTGCCCTGGTTGCCGCGCGCGTGCGAAATGCTCATTGAGTCCACGCGCGCGGAGAAGGTGCGCCGCCATCAGGAGGATCAAGCCAAAGCACGGCGGGTGCTGGAGGGTTTGAACCGGGAGACTGCCTGGTATCACGCGGAGACGGACTGGCAAAACGAGCGTTACGTTGAGCGCCTGGAGGAGCGGCGCCGGCGTGATTATTGGAGCGATTGGAAAACGGAGCGTGTGCTGGCGGTGCGGTTTCATCCCCCCGGATCGGCCATCAGTGATCTGCAAGAGCGGGCGCAGTGGCAGGCTAATCGCGCGGCCGTGTCCTCGTCGCCAGAGCAAAGGGAGGCGGCATGAGCGCGACAACCATCAAACCAACTTTCGACGGCATGAACGCAAAACAGTTGGCGGAGATCGCCATTCGTAATGCGCGCGAGAGCATCGCGGCCGCGGAGGAGACGTACGCGCGGGCCAAGGCGATGGGCATTCATCGCCGGCGCGCGCCGAGGCTGTGCAAACAATTGGCGAAGTCGTTGAGAGCGCAACTGCCGTATTGGGAAGCGGTGCGCGATGGGAGGGCCGAATGAAAAAATTAGATCTAGTTTCATTGATATTGGTGGCAGCGGTCGGGCTGCTTTTGCTCTCAGGTCTTTCCTATCCTTTGCTCGGGCTTTTTCCGTTCGGCCCGACCGCGACGCACACGGTGAAAATCCAACGGGCTTACGTGGACGTTAGTGGCAGCAAGAATTCAACGCAAAGCCATTACATCATCGGCACCGACAAGGGCGTGTTTGAGGTGGACAACAGCATCATAAACGGGATTGCGAACGCCGATGAGATTTACGCCGGGTTGCAGCCAGGCAAGACTTACCGCGTGAAGGTGCGCGGCAACAAGGTGGTGAACTTCTTTTTCCAGAGCTATCCACACATCGTTGAGGTTAAGGCCGAGTGATAATGACGCTCCATTTTCAATTTGAATTTCGGGCGATTGATAGGCGGCGCGCTGCGCCGTCGTCGTCCGATGGGAATGCGGGGCTGCCCATCGGTCTGGTAGGGTCCACTGCACCAGGCCTGCATTCCCCCCTCACTTTCAACATTTCGCGCGCAGTCCAATGAGCGAAACAAAGAGCACTCCGGGCACTGGTATGCCCCCAGCGGCCGCCGGCACTGAGGCGGGCGGCGCGCTGGTGGCAGCGCCGTACAAAACTCTCACGGACGCGATCGTCGCCACCAATCCGGATTATCCGTGGTTCGAAGTCGAGTTTTTGTCCGCGCGCATGGAAGTGACCGGTCGCCAGGTGCAAACGTGGAAGGAGGCGTTGGACGCGGCGATTCTTTGGGTGGGCAGCGCCGGGCGGATAGCAGAAATTTACGGCTGCGAGGTCGGCCGGTGGAAGAAAATTGTCACGGTGCATTGGAAGGACGCGCCCGAGGGGACGTTGCACCAGGTGTTTCACTGGTCGAATGGGCCCATCACCGAGGAAATTGCGGCGGAAAAGTCCGATTGCCGCGCCAATACGGTTGCCGTTCCGAAGCTGCGCGAGGCGGTGTGGCACACGTTGCAGCAGATCCGCGACAATCCGGATGTGGCCTGGCATTTGGGCGAGGGGACCGAAACCTTTGCGCTGTTGACGCAGGCAGCGGCGTTGTTGTGTGACCAGCCGCTGGACGCGATCCGCGAGTTGTTTCTTCCGAAGAAGACGCGCGACGCGGGCAAGGCCTGGCGCGCGTGCGAGGAGATTGCGGCCAAGTTCCCGCCGCTGGAGGAAGGCAAGGATTGTCTGGACTGCCGGTGGGGCAATCCCTGCGTGCGATGTATCGCGGCGGAGGCAATCAAGCAATAAGGAACGCGGATTATGAGCCTCTTGAACAAAACGGCGGTGAAGGATCTGGCGCTGCGCCTCTCCGTCGAGATGCGCGGCGGCAAGTTCAAGCGCGTCGGCGCGTCGTTTTTGGACCGCATTGAGGCGCGCACGCGCGAGGTGATCGCGGCGGAAATTCACCGGCATCCTTCGCTGGGAGAAACACTGAAATGACTCTTCCCGTGGTCCAGAACGTGGGAGAAGGGGGCGCGATGCTCGAAAGCACGCCCGACGTCGGCGGGGCGGAGCCGCTGGACCGGCCCCGTCCCGCCGATTGTTCCGCTGAAAAGGGAACAATTGTTCCACTTTCCGACCAGGAACAAGCCGAATTGCAGACGCACGAGGCGACCATCCAGCGGGGTTTGGAAGGCTTCGCGCAGGCGGGGCTGGCGCTGGCGGCGATCCGCGAGCGCCGGCTGTATCGGGCGGAGTTCCGGACGTTTGAGGAGTATTGCCGGGTGAAGTGGCGCATGACCGCGCGGCGCGCCCGCCAGATCTGGGCCGCGGCGGCAGTCGTCCAGGGCCTGAATGGGAACAATTGTTCCGTTTTGCCCGCCACGGAGAGCCAGGCCCGGCCGTTGACCGCCTTGCCGCCGGAACAGCGGGCGGCCGTCTGGGCGCAGGCGGTCGAGACGGCGCCAGGCGGACGGGTCACCGCGGCGCACGTCCAGAGTGTGGTGGATGCACGACGCGGGGCCACCTCACCCCAGGCCTCTCCCCCAAAGGCGGAGAGGGTGACCGATGCGGGCACGCGAGAGGAACGGTTGCGGGAGACGGTCGAGGCGGCGATCGCGAAGACGCGTGAGTTGCTCGACACGATTGGCACGGCAGATTCGGTGGCGGCCGCGGAGGTGGCGACGGCGTTGCAGGGGCTTGAGCAGTTCCGCGACCATTTGCAGCAACTGGAGGCGCGTTACCAGGCATGAGCAGACCGATCCCCAACGACAATTGCATCGAGGTCTTTTTTCATTGCGGCCTGTGCATGGCCGAGAAGCCGCCGCACAAGAGCCCGCGGGAATGGGCGCAGCTCGAGGTGGGCTTCACCAGGCTGGGGCTGCAGGTGTGGTGCAAGCGGCATGAGTGCAACGTGGTGCACGTCGATTTCGAAGGCGTCAAGCATCCGGCGAACAAACAGCGCAGACCATGAAACGGTGGAAAACATTTTTGGCGGAAAAGCATCGGCGGGCCGGGCATTACGCGCGGTTCGGCCGGATGAAGCATCGGATTTTGGCCTCGGGCGGTACCCGCGGACGGTTCCACTTCCTGCGCAATGAGCGGACGCCGGGAACGTCCGGGGCCGATGGAATTGGCGGTCCTGGGAGAAACACGAACCCATCGAGCGAAAGCCTGCGCTGGGGGCGGAGCAACGAGACTCCCAGGACCGTCGCGACTGGAGGGCGGCCATGAGCAAGGAATGCGGACGGCTCACAACACAACTGCCCTTCAGCGATCCGCTGATGCAATGGCTCGAAGAACACGGCCGCGGTGTGATGCTTCAGATTCCCGACGAGATCCTTGCGCCCGTGCTGGGCCGGGCCAAGGCGCATACGCCGGGCGGACCGCGGCATCCGGGCGCGTTCATGAGCGCGGGAATCTTCCAGGGAAAGCTGGTCCTGTTTTTCGACCGCAACGTCAATGCGGTGCAGTTCGAAGCCGACGTGCAGGAATGGCTGGTGGACATCATCCAGGAAATCCGGAGCCGACAATGATCTACGAATTCCAGGTCTTGTATCGCGTGCGAGAATCCGGCCAGGCCGGGACGATCGTGATGCAGGCGGAGACGGCGCCGGAGGCGGCGGCGCGTCTGCCATCCGACCAGTTCGAGGTTCTGAACGTGGGGCCCGGGCGGGCAGTGATCGATTGGACGCAGCCCGTGTTCAACAAATCCGAAGCCGCGGCGTATCTGCGTTGCAGCGAGAGCCAGGTGGATTTGTTCATGGCCCAGGGCGTTTTGCCGAAGGCCAAAAACGGTTGGCCGCGGTTCCGCCGGGCCGAGCTCGAGGCCGTGATTGAAAAACGAATGGAGAAAGCCGCATGATGATTTTGCACCGGTTGCGTGAACTACTTTGCTGCGCGGGCGTTCCCCACCTTCGCCCGCAACGCCGAGGTCCTGCGCAACCGGTGTATTCTTTTTTCGCGCCATGAACCACCCGACCATCACCGTATCAGGCAAATTTCAGATCGGCGGGCCCCCGATGTGGACGATGCATTGCCTGAAGTTCACGATTGAAAGCGGCTGCGTCTGTCTCAATTGCGGCCAGAAGTTTCCCGCCACGGTGAGCATCGAAACCGGCCAGCCCCTGGACAAATTGAAATGCACATTCCCGCTGTTCACCAGTTCGGCGGGTGGCGTTTCGCTGGGACGACCGCCAAGGAGCGCGTGGATCGCGGCGTGTTTGAACCAGCGCGGGGATTCGGTTTTGACCGATAAACTTCTGGCGAAAGGAGAGGCATGAGCAAAGCTAAGATACGTCGTTGCCGGCGTTGCGGGTGCACGGAGAAGCGCGCTTGCATGAAAGAAGGCCACCCATGCGCATGGGTGGGGCCTGGTATCGATATTTGCTCGGCGTGCCTCACGCCGGTCGAGCAACAATTGATTGCGTTGCGCGATTTGAACGCGGCTGCGGTCATTGTGGCCGAGCGCACACTCGCCAAGTTGCTGAAAGCAGATGGCGCAACGTCCGATGAGGTAACGGTCTCTTATCAAGTTCCGATCCCTTGGATGGTCCGAGGCTACGGTACCAGAAAGGAGAAGCATGGGTAGGACCGCCATCGAGTGGACGGATGTCACGGACAACATCATCGTCGCCGCGCGCGGCGGCTGGTGGTGCCGGAAGAAATCGCCCGCGTGCCGGCGCTGTTATGCCGAGCGGTTGAATCAGAGCGCTTTCTTTGGTGGCAACGGCCTGAAGTACACCGGCAAGCCCCCGAAGCTCGAGCTGCGCCGCGATATCTTGGAGAGCTGGGCCCGCGCGCGGATCCCGCGGAAGCGTTTCGTCGCCTCGATGACCGACGTTTTCGGTGAATGGGTCCCGGACGGCTGGTGCATGGAATTCCTGGACGCCATGGCCGCGGCGCCGCAACAGACGTTTTTGCTCCTCACCAAGCGCGCCGACGTCATGCGTTACCAATTTCAAATGTGGCTCTTTCTCACGAACCGCCAGCGCGTGCCATCGAACATCTGGCCAGGCGCGACCGTTGAACGCCAGATCGAAGCGGAAGAGCGGCTGCCGGCGTTGTGCGCGATTCCGTCCGACGTGCATTGGATCAGCGCCGAGCCATTGATCGGCCCGCTCGATTTGGACCGGTGGGAATTGGATTGGGTGGTCACCGGGGGCGAGAGCGGTCCTGGGAGCGAGGCCTCGCGCGCGGATGATTTCCGCCATTTGCGCGACCAATGTGTGCGCCGCGGGATCCGTTTCTTTTTCAAGCAATGGGGCGACCACGATTGCCGCGGCCGCCGCGTGGGCAAGAAACGCGCCGGGCGCCGGCTCGACGGCCGGCTGTGGAACCAATGGCCGGAGATTACCGCAACCGAATAGGGACTTATGGATTCAAAACTCAGAGAAGACGTTAATCGGCTTTGCGTCGCCGTCGAGGAGACGATGGTCAAAGACATCCAGGCCAACCTAGCCGCCTGCACCTGCAATCAGCACGCCTTCAAAGAGGCATTGCGGGAGTTGCTGTTGATGCACCGGAAGGCCGTCATCGCGATCACCGCGATGAAGGTCATCCAGCATAGTGTGGCGGAAATCAAAGCGGGCAGAGCGAAAGCGGAACAAACCGCACACGCCGAATGATCGGGCCCGGAAAATACGATGAGCAGGCGCAACGCGTGTTTGACGAGACGCGGGCCAATGCCGTGATGGTGGTTGTGTGTGGCGGCTCTGCGGGGCACGGAGTTTCCTGCAAGGGGCGGACGCCCTTTGACAATGTTGCCTTGGCAAAATTGTTGCGGGACATCGCGCAGCAGTTGCACCGGGACACGGCGGCCGCGGTTGGTATGAAGACCTATTCCATCGGGCTCGACGAGCGATCCATCACCTGCCTGGTGTGCGGGATGACCAGTTGGAACCTCAACGACGTGACGCACCTCTATTGCGGCAAGTGCCATCAATTTCACGAACCATGAACAAGCCCACCCAAGAACTGATTGCGCACGTCGCCGCGGCGATCGCCAACACGCGGTTTATGCGCGCGGGCAGTCCGCCGATCGAAAACGTTTTGGAGTTGTTGCCGCC
>JBFMBT010000114.1:0-19062 GCA_040754875.1 Verrucomicrobiota bacterium | reverse complement strand
GATCAGCGTCGGTAAATCAAAATGAAATCAACTTTCGCCGCGACCAATGGGGGAATGATTTGGGCAAGATCGGAAACCATGAGTCTATCGCTTTTGCCTCATTGATTTCCCCGCGCGGTGAAGTTCCGCGACCATTTGCAGAGCGCTTTGATGTTTCCGCGCGCGCTGTTCGAAAGTCAGTTTCAGATTCTCGCGCAACAACGTGCGGTCAACGCCGGGCAGGTAAGCTTCCACAACTGGATCGCGATAATTTTTTGTTTTCATCCGCAACCACAAGTTATCAAATTCACGCGTTCGCGCAAACCTCAGCATCCTTTTACAACGCACCTTCGTCCCGCCACAACTTCATGCGGAAGCGAGGCCTCTTTGCTGCCTCCTGTGAAAATGTCTCGTCAGAGGATGTTGCTCAGCAAATAGCCCTACGCTTGCGGCGTCGATTGAGGCACCGTCTCGGAACTGTTCGTGCCGGTCTCGGTGCCACCTGGAGCGGAGGTGACGGTGGCGCCGGATTGCGCGGGCCGCGCGGCGGCGATGGCATCAATGCGGTAATGGCGCTTGGTGCCTTCAAGTTCGAAATCCACTTCGTCGCCGACCTTGTGATTGAGCAGCGCCTGCGCCATGGGCGTCAGGTAGCTGATGATGCTATGCTCGGCGTCGTAGTCCCACGCGCCCAGGATGGAGTAAGTCTCGGAATGTTGGTTGCTCAGGTCGGTCACGGTGACCTTGGACCCGATGCTGACGACGTCGCTGCGCACGTTGGCGAAGTCGGTGCCGCGGGCGCGGGCGAGGTCGGATTCGAGCTTGCCCTTCTGTTTCATGAGCAGCTTCTGCATTTCCTTGGCCGCCTTGTATTCGTGATTCTCGCGCAAGTCGCCATAGCTGCGGGCCACGGCGATTTCCTTCGAATTGGCCGGAATCTTCTTCTGCACCAGATCGGTGTATTCGACCTTGCGGCGTTCCAGGCTCTCCCAGGAAACGACGAGCGCGGCCTCCTGCTTCGGCTGGTCGCCGGTGATGAGCGACTGGATGGTGGGGAACGACTTCACGATGCGCGCCAGCAACGAGCGCTTGTCCATGTCGTCGAAACTGGGCGACAACTGCAACGCGCGCGTGACGTCCTTGATGACTTCGATGTCGGCCGACCCGATGAGGTCGATCAACAGCTCGTGGTCGTCCATGACGTGGTCGCGGAGGCGGTTGCTGCGTTTCTCGTTGAACTGGTCGCGCTCGATGGCGGTGAGCATGGCGCGGAAAACTTCGGGGCCGAGGATGTCGGCGTAAGTGTCCGAGCGCTCCTTGGCGAGCCACAGGAGCAGTTCGCTGCTGGCCTGGTGCTGGCTGATGAGCTTGGCGAGCGTGTCCTTGAGGTCGGCCATCCTGCCGCCCTGGATGAGCACCTGCGCGCATTCACCGCACAATTTGGCGGACGCATTGTTCATCATCGACACCAGCGCCGTCTGCCACTGTTCCGGGTTGGCGTCCTTGAAGGACAGCAACACGCGCTTGTGTTTGGCGGCGGGCACCTGCTCCAGCACCAGCGGCAGCTTCGGCACCTGGCTCCAGAGGCTGGTGGCGGTCAGTTCGCCTTCGGCGGCAGCCGGGCCGCCGGCTTCGCGCAATTCATCGCGCAGGAAAATGGCTTCCAGCGCCAGTCCCGGCTGGGTGCGCTGGTGGGAATTGATTTCAACATTCAACGTGTTGAACACTTCCGGAAGGATAGCGGCCTTCTCGTCCAAATCCGGCAGGTTCTTCTGGATCTCGGTCGCCGCGGCGATGCGGGCCTTGAGGCCCTTGGCAGCGCGGAAGTCGTCCATGAGCCGCTTTTGCAGCGACGTCTCCTGCGGTTGATAGACAATGGGATCGGTTTTCTTGGTGGGGACTTGAAAATGGCCGTCTTTCTTGAGCTCGCGCTTGGCGACTTCCCACCATTTCTTCCAATCGCTGGCGATGACATCCGGCACGAGGACCTGCTGGATTTGCTCGAGCGTGGCCCGGCCGCCGTAGCTCATGAGGACCAGCTTGATGAGGTCCAGGTGGTGGAGGGCAGCCATCTGCTTGACGGAATTGAGGTCGGACGCCTTGCGGGCCAGGATATGGTCGCGGGAAATGGGCTTCAACGAGTCGGCGGCGAACGCCAGGTCCATCTGGTGCCCCGCCTTGGTGGTAAAATCGATGGAAAAGCGGGCCAGGACCGTATCGACCATCGTGATTTTACCGAACCCCCAACTCCGATGCATGCAATACCCCCCCTCCGCCAGCAACAATAACGGCCCCAAGTGATGCTTGCTAATCTTGCCGGCGGCAACCAGTTTCTCGAACTCTTCTCTCATAAAACGAACATTATACTTCGCGTAACTTGTTGTGTCAGCCATTATTTGCCCGTGGCGAATCAAAGTCAAAATCCAAGAGCCATCGCCGTGCGCTTGTTGCTGCGGCGACAGGCCGGCAACGCGTATGTGGAAGAGTTGCTGGAAGATGCGCTGGCGATGAACCGCCTTTCCGCGGCGGACCGGGGGTTGTTGCAGGAGATTACCTTTGGCGCGGTGCGCTGGCAGCGGACACTGGACTGGCTGATCGACCGCAAGACCGAGGGGCGCACCCAGAAGGCTGCGTTGCGCGCCCTGTTGCAACTGGGGTTGTACCAGCTCTTCTGGCTGGGGCGCGTGCCCGACCACGCCGCCGTCCATGAGACGGTGGAACTGGCGCGCCATCTGGGTTTTGGCTCGCAAGCGGGGTTTGTGAATGCGGTCCTACGCGGTTACGGGCGGGAGCGGGAGGCCACGCGCAAACAGTTGGACGACCTCAAGCAAAGCGACCCCGCGCTGGGGTATTCCCACCCGCAATGGCTGTGGGAACGCTGGGAAAAACGCTTTGGCCGCGAGCCGGCGCTCAAGCTGCTGGACTGGAACAACACGCCGCCGCCCACGTTTGCGCGGGTCAACACGTTGAAGACCAATGCCGAAAAGCTGTTGCCGCAGTTGCGCCTGGAGAACGTGGAATATGACTTTTTCCGGCGCGATTGGTTCGGGGATTACGATGTGTTCCGGCTCAAGGCATTTCCACCGTTGTTCAAGGTGCCGTGCTTCGAGCAAGGGATGTTCTACGTGCAGGACCCCAGCACGCTGCTGGCAGTGCGCGAGCTGAAGCCGACGCCGGGCGAAACGGTGCTGGATTGGTGCGCCGCGCCGGGCGGCAAGACCACCTATCTGGCGCAACTCATGAACAACGAGGGACGCATCCTGGCGCACGACGCGCAGCCAGGCCGGCTGAAGCTGGTGCAGGAGAATTGCGCGCGGCTCGGCGTGAAATGCGTCGAGCCGGTGGCGGCGGATGCGGCGGCGCTGAGGCCGGGCGCGTTCGACAAGATTCTGGTGGATGCGCCGTGTTCGAACACCGGCGTGCTGCGGCGGCGCGTGGATTTGCGCTGGCGGATCCGGCCCGAGGAAATCGACCGGCTGCGCGTGGCGCAACTGGGCATCCTGAAGAAGGTCGCGCCGTGGTTGAAGGCGGGCGGGACGCTGATTTACAGCACGTGCAGCCTGGAGCCGGAGGAGAACGGCGGCGTGGTGAAGGAATTTCTGGCGGGCGACGCACAGTTCACGCAGCAACGCGAGCGGGAGTTGCTGCCGCAGGTGGATGGTGTGGATGGGGCGTATGTGGCGGTGCTGCGAAAGCGTTGAGAAACTCCAAGGCACAAACTTCAAACTCCAGAGAAGCATCAAGCATAAATCTTCATAGACGCACCAGCCCGTCGCAATTGCTCCACGAAGACTCCGTTTGAAGATTGATGTCCCCGCTCAGTAAATCGTAATCACCAGTTCTTCCGTCAGCGAGGTGCCGCCGGTTTCCTCCAACAGGCCCGGAGGGAGTGGATGTTTCTTTACGGTCGCGCGAATTGAATCTTCAAAAAACTTGCGCTGGTTGCGCGTGTATGTGCGGCTGGTTTTGGTTTCCAGGAGCGTGAGGTCGCCAGCCGCATTCACTGTGTAACGCACCGTGATGCCGCCGGGCAACGCGCCATAAACCGGCGAATTGGCCCGCCCATACGCGAGGTATTCCTGGTTGCGCTGCATCACTTCCTTCCACGCGCTCGACTCCACATCCTGCGCGTATTTCACCTGGATGGGACCACGCTTTCCAGGTGCGACCTTCATGCCGAACCATGCTCTTGACTTGAAGGGGTCGTGACCTGACTGGCTTTGCGATTCGTGGACGCAGCCGCACGGAATCAAGAGTGCAACAGCCAATCCCAATAAACGCTTTACGAAATTAAGTCGCGAACGATTAACCCAAAATGACACAGCGCAAACTTTCATGCTCGTATGGCTTTATGTAATCCCCGACATCCCCAATCGCACCCCGATTGCGGGGCGAACTTAACTCGCGGTGCAAGATGCTTCACTTGCCAGAAGGCAGGAAGCCAAACCATTGCTCCGCCACTCCCTTTGGAGTTTGCTTTTTGGAGCTTCCTTGGAATTTGAAGTTTGTGCCTTGAAGCTTTTTCACTTCTCCGCTTTTGGATCAAACGCGTCGCGCAGACCATCGCCGACAAAGTTCAGCGCGAGCAGCGTGGAAATCAACATGCCGGCGGGGAAGACAATCAGCCACCAGTAGATGCGGATGGGATTGAGTTGTTGCGCGCCTTCGGCGATGAGCGAGCCCCAACTGGCCATCGGCGGCTGGATGCCCAGGCCGAGGTAGCTCAGGAATGATTCGTAAAGAATCACGGCCGGCACCGTCAGGGTGAGATAGACGATGATGACGCCGGAGACGTTGGGCAAAATGTGGCGCAGGAGAATGCGTCCGTGGCCCGCGCCCAGCGCGCGGCTGGCGTCGATGAACTGGCGCGTGCGCAAACTGAGCACCTGCCCGCGCACGATGCGCGCCATCGTCAGCCAGGAAACCGCGCCAATTCCCGTGAACAGGAACAAGAGTCGCCCGGATTGCCCAAGCTCCAGTTCAAACACGCGCATGGCCCATGATTTCACGAGTTCCTCCATCGTCGTGATCAGAACGATGACGAAGATGATGATGGGCAAGGCATAAAGAATATCGACGACCCGCATCATGCCGTTGTCGGTTCGTCCGCCGACATAACCGGCCAACGCGCCCCACGACACGCCGATGAGCAGGCTCACGCCCGCGCCCACCGCGCCGACCAGCAGCGAGATGCGCGCGCCATACACCATGCGCGTGAGCAAATCGCGCCCGTGCACATCGGTGCCGCACCAATGTTGTGCGCTCGGTCGCTGGAATTGGGCGTCGGACGTCTTGTCCGGCGCATACGGCGTGATGAGCGGCCACAGAAGCGCGAGGCCGAATACAACGGCCAGGAATCCCGCGCACACCAGCGCGGCGCGGTTGCGCGTGAAACGACGCCACGCGCGCTGGTTCGGGCTCAGCGGCTTTTCGACCAATGGCATTTCCTGAATCACCGCTTCATTCATAGCGCACGCGTCGATCGAGATAACTGTAGGCCAGATCCACCAGCAGATTCAGCACCAGCAGCAGCGTCGCATACAGCAGCACCAGACCGACGACCATCGTGTAATCGCGGTTGAGCGAGCTGTTCACCATGAACACGCCGATGCCCGGGATGCGGAAAATGTTTTCCACCACGAACGAGCCGGTCAGCAAATCCGCCAGCAACGGTCCCGAATACGACACAACCGGCAGCACCGCGATGCGAAAGGCGTGCTTGAGAAGAATCGCGACATCGGTCAACCCCTTGGAGCGCGCGGTGGTGATGAATTGTTCGGTCAACGTGCCGAGCATGCCTTCGCGCATGAGCCGCGCGACGCGGCCGGAGAAATAAATGCCCAGCGCGATGGTGGGCAGCACCGCGTGCCACGGCGATTCCCACAAGCCGACGGGCAGCCAGCGGTTTTGAATGGCGAAGAACATCACGAGCAACGGGCCGACCACGAAGCCCGGCACGCAGATGGCGAGGATGACGAAGAAGCTGGTGAGGTAATCGCCGGCCTCGCCCTTGCGCACGGCGGTGTAGAAACCCAGCGGGATGCCGATGCCTTGCGCCAGGCAGAACGCCAGAATGCCCAGCGACAGCGACACCGGCAGCGCCTGCGCAATGATGTCGTTGACGGTGTGATTGCGGTATTTGAGCGACGGGCCAAGGTCGCCCTGCGCCAGGCCGCCGAGATAACGCAGGTATTGTTTCCACAACGGCTCGTCGAGGTGATACTTCGCCTTGAGGTGGCGCTCGATTTCCGGCGAGGCTGGCTTGCGCTCCCTGTCAAACGGCCCGCCCGGCGCCACGCGCACCAGCGTGAACGCCACGAAGCTGATGACCAGCAACAGCGGAATCAGGAGCAGGAATCGTTTGAGGAAATACATGGCTATTGGAACTGCGCGAGCTTTCCTTCAGCCATTTGAAATCTCAAATTTGAAATTTGAAATCGCCCGGCTGACCCGCGACGTTCAAATGTTACCCTTCGTCTTCCATTTCTTTTGGCGCGCCGCAGTGGATGGTCCGGCGGCAGCATCGCCAGCAGTTTTCTTTGCATCGCCGCCGCCCGCTTCTGCTGTTCGGTCCGTTCGCGGGCGTTTTGATTCAAAAGCCGCTGGCCTTTGATTGGTGAGTCCTGCAACGAATCCGCCCAGGCGCGCAATTGTTTTGAGCAAAACTCCGCCAACGACTTGAGCCGCGCCAGTTCCGGGCGAAACGCCGCCAGCGCCGGGCGCTGCTCCATGAAGCGGAGCTTGGATCGCGTTTCGCCCGCGGAGCCGCGCGAAATGTAAATGTACGCCAGCAGTTCGTTTGTGGTCCCGCGCTCGAACCCCTCGGCAATGTTGTCGGAAACCGACATGGACGAGCGTTCAATCTGATCCCGCAGGCTGTAATTGATTTTGAATTTCGGATTTTCCGTCAGACCAAACACACCGTGCGCCAGGCGCATGGCTTCCTGCCATACCGGCAGATCTTCGAAGCGGTGATAGGTCATGATGTTCTCCCGTTTGAATTGTTTGGATTTTCAAACCATGGTCGCGACGCTCACTGAAATTTCAAATCTCAAATTTGAAATTTGAAATCGCCCGACACGCAACTTCACAGCACTTCAGTTTTTTTGTCCGCAAATAGTGCTTCGGGTCCTGCGGACGTCATTGTTGCCCCCTCCGAGCGACGTTCTTGGCGCGATCGAACAGCGAGTCTGGGCCGACATTGGGCATCATCCGCAAATATTGTTTCAGTGAAGGCTTCTTCCGCCCGTTGCCCAGCAAGGCTTCGCGCAGGATGCGCCGGTGTTCCTCCTCCGTGGAAACGCCGTGCTGACGTGCGCGGTCCTTGAGTTTGCGAACCAGCTCTTCCTCGATCCGTCGGACAATCAATTGCGCCATGGAACCCTTTCTTTAATTTGCATCCGCCTTTCCGACTCTCCTGATCGCGTACACCGGGTGCTCGTCCAGCAGGTTGTGGTAAATGCCTTCGATCTTTCGCGGGTCGAAGAAATTTACGCCGGCGTAAAAATAGAGCGGGATTATGGGCAGTTCGTCGCGGACGAGGATGGCTTCGGCTTCTTTCAATAACGCGGCGCGTTGGGCGCGATCCGGCTGGACATTCGCCTCGCGCACCAACTGGTCGTAGCGCTCGCTCTTCCAGCCGGTGCGGTTGTTCCCGTTGTTGCTCATGAACATGTCGAGGAACGTGTTCGGATCATTGTAATCGCCGATCCAACTGCTGCGGGCCGTGTCGTAATCCAGCGCGCTCTGCGCGGCCAGCCACACCTTCCACTCGGTCTGGCGCAGTACCATTTTGATGCCCAGTTCCTGCTGCCACATCTGCTGCAATTCCACCGCGATCTGCTCATTCATTTTGTTCGAGTTGAACAGATATTGAAACGTGGGAAACCCCTTGCCCTCGGGGAAACCCGCCTCGGCCAGCAACCGGCGCGCCAGCTCCGGGTCGCGCCCCAGGCCCGCGGGCGATTCATAACCCGGCATGCCCGGCGGCGTGAAGTGCGACGCAATCTTTTCGCCCGAGCGTGTGATTTTCTCGACGATGCGCTGCTTGTCGATGGCCAGCGCCAGCGCCTTGCGCACGCGCACGTCGTCGAACGGTTTGCGCGTGAGGTTGCAGCGCACGAAATATGTGCCCAGATAATCAAACGTGTGGCAGTCCGGCCGTTCGCGCAGCACATCCATCAATTCCGTGGGCACCAGGCCCTTGTCCCAGATGACGTCCGCCTCGCCGGTCAGATACAGGTTCAACGCGGTGTTGGGCGAATCGACGGGCAGAAAATCCACGAGTTCGTTGCGCACGCTCTGCACGTCCCAGTAGCGTGGATTTTTGCGCACGCGGATTTTGTCCTGGATGCGCCAATGCACGAGTTCATACGGCCCGCTGACCGGCACCGGCGGCGTCATCAGCCAGCGATCACCGTGCGCTTCGATGGCTTTGCGCGGCACGATCGCCAGTGTGCGAAACGCGCAGAGGTCCAGAAAGAACGGTGTGGGACCGACCAGTTCGACATGCAGGCGATGCGCGTCCAACGCTTTCACGCCAATCTGCGTGGGGTCGTTCAGCTTGCCGGTGTTGTAAGCCTCCGCGTTTTTGACGAAGTACAATTGCCCGGCGTAATCGCTCGCTGTTTCCGGGTTGAGCACGCGCCGCCAGGAATAGACGACGTCCTCCGCGACAATCGGTTCGCCGGTGGACCACACGGCGTTGGTGCGCAGGTAAAAGGTGTAAACCGTGCCGTCGGGCGAAATTTCCCAGCGCTCGGCCAGCGCGGGCTCGGGCGCGGCGGTCCTGGGATTGAAACGAGTCAACCCTTCGAACAACGCGCCCACGACGCGCGCGTCCGGCTGGCCGGTGATGATGGCGGGGTCAAGCGATTCGGGCTCGGGGCCGTTGAGAATGGTGATGTCCGCGCGCGGTTCCTTGGAACCGCAACCCGCCAGCAAGGTCGCGCACAACAGAAGCGCGCCAACGTTGCCCCAAGCGGGTAGCGCGCCCGAAATACTGCGAAGCGCTTCCCGGGAAGTGCGTGGGACGCGCGTCGCGGCTTTCATCCGCGGGGATTACTTCGGAGTGGCGGGAGCGGGAGCAGTCGGGGTGGCCGGCGCGGTGGTCGCGGGAGCTGGGGTCGTCGGAGCCGGCTGCGAAGCGGCCGGAGTGCCCGGCGCAATGGTCAACGGCGTGGTCGTCGCCGGAGTCGTGGCGGCCGGGGTGGTTGCCGCGGGTTGGGTGGCCAGCGCGGGGGCCGCCGTGTCCGGGCGGGCCAATTGATCCGACAAGCCGCCCTTGTCGGAGTGATGCTGCTTGGTGATCATCACCGAAATCAACAGCGCCAGGCCGAGGAAGATGCCCGCCGCATACTTCGTAATGCGCGTGAGCACATCGCCCGAGCCCGCGCCCAGCAGCGCATCGGCGGTGCCGCCACCGAACGCCATGCCGAGGCCGGCTTCCTTTTTGGGAAGTTGAATCAGCACCAGCAATGCCAGGATCAGGCAATCAATCACCAGTGCTGCCGTCAGTAACCAAAGTATCAGTGCCATAAATTCAAATGCTGTTCTTAACAATGTCCGAAAAACTGCGATCTTCGAGCGACGCCCCGCCGACCAGCGCGCCATCCACGTCCGGCTGGCTCATCAATTCGCGGGCGTTGGCCGCTTTTACACTCCCACCGTACTGGATGCGCACCCGTTTGGCAACCGCCTCGTCATACATCCCCGCCAGTTGCCGCCGGATGAACGCATGCACCTCCTGCGCCTGCTGCGAGGTCGCGGTCTTGCCCGTGCCGATGGCCCACACCGGCTCGTAGGCGATCACCACCTCCGCCATCTGCTCGGCGGTCAGGCCCGCCAGGCTTCCCTTCAATTGCGTGCCCACCACCTTCTCGGTCGCGCCCGCCTCGCGTTCCGCCAGCGTTTCGCCCACGCACACAATCGGCTTGAGCGACGCCGCCAGCGCTGCGTGCGCCTTTTTGGAAATCAATTCGTCCGATTCCTTCTGGTACTGGCGCCGCTCCGAGTGGCCGAGGATGACGTAGCGCACGGAAAATTCCTTGAGCATCACGGCGGCGATTTCGCCGGTGTAAGCGCCGACGTTGTGCTCGCTCATGTTCTGCGCGCCCAGGCGGATGTTCGACTCGAGGATCGCCTTGGACACCTCGCTCAACGCCGTGAACGGCGGGCACACCACGATGTCCACTTCCTTCACGTTGGAGAGTTCGCGCTTGAGACCGTTGACGAGGTCCAGCCCCTCGGCCACGGTTTTGTTCATCTTCCAGTTGCCGGCGATAATCAGTTTCCGTTCCTTTTCCATGCGTTTCCGCTCCGGTTGCACGTCTCCCTTGGTTAAACCACGCCTGCTCATTTGTCAGTGAGCGCGGCGACGCCCGGCAGTTCCTTGCCTTCCAGAAACTCCAGGCTGGCACCGCCGCCGGTGCTCATAAAAGTGACCTTGTCGCCGAGCTTGGCCTTGTTCAGCGCCTTCACGCTGTCGCCGCCGCCAATGATGCTCTTGGCCCCGTTTTTCTGCGTGGCTTCCACCACCGCGCGCGCCACCGCAAACGTGCCCTCGGCGAACCGCTTGTCTTCAAAAATGCCCATCGGCCCGTTCCACAACACCGTCTTGGCCGTGGCCACCGCTTCACTGTAAGTCTTCGCCGTCACCGGGCCAATGTCCACGCCTTCCTCGGCGTCGGGAATGTTCACGTCCGAATTCACGCGCGGATCTTTCAATTCGATGACCGGCCGGCCCTTCTTGTCCAGCTTGTCGGTCTTGACCGGGGTGGCGACGATGTTGTCCGTCGGCAGCAGGAACTGCACGCCGCGCGCCTTGGCCTTGTTGAGCGCCGACGTCGCGACGTCTGTCTTGTCCGGTTCCACCAGCGATTTGCCCACCTTCAGCCCCTGCGCGAGCTTGAACGTGTAGGCCATCGCGCCGCCGATCAAAATGCTGTCCGCCTTCTCGAGCAGGCGGTCGATGACGTTGATTTTGTCCGAAACCTTCGCCCCGCCGAGAATGACCACGAACGGGCGCGCCGGCTTCTCCAGTTCATCGCCGAGAAATTTCAATTCGCGCTCCATCAACAACCCCGCCGCGCATTGCCCGCCGCGCTTGGCCACCACGCGCGCCACGCCTTCCGTCGAAGCATGCGCGCGATGCGCCGCGCCGAACGCGTCGTTCACATACACATCGGCCACCTTCGCGAGCTTTTCGGCGAAGAACGGGTCGTTGGCTTCTTCCTCGTTGTAATACCGAACATTCTCCAACAGAAGCACATCGCCCGGCTTCATCACGGAAACGGTCTGCTCCACTTTTTCGCCGATGCAATCATCCACGAACGCCACGGGGCGATGCAGCAATTCCGCCAGCAACTGGGCCACTGGCCGCAACGACATCGACGGCTCGCGTTTGCCCTTGGGACGGCCCAGGTGCGCGGCCAGAATGACTTTGGCGCCAGCGGTGACGAGCAATTCCAGCGTGGGCAGCGTTTCCTTGACCCGGGTGGCATCGGTGATGACCATCTGGCCATCCTTTTCCTCCAACGGCACGTTATAGTCCACGCGCACAAACACGCGTTTGCCGTTCACCTTCAAGTCTCTAACCGTCAATTTCGCCATAAAAAGTCAAACAAGGCCCGACAGGATACCGAAGCGCGCCGATGAGTCAAAGGGGAATTGAGCGTCAATGGAAAGGACCAGAGTGGCATGGGCTTCGTTACCGCCTTGCCAGGAGCACGAGGAGTATCAGGGTGGTGGCGAGGAACATGAAGAAGCCGACCTTGTAAAACAGCAGCGGGTTGCGCTCCAGCCAGGGTGCGTCGTTTTGAATGTAGGGTTTCACGCGGCCGGGATTCTCGAGATCAAACTTCATCTCGGAATAATTCTGGTAGCGATCCTCGGAGCGGATGGCGGTGGCGCGCAGCAACACCGTGTCCAGCCAGGGCGGGAGGTTGGGATTGAATTTCGAGGGCGGCCTGGCGGCGCGAAACTGCGGGTTCTGAAACGGCTCGATCTCGCCGTAGGGAAAAGCCGTCGTCAGCGCGTAATACAACGTCACGCCCAGCGCGAAGATTTCCGTTCGCTCGGAAATTGCGACGCCGTTGAACCGTTCGGGCGCGAGGTAGCTCGGCGTGCCGGCGCGCGAGGTGACGGAAAAGATTTCGCCCACGCTACCGAAATCAATCAGGCGAAATTCCACGCGCCCGCCGTCGCGGCGCACCAAAATGTTTTCCGGCTTGATGTCGCCGTGGACGAGGTCCAGTTGCAAGAGGAACTGCGCGGCGGAGAGCAGGAATTGCGCGAGGGCGATGGTTTCATCGACGCGCAGCGGACCGTTTTGCAGGATCTCCTTGAGCGTCGGCGCCTCGAAGTACTCCATGCAATAATACAGCGCCGACTGTTGTTCGGGCACGAAGGCGCGCGTGAAGTAATCGGCCTGCCGTCGCGTCAGGCTCCAGATTTCCTTCATGAACTGGTCGCGAATGCGTTCGCTGCCGAGCGCCTCGCGCGGGGCGAATTTGACGACCAACGTTTCTTCGCCGCGCCGCGCAATCCACGTGCGCTCGTTCTCGCTGAACGGCCGCACCAGGGTGAAGCCATCCAGTTTTTGCCCGGCCTTCAACGTGTCCGGAATCTCGAGCTGGCGCGCGTTGACCTTGTGGCCGTCCGTCTGAACGATCTCCATGACGACGGCGCTCATGTCGTCGAGCGTCTCTTCGCTGGCCTTCTCGCGCGCCTCCAGCACGATCAGCCGCGCGCTGGCGCGGCGGTCCAGCAACTGGCACAACTCCGCGTCGCCCAGCACACCGCTGACACCATCGCTGCACAACAACACCACGTCGCCGTCCTCGACCGGCATTTCAAACGAATGCGGCCGCACATCTTCCGCCATGCCGACGGCGCGGCTGAGCACATGCGCGCGGTCGCCGGTTTCCACGTGGTCTTCGGACAATTGCGTGAGCCGCCCGCGGCGATGCAGGTAAATGCGCGAATCGCCCACGTTCAATCCGTGCAACGTGCGCCCTTCCACGACGGCCACGGCAAGCGTGGACAACATCTCCGCGCGTTCGAAGCGGGCGATTGATTCCTGGTGCAACTGCCGGTTCACCAGCCGCGCGAATTCCTCGAGCGCGCGGTCCACGCTCCACGTCGAGGGGCGCGATTTGAAATGCGTGAGGATTGAGGCCGTCGCCTTGCTGGCGGCTTCGCCGGGATAGCGAGCATCGCCGACGCCATCGGCCACGACGCCGATCAACTGGTCGCGCCACAATTCCGCGACCCAGGCGTCCTCGGTAACCTTGCCTCGCGCCAGGCCGAACTGGGTGATGTTGGCTTTCAAATGCGCGCCTGGGCCAGCGCGCCCCAGGTGGTGCGCCAGCGTTTCTTCACCAGTCCCAAGCCGATGAGCGCGACAAAGCACATCGCCGCGAAGATGAGCAGGCCCGCCAGGTACTGGCCGGTGTGTTGTTTGGAGAAGCCGAGCATGCTCGCGAGAATAAACCCGCCGATGCCGCCGCCGCAACCCACCAGCCCGGTCATCAATCCGATTTCCTTGCCGAAGCGCTGCGGCAGCAATTGAAACACCGAACCGTTGGCCATGCCGAACGAACCGCACGCGATGAGAAACACCGCGACGTTGAATCCAAGACTTTGCACGAACCCGCCGCAAATCAACGCGAGGCCGGCAATCGTGTAGAAGATATAGAGCGATTTGATGCCGCCGATGCGGTCCGCCAGCCCGCCGCCCACGGGCCGGCCCAGCGCGCCGACGGCGGTGCAGAGCGCCGCCAGGTCGCCCGCCGTCACCGCGCTCAATCCGAACTGGTCCTTGAAATAAATGACGAACGAACTGGCCAGCCCAACGAAGCCGCCGAAACTCACGGTGTAATAAAAACAAAACCAATGCGTGTCTTTGTCGCGAAAGAGCCGGAAATAATCAGTCAGCTTTTTGGGCGTCACTTTCACCGGAGCTTCCTTCGCCATCAACACATACGCGACCAGCACCACCACGGCGGGAATCAGCGCGAAGCCGAATACGCTTTGCCAGCCGAACACCGCCGCCAGCCGCGGCGCAAGGATGGAGTCGATGACCACGCCGATGTTGCCCGCGCCGGCCAGCCCCAGCACCAGGCCCTGCATGTTCGGCGGATACCAGCGACCGGCCTGGGGCAGCGCCACGGCGAAACTGGCCCCACCGAACCCGAGCACCACCCCCATCAACAACGTGGCCTCGTAGTTGCTTAAGCCAAAGAGCCACGCGCCGGCCAGGCCGCCGATCACGATGAGCTGCGCCAGGATGCCGGTGTTCTTGGCGCCGATGCGGTCCACCAGCAGGCCCAGCACGATGCGCAGGAACGCGCCCGACAAAATCGGCACGGCCACCATGAAGCCCTTTTGCTGGGCGGAGAGGTTGAGCGACTCCGGCGCGGCGATCTGCGCGCCCAAAGCGCCCAGCAGCGTCCACACCATGAAGCTGTAGTCGAAGTATAAAAAGGCCGCGATCAGGGTGGGAAAATGGCCCGCGTGCTTCAAGTCAGATAACTTCATCGCGGCGTCTTCTGAGCCGCGAACGTGCCATTCTTCGAAAGTTGGCCCAATGAATGCTTCGCATTGTTTGCATTGAGTCAATGAAAGCCGCTCATGTATGAATCAGCCGCTCGATAGCAGACAATTACGGGCCTTTACCACGTTGGCGCGCACGGGGAGCTTCACGCTCGCCGCCAAGAAACTTTACCTCTCGCAATCCGCCGTGAGCCATTCCATGAAGGCGTTGGAGCAGGATGTGGGGTGTCGCCTTTTTGACAGGGTGGGCAAAAAAGTGTTGCTTACCCAGGCCGGAGAGACACTTCTGCATCACGCGGAAAAAATTTTGCAGGAAATGTCCGGAGCGCGCGTTTCGCTCTCGCAACTCGGCAAATGGGGCACCGGCCGGCTGCGCATCGGAGCCAGCACGACCGCCTGCGAACACATCCTGCCGTCGGTCCTGCGCGAGTTCAAAGAGAGCTTCCCGCGCTGCCTGATCACCATCGAGCCGGGCGACACCGAGGTGGCGATCCAGATGTTGCACAACAACGTGGTGGATCTCGCGCTGGCGCTGGAGCCGCGCCACGAGGACCAGATGGAGTTTCATCCGTTGTTCACGGATGAACTTTATTTCATCACCAGCCCGATGCATCCGTGGGCGGCGACGGGCCGGGTGGTGCGCGAGGAAATCCCCACGCAAAACTACATCCTCTACAACAAGACCAGCTACACGTTCCGGCTGATCCAGGATTATTTCCGCGAGGAAGAAATGGTGCTCAACACCGTCATCGAACTGGGCAGCATGGAAGCGATCAAGGAACTGGTGAAGCTCGGCCTGGGCGCCAGCATCCTGGCGCCGTGGATCGCGCAAAAGGAACTGGCGGAACGCTCGCTGGTGGCGCTGCCGATGGGCCGCCGCCGGCTGCGCCGCAAATGGGGCGTGCTGCACTGGCGCAACCGCCGCCTGAGCCTGGCGGAGGAAACGTTCATGAGCCTGTGCCGGACGGTGTCGGAAGACCTGACGCGGCGGATGGAGCCGGTGGGGGCGGAGTGAGGGGATGGCGTGATGCGTGATACGTGATGCGTTGAAGGGGAGATGTCTCTGGACGTGCATGGGGCGCTGATTGTGAATCGGATGATTCGTGCCCAAGGGCTTACGCTCACGCTCCTAATGCGAGTTTGCCTGTTCCCATGTAAAGCCAGAACAGGATGGGACTTTTCAGGTAATTGCGGTATAGACCGCCATTACTGTTATGTCCGCCAATGCCTCCTCATCTCCACCCGGGCCGCCGCCCAGCCGGCGTTTTCGCAAACTCTATTGCGTCGTCTTCCTGCTGGCGTGTTGCGCCACGCTCGAGATTGGCGCGCGCCTGTTCGTGCGGGACCCGAGTCTGAAACCGGAATATTTCCGCCTGATCGAGGACTTCCCCCGCCGTGAGGCGCATCTCCGCAGCATCAGCCAGGCGGCGCGGCTTCAATACTACGATTACCATCTCTTTGCCCCGCGCCCGGTCGCCGCGGAAACCATCACCTTCACGGATTATTACTCGGCGCGGCGCGTCCCGGTCAGCGATTCACCCGGGCACGCTGAGGAAATGGTCTGGCTCTTCGGCGGCTCGACGCTGCAAAACAGCGACGCGCCCGACGACCTGACCCTGGCCAACGTGGTGGCCGCGAAACTCAAGGAGGCCGGCATCAGCGCGTGCGTCCGGAATTTCGGCGTGAGCACGTTCCAATCGAGCATGGAGTTGACGAAGTTTGCCGACCTGCTCCGCCGCGTTCCGCCCGAAGAGCAACCCACGCTGGTCGTGTTCTACGACGGCTTCAATGACTCGGCCCACGGCTATCGTTCCGGCGCCGGTAATTTCCAGCGTGACCTCTCGCAAAAGCTGGAGGACCTGGTGGCCCGGCAGCCGGGGCGGCTGCTGGTCTATCTGGCGTCCGAGAGCGTGGCGAAGCATTCGGTTTTCTGGGAGCGCGTCATCGCGTGGCGCATCAACTGGCGGCTGTTCGCGCGTCCGCTGGCCGACAGCAGCCAGCCCAACCGCAAACAGGCCGTGTCCATCTATCTGCACAACCAGCGAATGCTCCGCGCCATCTGCCGCGAATACGCCATCCACTGCCTGTTCGTGTTGCAGCCGATGATATTCACCAAGCAACCGTTGCATGCGCAGGAACAGGAGATTCTGGACAACACGCCGGGGGACCTGGCGAAGTTCACGAAGGAATTCTACGGCACCGTGCTTCAGTCCGCGACGAACAGCAATGATTTCGTGGATCTTTCCACCGTGTTGAACGGGAGTGCGGACTGGGACTTTTACGACGTGGGCCACGTGGGGCCGAACAGCAACCAGCGCATCGGCACCGCACTGGCCGAACCGGTGATCAAGGCGCTCCGGAAATAACGCGCGGGGCGCGTATCAAAAATTGTCTCATATGGGACAAAATTTTGACAATGAGCGGTGTTGCCGAAGAAGGATATCACAGCACGTTGGCCGCGAGTTCCGCCAGTTCGGAACGCTCGCCCTTCTGCAATTCGATGTGCGCCGCAATCGCGTGCGCGCGGAAGCGGCTTACGATGTAGTTGAAGCCGTTGGAGGATGAATCCACGTACGGGTTGTCGATTTGGTACGGGTCGCCGGTGAACACGATCTTGGTGCCTTCGCCCACGCGCGTGATGATGGTCTTTACTTCCAGCGGCGTGAGATTTTGCGCCTCGTCGATGACCATGTACTGGTTGGCGATGCTGCGGCCGCGAATGTAGCTGAGCGCTTCCACCACGATGTTGCCGGTGCGCATCAAGTCGGAACTGCGGCGGTGTTCGTGGCCCATGTTCAGGTCGCTCAACAATTCCAGCGCGTCATGAATCGGCTGCATCCACGGGTTCAACTTTTCCTCCAGCGTGCCCGGCAGGAAGCCCAGTTCCTTGCCCATCGACACCGTGGGCCGCGCCACGACGACGCGGCGGAATTCGCGGTCCATGATGGTCCGCTTGAGTCCGGCGGCCATGGCCATAAGCGTCTTGCCGGTGCCGGCCTTGCCCATGAGGGTGACGAGCTTTACGCGGTCATCGAGCAAGGCGTCAAAGGCGAAGTGTTGCTCGCGGTTGCGCGGCTTGATGCCCCACACGCCTTCGCGCGAATCGATGATGGGCACCAGCTTCGTCGCATTGGCGTTCACCTTGGTCAACGCCGTGCGCTTCGGGTTGCCCTCTTCCACGAGCGTGCAGTATTCGCTGGGCTGATACGTCGTGCCCGGTTCGAGGTCCAGTTCCTCGTTCGCGCGGAATTGCGCCATGCGCTCGGCGGGAACGGTGCGCTCGAACATCCCCGTGTACAAATCCTTCAACAGGATGCGGTCCGTTTCGTAATCCTCGGCGGCCAGGCCGGCGGCGTCCGCCTTGAGGCGCAGGTTGATGTCCTTGGTGACGAGAATGGTCGGCCGGGCCGGCTCGTTTTTCTGAATCTCGATCGCCAGCGCCAGGATGCGGCTGTCCACCGAATTGTTGCCGATGTGGATCTGGCCGTTGCCGTTTTTGTTCTGGAAGACGATGCGCAACGCGCCGCCGGTTTCCAGCGTGACGCCCTCGCTCAAACGGCCTTTGCCCCGCAAGGCATCGAGCATGCGCGACACCGAGCGCGCGTGCTGGCCCAGCTCGGTCGATTCGCGCTTGAAGCGGTCGATTTCCTCGATGACCTCGATGGGGATGAGAACGTTGTTGTCCTGAAAGTTGAGGAGTGAGTTGGGATCGTGAAGGAGAACGTTGGTATCAAGAATGTAGTTTTTCACGCGGCAAGTCAGCTAGCTTGATTTTGGCCATGCGGGCATACCACGACCGCAACAGGGTGTGGGCGGCCGGCAGTTCGTAATGGCCGGTATAAAGGAAATTCCCGAGCATTCCGTAGAGGTCGAAGTCCACGAACCTCGGGCGGTCATCCAAGAGAAAAGGCCGTTCCAGCAGCATCTGCTCGAAGGAAACGAGCCTTTCGGTGAGCGCGGCCAGCAACGCGGGCTGTTCTTCGCGCCAGCGCACCAGACAGCCGCGGCCGAACTTGCGTTCCTTGTGGCGGACGAAGCTCAGCCGTTGCGCCGGTGGCACAAATTCTTCGTAATAAGCGTCGTTCAATTTGAAACCCACGCCTTCAATTTCATTCTCAATATACATCCAGAGGATGTTTTGCAGGCCTCGAAACTTGTGGGGAAACAGCCCCAGCCCCAGCTTGTCGTCCAGATACTTGGCGATGACCTGCGAATTTTCGTCCGTCTCGAAGAGCACCTGTTTGCCGTCGCGGATGACCGGCACCTGGTAGTAACGCTGCTTGGTGATCTTCCAGATCAACGAGCGGTCGGTGCTCGGGATTTCGATGCTTTTGAACCGGGTGCCCGAAAACTCCAGGATGCGGCGTTGAACAATGGCGAAGGGACTGTATTCGAATTGGTAAAGTTCGATCATGGCCTCGGTTTGGCTGCGAAACGCGGGGAGAAAAATGTGTCAACCGTATCACCCGGGCCCCTTTCAACTGGCGGACAACCCCGGTGGCGCTTTTGCATCAACTGCCTGGGACAGGC
>JBFMBT010000113.1:0-19104 GCA_040754875.1 Verrucomicrobiota bacterium | reverse complement strand
CCCTCTCCCCCAGGGAGAGGGCCGGGGTGAGGGGGAAGGCAGCAATATTAACCCCACGACAAATACCCTTGCTCGCGACGTCGCGCGCACGTCCCTTTCCCTCGTAGCAGCCGAGGTAACGAGGCTCACTTCTCATTTGAATCCTGAACCGGCTCTGCCATTGGTGCGTCGGAACATCCAATCGGCGCAAATCGCTTTCCCCTCTCCTGGGGGAGAGGGCCAGGGTGAGGGCGAGCGCCACTCGCGCAGCCTGACTTCCCGATTCGCATTTCGCATTTCGATTTTCGTATTTCTCTGTCTCCTCACCCTCACCGTCACGGCCGCCCCGCGCCCCAACATCGTCCTCATCTTCACCGACAACGTCGGCATGAACGACCTGAGCTGTTACGGCAGCGAAATCCCCACGCCGCACACCGACCGCATCGCCCGCGAAGGCGCGAGGTTCACCCATTGGTACACCGCCTCCTCCATCTGCACCCCCTCGCGCTTCGGCCTGCTCACCGGACGTTATCCCAATCGCTCGCAGGATCAGTTGCTCACCGCCCTCATGCCCACCACGGCTCGTGATGATGACCGCGGCATCCGCCCGCCGGAAACAACCATCGCCGGCGTCTTGAAGCAGCAAGGCTATCGCACCGCCATCATCGGCAAATGGCACCTCGGCCACGGCGACAAGAAATTTCTCCCCACGCAACACGGATTCGATTCGTTCTTCGGCTTCACTGGCGGTTGCATTGATTACTTCACGCTGAAATACGGCGACAAGCCCACCTGGTATCGCGACCAGACGTTGTTCGAAGGTACCGGCTACGCCACGGATTTGCTCAGCGACGAAGCCGTGAAATTCATCGAGCAACAAACGCCCGGCCAGCCGTTCTTCCTCTATCTGCCGCACAATTCGCCGCACTACGGCAAGAGCTGGGACGCCGAGAACAAGAAATACCTCAACCTCCTCCAGCCGCATCCGAAATACCTGAAGCTGGTCGAGCATATTCCCGCCGGCCCGCGCCGCGATTATGCCGCGATGATGGCCGGCATGGACACCGGCATCGGCCGGTTGCTCGACGCGCTCCAGCGCAAAGGGCTCGGCGAAAACACGCTGATGATGTGCCTCAGCGACAACGGTGCCATGACCGAATGGAGCGGCAGCAATCATCCCTTCCGCGGCCGCATCTCCGACCCGCTCGAAGGCGGCGTCCGTGTGCCGTGCGTCATGCGCTGGCCCGGCAAGATCAAGCCCGGCACGCTCATTCATCAACCTTGCTCGTCGCTCGACATTTTCCCCACGCTCTGCCACCTCACCGGCGCCTCCACCAACGGCCTGACCCTCGACGGCCTCGACATCACCCCGGTGCTGCTCGAAGGCAAGGAGTTCCCGCGCGACTTGTTCTGGAGCCTAGGGCCTTACGATGGCGATGCCTTCATTCGCGGCCCGTGGAAGTACGTCCGTTTCAAAAGAGAAGGCGAAATGCTCTTCCACCTCCCCTCCGACCCCGGCGAAAAATGGAACCTTGCGAAAGAGCACCCCGCCATTTTTACCGAGCTAAAATCCGCTCACACGTCCCTCGCCACCAAACTCGGCATCCAATTGGGCAAACGAAAATGAACCCCCAATTTTGTAGCAGCCGAGGTAACGAGGCTTATTCCAAATTCATAGCGCGTACACCTGCTGCGACTTCGCCAACCCAACGCTGTTCCCCTCTTGGGAGGGGCCAGGGGTGGGTTCGCCGCGAGCCTGATGCGTGTTTCTCACCCAACGCGGCAACAACGTCCCCCTCTCCTTGGGGAGAGGGCCGGGGTGAGGGAGTCCGCAGCGTTGACCAATCCGCGAAGAGCAACCCCGCCCAAACGCACTGCGCGCATTTCCCTCTCCCGCGAGGAACGAGGGGGAGAGGGAGAAAGGGAGAGGGGCTTCCTCAAAAAAACTTGTTACTCCCAACCGTATCAATTTCATCCACCCCGGCAAACGAAAATGAACCCCCAATTTTGTAGCAGCCGAGGTAACGAGGCTCATTCCAAATTCATAGCGCGCACACCTGCTGCGACTTCGCCAACCCAACGCTGTTCCCCTCCTGGGAGGGGCCAGGGGTGGGTTCGCCGCGAGCCTGATACGTGTTTCTCACCCAACGCGGCAACAACGTCCCCCTCTCCTTGGGGAGAGGGCCGGGGCGAGGGAGAGCCCCACTCGCGCAGCCTGATTTTCCCCATGTTGCTTCTCCTTCTCTTCCTCACCCCCACCCTCGCCGCCCCCTGGCCCCGCCACACCATCGACAACTCCTCCAAAGGCGCCGACGGCACCCGCCTTGCCGACGTCAACGGCGACGGCCTGCCCGACATCACCACCGGCTGGGAACAAGGCGGCCTGGTGCGCGTTTATCTGAATCCTGGCCCCGTCAAAGCCAAAGAAAAATGGCCCGCCGTCTCCGTCGGCAAAGCCGGCAGCGTCGAAGACGCCGTGTTCGCCGATCTCGACAACGACGGCGCCATGGATGTCATCAGCAGTTCCGAGGGCAAAACCCGCGCGTTGTGGATTCATTGGGCGCCGAAGGAAAAATCCCGTTATCTCGATTCCACCGCGTGGAAGACCGAACCCCTTCCAGCCTCCACCAATCGCATGATGTGGATGTTCACGCTACCGATGCAAATCGACGGCCGCCACGGCATCGACCTGTTCGCCGGCGGCAAGGGTGACCGCGCCGAGCTTGGCTGGTGGGAAGCGCCGCGCGATGCCCGCCAGCTTTCCGAGTGGCAATGGCATCCCTTGCGCCCGCTCGGCTGGCTCATGTCCCTCGTCGCTTCGGACATGGATGGCGACGGCGACCAGGATCTTGTCTTCACCGACCGCAAACAAAAACGAGCCGGTTGCTTCTGGCTGGAAAACCCCGGCCCCGGTCCCGCGCAAAGCAAACCCTGGAAAGAGCACCTCATCGGCGGCGCCGGCAAAGAAGTCATGTTCCTGCACCTTGCTGATCTCGACCAGGACGGTCTGCAAGACGTCCTCATCGCCACGAAGCCCCAGACCATTCTCTTCTGCCGCCGCCAGAGCAAAGACGGCACGCGCTGGGAAACGCGCGACATCCCCATGCCCGCGCACGCTGGTGGCGCCAAAGGTCTCAACGTCGGCGACCTCAACCTCAATGGCCGCCTCGACGTCATCTACTCCTGCGAAGGCGCCAAGCCCCCCTTGCAAGGCGTCGGCTGGCTCGCCTATCAAGGCCCCCTCACCGACAACCGTTGGACACCTCATCCCATCAGCGGCGCCGACGGCGTCAAGCACGACCTCGTCCAACTCATCGACCTTGATGGCGACGGCGACCTCGACGTCCTCACCTGCGAAGAAACCACGAACCTCGGCGTCATCTGGTACGAAAACCCCACGCGCTAACTAAAGCCTCGCCCGCCCACACCGCTCGTCCTCGTCCTCGATCCCCTTTGCCATCTGCCACCTCCGCGTCCTCTTGGCTATCGGCTATCTGGCGATTGGCTATCTGCGCGCCAGCATTCGGACCGCGGCAGTCCCCAGCCGCAGCGTGTGGCCTGCAACCCGATTACAGGAGGTTCGTGTGACGTATCTCCCGCGAAGCGTCCCGGAGTGCGGCGGTCCTGCGCCGCTTTGTTGCGCGTGGCAATCTCCCGCGTTATTCCACCCGAAGCACTTGAACTTGGTGCTTCTCTTGAGCCTTGATGCTTTAATCTTGGAGCTTTCCCTCGCTCTGGCCTTTTCCCCATAACAACACTAGATTACGCTCCGTTTATGACGCTGACTGAACAAATGACCGCCCTGGCCCGGCAGGCCAAGGCCACTTCCCGTGAGCTGGCGAAGCTCACCACGGAGCAAAAAAACGCCTGCCTCCTCGCCATGGCCGAGGCCATCGATAAAAACGGCGACGCCATCAAGGCCGCCAACGCCCTCGACATGGATGCCGGCGCCAAAGCCGGGCTCACCTCCGCCATGCTCGACCGCCTGAAGCTCGACGACAAACGCATCGCCGGCATGTCCAGGGGCCTGCGCGAAGTCGCCGCGTTGCCTGACCCCGTGGGCCGCGTCCTCGATGAACGCACGCGCCCCAACGGCCTGAAGCTCAAAAAAATTTCCACACCCATCGGCGTCGTGGTCATCATCTACGAATCGCGCCCGAACGTCACCGCCGATGCCGCGAGCCTTTGTTTCAAATCCGGCAACGCCACGATTCTTCGCGGCGGCAAGGAGGCGCTCAATTCCAACCTGCGCATCGCCGAAATCATGATCCAGGCCGCGCGCAAGCAGCTCCCGCAATTCCCCGAGCACGCCATCCAGGTCGTGCCCACCACCGACCGCGACGCCATCAAGGAATTGCTCTCGCTCACGCACCTCGTTGATCTCTGCATGCCCCGCGGCGGCGAGGGCCTGATTCGCGCCGTCGCCGAGTGCAGCAAGGTCCCCGTCATCAAACATTACAAGGGCGTCTGCCACGTGTTCGTCGATGCGGATGCCGATTTGAAAATGGCCGAGGAAATCGCCTTCAACGCCAAGTGCCAGCGCCCCGCCGTGTGCAACGCCATGGAAACGCTGCTCGTGGACAAAACCGTGGCGCCCGCGTTCCTGCCTTCGCTCGCGAAACGGCTTGTGGAGAAAAATGTGGAAATCCGCGCCGACGATTCCGCGCGTGCCGCGCTCGCCGCCTATCCCAAATTGAAGGCCGCCACCGACGCCGATTTCTTCACCGAATACAACGATTACATTCTCAACGTGCGCGTCGTGGACGGCGTGCGCCAGGCCATCGACCACATCAATCATTACGGCTCCGCGCACTCGGACAGCATCGTCACCCGCAACGAGGCGCGCGCGAACCAGTTTCTCGCCGAGGTCGATTCCGCAGCCGTCTATTGGAACGCCTCCACGCGCTTCACCGACGGCGGCGAATTCGGCATGGGCGCGGAAATCGGCATCAGCACCGACAAGATCGGCGCGCGCGGCCCGATGGGCTTGGAAGAACTCACCTCATACAAATGGCTCGGCACGGGCACCGGCCAGTTGCGCACCTAGTCATCGCGTCGAACGCCTTGCATATGGATTCAGCCCCAAATCAGGCCGCTGACCAGGCCCGTTTCGTGCGCGAGCATCTGCCGCCCGGCGGTCTCTTCGCCAACCAGCATTGGCGCATCTCCCCCGCGCCCTTTCCGCTGGACGCCGACCTCGTCAAGCAGCTCGACAATCTCGGCCGCGTCATCCTGCAATTCTATCGCGCCGTCAACCTGCTCTACCGCCAGAGCGTCGAAGGCAAGCAACCCTCGTGGGTCGCTGACTGGCTCGACCGCGGCAAGCCCAAGGCGCTGCTCGAACTCTCCCGGTCCGCCGCCTTCAAGAACGATGTTCCGCGCGTCCTCCGTCCCGACCTGCTCCTCACCGACGCCGGCCTCAGCGTCACCGAACTGGACAGTGTCCCCGGCGGCATCGGCCTCACCGCGTGGCTTGGCCAGACGTATTCGCAGCTCGCGCAATCTTCCAACGCTTCGGCAACAATCATCGGCGGCGCCGACGGCATGTTGAAAGGCTTCGCCTCCATCTTCGGCGGCGCGCCGAATGTCCACATCGTCGTCTCCGAAGAATCGGCCACCTACCGCCCCGAAATGGAATGGCTCGTCAGCCAGTTGCGCGACGAGCGATTCAAAGTCCAAAGCCCCGACTTCACCAACTTCGCCGAAGGCGACGCCGTCTATCGCTTCTTCGAATTGTTCGATCTCGCCAACGTTCCAATCTCCTCGCGCATCCTCGAACTCGCGCTCGACAAACACCTCCGCCTCACGCCGCCGCCCAAGCCCGTCTTCGAGGAAAAGATGCTCTTTGCGCTGCTCTGGAACCGCAACCTGCACGGCTTCTGGCGGCAGAATCTCGGCGAAGGTTTTCTCCAGCGTTTGCAAAAGCTCGTTCCCTACACCTGGATCGTCGATCCCACGCCGCTGCCCCCGCAAGGCGCGATCCCCGAATTGAATCTGACCGACTGGCACCAGCTCAAGGCCATGTCCCAGCGCGAGCGCGATTTGATTTTGAAAGTCTCCGGCTTCTCCGAAAATGCGTGGGGCGCGCGCGGCGTCTATCTTGGCAGCGACCTCTCGCAAACCGATTGGAGTGTCGCCGTCGATACCGCCATCAACAGCGCCTCAACCGCGCCGCACATTCTCCAGCGCTACCACAAGCCGAGAACTGTCGAAGCCGCGTGGTTTGATTTCGACCGCAACACACTGGTCCCGATGCAAGGCCGCGTGCGGCTGTGTCCTTATTACTTTGTCAGCGGCGAAGGCGACGCCGCGCGCGCGCAACTGGCCGGCGTCCTGGCCACTGTCTGCGACGCGGATAAGAAAATCATTCACGGGATGCGCGACGCCATCCTTGCGCCGTGCGCGGCATGACTCTCCTGGAATATATTGTTTTCTCCTTCAGTTCGCTCTTCGTGATCATGGACCCGATCACGCTCGTACCGCTTTTCCTTGCGATGTCCCCGCGCGACACCCCGGAGCAACGCATTCGCACGGCGCGCCTGGCCTGCACCATCGCCGCCGGCGTCCTGGCCGGCTTCGCGCTCTTGGGAAGGTTTGTGTTCGAATTCCTCGGCATCACGCTGCCCGCTTTTCAAATCGCCGGCAGCCTCGTCCTCCTGCTCATCGCGCTTGACATGCTCCGCGCCCGCCGCTCGCCGGTGAAGGAAACGGAAGCCGAAACCGTGGAAGCCGCCGCCAAGGAAGACATCGCCGTGACGCCGCTGGCCATCCCGTTGCTCGCCGGCCCCGGCGCCATTTCCACCACGCTCCTTCTCCACAGCAAGGCCGCAACCGTGCCCCAACAAATCTCCCTCTACGCCTGCATCGCCGTGGTGTGCATCGTGAGCTACTTTGTGTTGCGCCTTTCCGCCCAGGGCGCGCGCTGGATCAAACCCATCGCCATGAACATCGTATCGCGTTTGATGGGCCTCCTCCTCGCCGCCATCGCCGTCCAATTCATCCTCAACGCACTCCGAGACCTCAACATCGCCAGATTTTAAGTTTGGGCTGGACGAAGTCAGGTCGATGACGAGACGGCGTAGAAACGTTGCGGCGCTTCAACGTTCCCGCGCTACCACGTGGGAATAAGTGGGATTACGTGGGATGAACTGCCGCTTCCGCCCGCTTCCGCCCGATATCGGCAGGTTTCCCCGTGGCTCCGGGGAGCTCAATGATTGAAAAGGAATTCCTTGCTGCTTAACAATGCCCAGTAGATGTCCTCGTAGGCCTGCCGGTGGTCTTCGGGTTTGGTGGTGGCGAGGACTTGGAGGATCTTTTCCTTCTCAGCAGGCGTGGGGTGGCGGGCGAGGGCGCTCAGGTAGGCGTGGTCGATGATTTTTTCGGGCGGCGATTTGGCGTCGAGGAGTCTGCTGATGGCGTTGTCCTTGGCGGCGAGTTTTTTGTTGATGGTGTCGCCGTTGGCGAGGTGGAGGACCTGGGCCATGCTGGGTTCCTCGGTGCGCTCGCATTCGCAGGTTTGTTCGCGGTTGGCGCGGCCGAAGGAGCGGAGGAAATAGGATTCAATCATCGAGTCGGGCAACTGGAGGGCGCGGAAGCCGACGGGGTATTTGTCGCCGCGGCCGCGGTTGGCGTTGCGGAGGTCGGTGTAGAACTCGGTGGGCACGCCGGTGACCTGGGAGATGGAGTCGAGGAGAACCTCGGCCATCAAGCGGCGCGGATAGTAGCGCGAGTAGAAGCGGGTGTCGGCGGCGTTCTCGGGCGTGGCGACGCTGGAGCGCTGGTAAGTCTCCGATTGCAGGATGAGGCGCATCAAGTCGCGGAGGTCGAAATTCTGTTGCGCAAGATATTTGCCAAGGGCGGAAAGGAGTTCCTCGTTGCTGGCGGGGTTGGTCACGCGCAGGTCGTCCACGGATTCGACAAGGCCGACGCCCATGAAATTGGCCCAGACGCGGTTGGCGATGGAGCGGCTGAAGTAGGGATTGGAAGGCGACACGAGCCAGTCGGCCAGGTGATCGCGGCGGTCTTCGGGCGACTCGATGGGCAGCGTCGTGCCGTCGAGCGGGGCAGGGGGCTGGGGTTTGCCGCGCAGGGGCTGGACGACATCGCCATTGACGGCGGCGAAGATGATGCGTTCGCCGTCGCCGTTGCCGTTCTTGGCGCGGACGCGGGCGAAGAGGTTGGCCATCTGGTAATACTGGTCGTTGGTCCACTTCTCCATGGGATGGTTGTGGCACTTGGCGCAATTGATGGACATGCCGAGGAACGCCTGGGTGGTGGTCTCGGCCATGATGCGCGGGTCGTCGTGGAGCACGAAGAAATTGCCCGCGCCATTCTCGAAGGTGCTGCCCTGCGCGGTGACGATGCGGCGCACGAATTCATCCCAAGGCGTGTTGGCGGCCACGTTGTCGCGAATCCAGTGGTAATACGACCACATGGCGGCAGGCTTGAGGTTCTTGCTGCTGACGAGGAGGAGGTCGCTCCATTTGTAGGTCCAGTAATCGACGAACTCGGGGCGCGTGAAGAGCGATTCGATGAGGATGTCGCGCTTGCCGCTGGAGGGATCGGCGAGGAATTCCTCGACTTCCTTTGCGGTGGGGAGGACGCCGATGGTGTCGAGGTAGGCGCGGCGGATGAATTCTTCATCGGTACAGCGCGGGGACGGCGGCAGGTTCAGCGAGCGCAATTTCGCGAGCACCATGTCGTCGATGAAATTGCGTTTAGGCGCCTTGGTGAAAATCGTCTTGGGGACGTTGTTGGTGTAGGGCGCGGTGACGGTGGCGATGGCGAGGCGGCTCAAATACCAGGCGGTGATGGCGCCTTCGCCGAAGCCCATGACCTGGACTTTGCCGGACTCGTCGATGGTGGAGACGCTTTCGTTGGCGGACGTGTATTTGGCCCAGTGCGTGACATCTTCGATGTGGCCGTCGGTGAAATGGGCGCGCACAAGGAATTGTTGGGAATCACCGGGCTTGACGGTGACGTGGGGCGGGATGATTTCGACGCGTTCGACGCGCGGGTCCTCCTTCTTCGGGCCGGGCACGCCGGCGGCGATCCAATCGACGAGCACCCGGTATTCGAGTGAATTGGTGTCGAACTTCTTGGCGCCTTTGTGCGGGACGAAACCGGTGGGCTTGAGCAGCAAGAGGCTCATGGCAGGCTCGGCGGGCGTGATGCGGCGGCCCAGCGCGTGGCGGGTGAGCGCGAGGTAATCGCCTTCGTCATCGTAACCGCGCAGGGAAACCTTGAAGCCGTTCTGGCCGGCGGCCGCGCCGTGGCACGCGCCGGAACTGCACCCGAACTTGGCGAGCACGGGCTGGACGTGATTGCGGAAGCTCCAGTCCACGGGCTGTTCCATGCCGGTGACGGTGACCTTGACGCTGGCGTTGAGCCGGCCCTGGATGCCGCGGATGGTGGCCTTGCCGTTGCCGACGGGCAGGGCGACGTTGCGTTCCAGGCGCACGACGTTGGTGTTGCTGGAGAGGAAGATGGCTTCGCCGGCGAGCTGGCCGACGGGATCCTTGCCATCGAGACGTTCGATGACCAGTTGCTGGCGGGTGGTGGGGCCCTTCAACGTGAAGTCGCCGGGGAGGATGGAGAGTTTTTCGGCGGCGGAGAGGGAAAGGGTGAACAGAAAAATGATGGTCAGAAGGCCGAAGCTCGAAGTCCGAAAGAAGGGGCGTCCCGAAGGGACGAGACAAGGTAGCCGGTGGGAAGCGTGTTCCGCAAGGAACGCGCGCACCCACCGGAACGGGATGAATTGAGATCCAGCGCCCTGAAAGGGCGCATGAAATCTGGCGCTTGGGTCGCGCCTGAGCCGTCGTTCACCACAGGTATCGTTCGTCATATTCAATACCTGCGAGTTTGAGTAATTCGACATACTCTTCTTGAAACGTCTTCGCACGATGATGCTCTTCCTGGTTCAAAATGTATTTCCGGACTTTCTCGGAGGCTAACGTGGGTGGAAGGCATGCGGTTCGGATTTCATGCGCCCCTGCCGGGGCGCGTGGGACCTGTGCGTTTGTTTCCGGTGGGTGCGCCCGTGGCGGGCTTCCCACCGGCTACCTTCAGGCGTGCCTCCGGCACGCAAGCCAGAGCCTCCTCACGTCGGCTGCTACAAGAAAGGGGGCGCATGTTAGAACAACTCCCGGATGGGCTGGGTGCCGAAATCGACGAGCGGAAAGGGGCGGCCGCTGGGACCGGGCAGGTGCGTGTCCAGGTCGAGGCCGAGGCTGTGGTAAATGGTGGCGACGACTTGCGACGGGTTGACGGGGCGTTCGGCGGGATAGGCGCCGATTTCATCGCTCTTGCCCACCACGCGCCCGCCTTTGACGCCACCGCCCGCGAAATAAATCGTCCAGCATTGCGGCCAGTGGTCGCGTCCGCCGGCAGGATTGACCTTGGGCGTGCGGCCGAACTCGGCGAGGTTGCAAACCATCGTGTTGTCCAGCATGCCGCGCTGGTAAAGGTCTTCAATCAAGGCGCTGTAACCCTGGTCATACATCGGCGCGACGATGTCCTTCATGCCTTCGATGGAGGTGAAGGGTTTGGAGCCGTGAATGTCCCAGGTGATTTCGTTGAAGACGGTGATGAAGGTGTTGACGGTGACGAAGCGCACGCCGGCTTCGACGAGGCGGCGGGCGAGCAGGCAGCATTGGCCAAAGCGCGTCATGCCGTAGCGCTCGCGGACCTTCATCGGCTCCTTCGTGAGGTCGAACGCTTCGCGCGCCTTGGGACTGGTCATGAGGCGATAGGCGGACGAGAAATTTTCGTCCATGAGCTTGGCGCTCTCGGTGGCTTCGAAATTGCGCACCGTGGCATCGACGACCTGGCGCAAATCGCGGCGACGTTGCAGGCGCGCCTCGCCGATTTCGCTGGGCGGCAGGAGGTCGGGCACGCGGAAATCTTTTTGCGACGGGTCGGCGTTGAGGACGTAAGGGTCGTAGGTTTTGCCGAGGAACCCGGCGTCCTGGCCGTGGGGCATGTTGCCACCGGTCGGTCCCATGGGCTCGGGAAGAATGACGTTGGCGGGCATCTCGTTGCGTCGGCCTTTGAGAAATTCCAACGCGCTGCCAGCATGCGGCGTGATGATGCCGCCGGTGAACAGGCGGCCGGTTTGCATCATTTGATGGCCGGTGTCGTGCACGGCGGCGGCGGTGTGGTAGCAACTGCGGACGAGCGAGAATTTGTCGGCGATCTTCGCGTGCAGCGGGAGGATTTCGGAAATCTGGATGTCGGGGTTGTTGGTCTTGATCGGCTTGAAGGGGCCGCGGACTTCGCGCGGCGCGTCGGGCTTCATGTCGAACGTGTCCAACTGGCTGGGCGCGCCGAGATTGAAGATCATGATCACGGAGCGCTCGTTCTTGCCGGGGGCGACCTTGCCCGCAGCTTGCAACTGCGCGTAATTGGCCATCGACAGGCCGATGGCGCCAAGCGTGCCGACCTGGAGAAAATCGCGGCGCGTGATGCCGTCGCACGTGGTTATGGAACCGTCACCGGTGACCTTTAACATGGCAAAGCGTCGTTGTAATTGGGCTTCAAATGCTTCGAGGGTAAACTAAGTCGGCAGGGGCGCGGAAACAATAGATAAATCTACCAAAAAATATGTAGTTTTCTCTCTGGGTGGGAAGCGTGATACGTGATGCGTGATGCGTTTGCGGGGAGACGCGTGCTGGTGATGTTCAAAGGCGCACAGTTTAGTGGTGGCGGGGCGGCGGAGTGGTTTTGGGCGGACGGTGGTGTGGGCGGATGGCGTGGGCGGATTGTGCTTGCGTTGGCCGGGCGGGGAGGGCATTGGTGTTAATGCGTTTCCTGTATTCGAACTTGGGCCGCTCACGCGGGGAAGCCAGAGGAACGATGTGAGCGTGCTTTTGGTCCTTCAACCAGTGGCCGTGTAGGTGAGTTCGCCGGTGTAGTGTGGTTTTTCTAAACAGTCGTGGCCGGTCGAAAACGTGCATAAGACCAAGCTGACGAAGTTCATTTCCCGCCCCGCTGTACCAAGGATGCTTGCGGCAGCGGGCATGAGCTGCTTCTTTCTCAGCGAGACTGAAGACACCTCTCCTTTGCAAGCGTATGGTCCGCGGGGAAATGCGATGCTGTTCCAGTCCGCCGCGGATCCTGTGGCGAACTGTTTCACCAGAGAAAGGGTAACCCCATGAAGACATCTCAAGTCGCCGGTTTGGCCGCCGGCCTTTGGTTGTTGGTGGTCGCGTCTGTTATCGCGCAACCGACCGCGACCAACGTGGTCAATGACGTGCCGGCACGGCTGATCAACATGAGCATCGAGGAGTTGATGAACATTCCGGTGACGTTGCCGACCGGCGGGCCCAAGAAACTTGCCGAGTCAGCGGCCGCCGTGACGGTGATCACGGGGGAGGATATCCGTCGCTCCGGCGTGACGAGCATTCCGGAGGCGTTGCGGCTGGCCCCGGGCTTGAATGTGGCGCGGGTGGATTCGCACACGTGGGCGATCAGTTCGCGGGGGTTCAACGACGTATTTGCGAACAAGTTGCTGGTGTTGATCGACGGGCGGAGCGTTTATACGCCGCTGTTCTCCGGCGTTTATTGGGATGTGCAGGACACGCTGCTGGAGGATGTGGACCGCGTGGAGGTGATTCGCGGGCCCGGCGCCTCGCTCTGGGGCGCCAATGCCGTGAACGGCGTGATCAACATCATCACCAAAACAGCCAGGGAATCCCAAGGGTTGCTGGTGACGGGCGGCGGCGGCACAGAGGAACGAGGCTTCGGCGCGATCCGTTACGGCGGCAAGCTCGGCGAGGACGTCTTCTATCGCGCCTACGTGAAGTATTTCAACCGGGACGACTCGGCGTTGCGCGGTGGCGGCCGGGCCAGCGATGCGTGGGACATGGTCCGTGGCGGGTTCCGCACGGATTGGGAGGCGTCCGATGAGAACCTGCTGACACTTCAGGGCGACATTTATTACGGCCGCTCGGACCAGGTTTACACGGCAGCGGTGCCGCCCAGCCCGCCGGCGACGCCGCCCTCGACGACCACGGTTCCTGGCCGCGGCAAAGTGGATGGCGGGAATGTGCTGGGCCGCTGGACACGCACCTTTTCCGAAGATGCGAATTTGCGACTGCAGCTCTATTACGACCATACATCGCGCGATTCTCTCGTGGCTTATGATTCGATGGTGTTCAAGGAGGTGCGGGACACGTTCGATGTGGATGCGCAACATCGGTTTGCCATTGGAGACTGGCAGAACATCGCCTGGGGCCTGGGCTATCGCGTCAGCAGCGACGACATCCGCACGAACTTCACGGCCATCCTCAACCCCGACGGGCGCACGACCCACCTGTTAACAGCGTTTTTTCAAGACGAGATCAAGCTGGTGGAAGACCGGCTGCATCTCACGGTGGGATCCAAGTTCGAGCACAACGACTACACCGGCTTTGAAGTCCAACCCAGCACGCGAATCGTGTGGACGCCGCACGAACGTCACACAATCTGGGGGGCGGTTTCGCGGGCCGTGCGGACGCCGTCGCGCGCGGAGGATGACGTTCAATTGAACCTGTTCCAGCCGGCCGGCGCCTTTCCATTTCCGGCCATCGCGGCTATTTCCGGCAGCCGCAAATTCGGGACGGAACGGATGATGGCTTACGAACTGGGCTATCGCGTGCAACTGCACGAGCGCGTTTCGCTGGACGCGGCGCTGTTCTACAACGTGTACACGCACCTGCGCTCGGCGGAGTTTCAAGGATTCAGTTCGCCGCCGCCGCTGGCGGTGATCAATTCGACGCTGGCCAACAATTTGTTCGGCGAAAGTTACGGGGGAGAACTGGCAGCCACCTGGAAGCCGCTGGACAAGTGGCGGCTGCGCGCGAGTTACAGTTACCTGGACCTGCAACTGCACCGCCGCTCCGGCAGCACGGATACCGGGTCGGAGAACGCGGAAGGAAGCAGCCCCCATCACCAATTCACGCTCCAGTCGTCGGTGGATTTGCCCGGGCGAACGGAATTCGATTGCGCGGTGCGCTACGTGGACAATCTGCCCAATCCCAGCCTGGCGATCCCGGCTTACCTGACACTGGACGTCCGGTTTGGTTGGAAGCCGCGCGAGAACCTGGAGTTTTCCATCGTGGGTCAAAACCTGCTGGACAACCGGCATCCGGAATTTCGCCCGACGATCATCACCACGCAATCCACGGAGGTGGAACGAAGCGTGTACGCGAAGGTCACCTGGCGCTTCTAATATTTCACGTTGCATGACGTTCAAGACGCAAACCAAGGCGATGCGGCCGGGCCACGGCCTGGCGCGCGGCCATCGACGCGGCTGGCTGGCCGGTCTCGCGGCGCTGCTGGCCGTTTTTGTCTGGCCGGGGGTGGCTGCCAGTCCGCCGTCACCCACGGAATACCAGATCAAGGCGGCGTTCCTGTATAACTTTGCCAAATACATCGAATGGCCGGCGGAGAAATTCCCGCAAAGCAACAGTCCCATCGTGATGGGAGTGCTGGGCAAGGACCCGTTTGGCGTGAATCTCGAGAAAACAATCCAGGGCCAGCACATCGGCGGCCGACCGCTGGTGGTCAAACGCTTCGAGGACATCGAAGGCATCAACGGGTGCCACCTGCTGTTTGTCAGTTCGTCGGAAAGAAGGCGCGTGGCGGACATCCTGGAGCGGATCAAGAACGACCACATTTTGACCGTGGGTGAGTCCGAGCGGTTTGCCGCGCAGGGCGGCGTGGTGAATTTCATCATGGTGGAGAGCAAGGTGCGTTTTGAAATCAATGTCGATGCCGCGCGGCGCGCGCGATTGAAAATCAGCTCCAAGCTGCTCAATCTGGCGCAGGTTGTGCGCGACGACAAGGGAACGGAATAAGCGGTATGGGCCAGTTCCAGAACATTTCCATCAAGCGCAAGCAGATGTTGATCATCATGCTGACCAGCAGCGTGGCCTTGCTGATGGCGACTGCGGCGTACGTCGTTTACGAGGTGGTTGCGTTCCGGCAGGCGATGAAGCGCGACTTGTCATCGCAGGCGGCCTTCATCGCCGAACATGTGAAAGTGGCGCTGTCGTTTGAACGGCCGGACGAGGCTGAAACCAGCCTGAACGCGTTGCGTGTCAGGGAACGCATCGTGGCAGCCTGTGTTTACAAGGACGACGCAATCGTGGCGAGGTATCCGCGCAGCCATCAAAACCGGGCCCTCTGGCCGGCGAAGCCCGGGCCCGACGGATTCCACTTCGAGAGCGACCGCCTGGAGTTGTTCCAACCGCTCATCTCGGACGGAAACCGCGTGGGCACGATCTATTTGCAATCCGATTTGAAGGAGCTGGACGAGCGGCTCCAGCGTTACGCGGGAATTGTGGGGTTGGTGCTGGCGGCCTCGCTGCTCGTGTCGTTGTTTCTGTCCATCCGGCTGCAGCGCGTGATTTCCGAACCGGTGCTGCACCTGGCGGATGTGGCGAGGACGGTGTCTGAACAGAAGAACTATTCGGTGCGCGCCGTGAAACAGGGTCAGGATGAACTGGGCGCGCTCATCGACGGGTTCAACGAGATGCTCACGCAAATCCAGGAGCGCGACGCGGCGTTGCAGAAGGGCCGGGACGATCTGGAGCAGCGCGTCGTGGAGCGAACGCGCGAGCTTCAGCAGGAAATTGGCGAGCGGTCGCGGGCGGAAGGCGAGGCGCGCCAGCAACTCAAACGGATCACGCTGTTGAACCAGATCACTCACGCGATTGCGGAGCGGCAGGACCTGGAAAGCATCCTGCTGGTCGTGTTGCATCAGCTTGAGGACCATCTGCCGATTGATTTCGGCACGGTGTATCGAGTCGATGCGCAGGCGGACACGTTCAACACGCTGGTGCGCGGGCCGCGGAGCCAGCCGCTGGCCGCACAGTTGGGAATGCCCTCGATTGTGCCGATTGCGCAAACGCCGTTCCGGCCCTGTTTGAAGGGGGAACTGGTGTATGTGCCGGACGGGACGCAACTGAGCCTTCCGATCGCGCAAAAGATGAGCGCGGCGGGCTTGTGTTCGGCGGTGGCCGTGCCGCTGCTGGTCGAGAGCAAGGTCTTCGGCGTCTTGATCGTGGTGCGGCGCATGGTGAACGGGTTTGACCCGGCGGAATGCGAATTCCTGCGCGGCCTGAGCGCGCACGTGGCACTGGCCGTGCACCAGGCGCGGTTGCACCAGGATTTGCAGAAGGCGTACGACGACTTGCGGCAGACCCAGCAGGCCATCATGCAGCAGCAGCGCCTGCAGGCGCTCGGGCAGATGGCCAGCGGCATCGCGCATGACATCAACAACGCGCTCTCACCGGTCATCGCGTACACCGACCTCTTGCAGCGCAGCGAACACAACCTCAGTGACCATGCGCAAAAGTGGCTGCGCAACATCCACACGGCCGGCGAAGACATCGCGCAGATCGTGGCGCGGATGCGCGAGTTTTACCGGCGGCGCGATGAACGCGAAACGCTTGTCCAGGTGCAGCTGAACGACGTGGCGCGCCAGGTCGTGGAATTGACGCGCCCGCGCTGGCGCGACATTCCGCAGTCGCTCGGGATTGTCGTGGAAATGCAGACGGAACTGGACCCGGACCTGCCGGAGATCACGGGCAATGGCAGCGAATTGCGCGAGGCGCTGGCCAATCTGATTCTTAATGCCGTGGATGCGATGCCCGGCGGCGGGAAGCTGACCTTGCGCACGTGCCGCGAGCAACGCGCCTTTGGCGACGGGGCACAAGGCAAGCCGCGCGTCATTCTGGAGGTGGCAGATACGGGCATCGGGATGAATGAAGAAACGCGCCGGCGCTGTCTCGAGCCGTTCTTTTCGACCAAGGGCCAGCGCGGCACCGGCATGGGCCTGGCGATGGTTTACGGCATCATGGAGCGGCACGAAGGGAAGATTGAAGTCGAGAGCCAGCCGGGGCGCGGCACCACGATGCGGTTGATCTTTCCCGTTCACAAAGCGGTGGCGGGGGTTGCCGCCGACCTGCCCGAGGCCGCCGCACTGCCGCCTTTGCGCATTCTTTGCGTGGACGACGAGCCGCTGCTGCGCGATTTGCTGCGGGAATTGCTGGCGTCGGACGGGCACAAGGTGGAAACGGCCGACGGTGGTGACGCGGGGTTGGCGGCGTTCGAGGCCGCGCGGCAACGCGGCGAAACATTTGACGTGGTCATCACGGACCTGGGCATGCCGTACGTGGACGGGCGCCAGGTGGCGCGCACGATCAAACATGCCTCGCCGGCCACGCCAGTCCTCATGTTGACGGGGTGGGGGACGATGATGAAGTCGGATGGCGACCTGCCGGCGCAGGTTGACGATGTGTTGAGCAAGCCGCCCAAGATCAATGAACTTCGCGAAGCGCTGCGCCGCGCCACGCAACAGCGGAAATCCAGTTGAGATTGCCCGTTGCGCTGACGGCGCCGTTGTCGACTGGAAGTGACTTCGAACAACGGCCAGAAGGCGCGTCTTTTTTCTTCCCAAGCCGCACGGGTTCTTCTATTTGTCTAGGCCATGGGAATTCTCACGTGTCGGCCTTGCTGGCGGGCTGTTTGTTTGTTTCTGGCCTGTGGATTCATGGTTCCGGGCAATCTGTTCGCACTGGGCGTGCGCATTCCGAATCAGGATGCGGAAGCCACGGGACGCGGCAACGCGTTCACGGCCACGGCGAACAATCCGTCCGCGCTGTACTACAATTCCGCGGGCATCACGCAACTGGAGGGTCATCATGTGCAACTGGGGTTCCACACCATCTCGGTGAATTCGAGCTACCGCGCGCCCAACGGCAATCTGTCGCAAACGCATTGGGAAGTACAGCCGGTGCCGCAGTTGTATTACGTGTATTCGCCGAAGGAGAGCGACTTTTCGTACGGGCTGGGTGTGTATGCGCCGTTCGGTCTGGGACTCGAGTGGCCGGAAACAACCGGATTCCGCACGCTGATCATCGAAGGGCGCCTGTTGTATTCGACGGTGAAACCGGTGATTGCCTGGCAGGTTACACCATCGCTTTCCATCGCCGGCGGCCCCACGCTGAACTACGCGCAGGTGTTGTTGCGCCAGGGCATCTTCGTCCCGGGCGACGAATTCAAGTTCAAAGGGCGCGACCTCGACTTCGGCTGGAGCGCGGCGTTGTTGTGGAAGCCGTGGGAGAAGATTTCGTTCGGCGTGAACTATCAGAGTTCCACGAGCATGAATTTCCACGGCCGCTCGGTGGCCAGCCCGTACACGCCCGACGAAGGCACGAGTGCCCGGCTGCCGTTCCCGCAATTCGTCATGGGCGGCGTTTCCTACCGGCCCAACGACAAGTGGAACTTTGAAGTCAACGTGGATTGGACGGATTGGGACCGCGTCACCACGGTCAATTTCAACAAGCCCTCGGGCAACGTGCCGTTCGCGTTCAACTGGCAGTCGAGTTTCCTGTATGAAATTGGCGCCACGCGGCAGTTGGAAAACGGTTACTTCGCCAGCGTGGGATATTTCTTCAGCCAGAACTCGACTTCGGATGCGAACTTCAATCCCGTGGTGCCGGACACGAACCTCCACGTCGGCAGCCTGGGCCTTGGCCGCAAGGGCGATAAGTGGAGCTGGGCGGTCACGTATCAATTGATCACCGGCCCTTCGCGCAACGTAACGACCAGCATTTCACCCTCGCTCATCGGTGAATCCGCGAATGGCAAGTACCACTTCCTAAATCACGCGGTGAATGTCTCCTTGACGCGGACTTTCTAGGCCGGGCGCGGATCACGATGCTTTCGCGCGCTGCGGCAGAAACACCCTGACCGTGGCGCCGGTGGGCGAGCGGCGTTCGAACTGAAATTCGCCCGCGTGTTGTTCCACAATTTCCCGGCAGATGCGCAGCCCCAATCCATGCCCCCCCTGCTTGGCGGGTGGCTTCTCGCGCAGTGAAATGAAGGTGGTGTCTCCCTGGTCGGCCACGGTGATCAGGATGCCTGGCCGGTTGAAACTGGCGGGGTTGACTTCGAGGGAAACGCAGATTGTCGCGCGGTTCTTCGTGGCATCGATGGCGTTGGCGAGAAGATTGTTGAGCAGACGCAGCACGAGCACCTCATCCATCTCAAAAAGGACGTTTTGCGGCACCGCCAGTTCCAGTCGTTGCTCCTTGCGCTTCAACTCGGCTTCCGCGAGCCCGGCCGCGCGGTTGATCA
>JBFMBT010000112.1:0-19117 GCA_040754875.1 Verrucomicrobiota bacterium | reverse complement strand
GCTGAAAAAATCCTGCGCCACGCCTCTGGCCGTGCGCTTCAACGACCGTTGCCCGCTGTAAACCGGCTCCTCCGCCGACGTCACCCACATGGGCGGATGCATGTCCTTCGTGAACTCCGGTTTCGCGCCCTCGGGGAAATCGTCCTCCACCCAGGTTTTGTCCACCTTCACGGTGCCCGGCGGCGGCTCCACGGTGCCGGGGTCCATGTATTCCACCTTCGCCACCGCTTCCTTCATCCGCTTTTGCACCGCCGTAATCTGCTGGTTGAATCCGTCCAGTTTCGCCTGCTGCTCGGGCGTCGTGAGCTTCAAGATGGGCGGCGTCAACAGGATGTTCCCATCCATCGCCGGGTCCGCCGCGCTGTTGAAGAACGCGTACATCTGATAAAACTCCTTCTGCGAAATCGGGTCAAACTTGTGGTCATGGCACACCGCGCAACCCGCCGTCATGCCCATCCACACCGCCACCGCCGTTTCCGTGCGGTCCACCGCGTAACGGAAAATGAATTCTTCGTTGATCGACCCGCCCTCGCTCGTCGTGACGTTGCAACGGTTGAAGCCCGAGGCAATCTGCTGGTCGCGCGTCGCATTGGGGAGCAAATCACCCGCCAGTTGCTCGATGGTGAACCGGTCGTAGGGCAGGTTGCGATTGAACGCGCCCACCACCCAGTCGCGATACGGCCACATCGACCGCTCGTTGTCCAGGTGCAGGCCGTGCGTGTCCCCGTAGCGCGCCGCGTCCAGCCAATACCGCGCCATGTGCTCGCCGTAGCGCGGCGAGTTCAACAGCCGCTCGACGAGCCGCTCGTAGGCGCCGTCCGCCTTGTCCGCCAGAAACTCGTCAATCTCCTTCGGCGTCGGCGGCAGGCCGGTCAAGTCAAAGGTCACCCGGCGAATCAAGATTTCCCTGGACGCCTCGACCGATGGCTTCAGTTTCCGCTCCTCGAGCTTGGCGACGATGAAATAATCGATGCCATTTTCCACCCAGCGGCTGTTCTTCACCTTGGGCAGCGGCGGCTGCACCGGGGCGGTGAACGCCCAATGACCCTGGTATTGCGCGCCTTCGTTGATCCAGCGCTTGATCAATTCCTTCTGTTCCGGCTTCAGCGTCTTGTGCGTGTCCGGCGGGGGCATCACATCGTCTTCGTTGGTCGTGGTGATGCGTTTCCACACCTCGCTCGCCGCGGCGTCCTTCGGCTTGATGGCTTGATAGCCGCCGAGGTCGCGGAAGGCTCCCTCCGGCGTGTCCAGTCGCAGCTTGGCTTTGCGCTTCTTTTCGTCGGGCCCGTGGCAATGAAAGCAATTGTCGGAGAGAATCGGGCGGATCTCGCGGTTGAAATCCACGGGTTTGCCGACGGCCTGCGCGGCGCGGGGGAGCAGGAGCGCGCCCGCCAGGCAGGCTGCCCAGGGCAAAATCATTCGGCTGCGACCGGGGGTCATGTTAATTGGACTCAATGGGTTGTGTATTATTCAACGCCTCCACCCTAACAAATACCCCGGCCATCGCCATAGAGAATTCTGCCAATTGGCATGTAGAATTCTCCTTTGGGGGAATTGGGGAGGCTGACAGAAAGATGAGGGACAGAAAAATGGAGAGTAACGGAAAAGTCATTGGGTTTTCGACTGGGGTCGCGCGGTCCGGAGGCTGGCGCAGGATAGCCAATCGCCGGATAGCCGATAGCCAAGGGGGCAGAGATGGCAGGTGGCAAAGGAAGGGGATTGGGGCGGGGCGGAGGGAGGGGAATAGCCAATAGCCAAGGGCCGATAGACGATATTGACGATAGCCAATTGCAAATGGCAATTGGACCGGCTGATTTTGCTTGAATAGCGTGCCGATTTGAGTCCAGATTCTGCATAGGTATGAGTAGGGTTTCCGCTGGCGTTGTCTTTGCGTTGCTCCAACTGGTGCTCTTCTTTCCGGAGCAATGCATGAAACCATTTGCCGACTTGTTGAAGAGTCTTCCCCTACCCGTGAGCGGTTGGATGATCAGCGGGATGATGTTCCCGGAAGCCGCGTCGCAATTGCTGGCCGATCAAATCTATCCTTCGGCAATTTCAACCTATGGAAAGCTGTTGAACAACCAGTGGATGCCCGTCCGCATTGTAGGCAAACCCATATTCGCGACCCTTGAGCTGTGGCCGTTGATCGTGCTCATGGTCCGGCCTTGGAACCGCGTATCTCCGGACTTGCGCGTTCTCTCGGTAATGCACGGACTGCTGTTTCCACTTTTCGCCTGGCCAGTCATGGTGGCTTGCGTTGAGTTGACGGACTGAAGCCTCATCCTCCACTCAACAACGCCTCCGCGTGCTTTCTTGCGGCCTCGCTCTGGCCGCCCAGCATGCGGGCCAGTTCGGTGATGCGCTCCTTGCGGTCGAGCCGTTGGATGTCCGATGTGGTCCGGCCTTCGGCCACGTGCTTGCTCACGACGTAATGGGCGGCGGCGCTGGCGGCCACGGGGGCCAGGTGCGTGATGCACAGGGTCTGCCGTTTCTCGCCGATCTGCCGCATCTTCTCGCCCACCGCGTTGGCCGTTTCGCCGCCCACGTTGGCGTCCACTTCGTCGAACACCAGCACGGGGATTTCGTCCTGCGCGGCCAGCACCGTCTTCAAGGCCAGCATCACGCGCGCCATCTCGCCCGATGACGCAATCGCGCGCAACGGCCGCGGCGCTTCGCCCACGTTCGGCGCGAATTGAAATTCCACCGTGTCCAGGCCCGACGCCGCAAACTCGGTCGCGCCTTCGGCCGCGCTGCTGATCGCCACATCGAAATGGCTCTTCTTGAAACCCAGGTCAGCCAGTTGTTTCTCGACCGCCTTGCGCAACTTGGGAATGACCTTCTTGCGCTGCGCCGAAAGTTCCCGGCCCGCGCGCCATAATTCCGCATCGAGCTTGCGCAACTCGGCGTTGATGCGCTCGAGTTCCGCGTCGCGCGACTCGAGGCTGCGCAGCTTCTGCTGCGCTTCGTTGCCGAACGCGATGACTTCCGCCAGCGATGCCCCGTATTTGCGTTTCAACGAATGGATCAAGTCCAGCCGCTCCTCCAGTTCCTTGAGCCGCGCCGGGTCCACGTCCACCTTGTCCGCGTAACGCGACAGTTCCGTCTGCAATTCGCGCAGCGCGTTGACGGCCTGCTCGTGCAACGCCGTCAGATTCTCCGCCGTCGCATCCAGCCGTTGCAATTCATGCAGCGTCCGCCCCAGCGTGCCGGTTTGCGTGAGCAACGACTGGTCGTCTTCGGACAACAGGGCGAGCGCCGTCTGGCTGAGTTCGAGCAGCCGCGCGGCGTTGCTGGAACGGCGATGTTCCTGGTCAATCTCCGCCTCTTCCTCGGGGCTCAATTTCGCCGCCGTAATCTCCTTCACCTGATGCCGCAGCAAGTCGAGCTGCTGCGCGTAAGTCCGTTCGTCGACAATCAACGCCGCCTTTTGCTCCTGCAACTGCGCGCGTTTGCGGACCAGCCCGGCGAACGCCTCGCGCTGCGTTTCCAAGCCGCCAAACGCGTCAAGAATTGCCAGTTGCTTGCCCGCATGCAGCAACGACTGATGATCATGCGGCCCGTGAATGTCCACGAGCCATTCGCCCAGCGCGGCCAGCGTGGTGAGAGTGGTGGGCGAGCCGTTGATGAACTGGCGGTTCGTACCGGCGGACGTGAACGTGCGCTTGAGCACGAGCTGCCCGTCTTCGCACGGTTCCAGCCCGTTTTCTTCGAGGAAAGCGGGCAGGGGAGCCTTGAGTTGCGAGACATCGAACACGGCTTCGACCGAGCAACTGTCGCACCCGCTGCGAATGAGCGTGCGATCCGCCCGCTCGCCGAGCACAAGCGTCAACGCGCCAATGAGAATCGATTTGCCCGCGCCGGTTTCGCCGGTGATGGCGTTGAAGCCCGGCTGGAGTTCCAGCGTCAGGTCGGCCACGAGGGCGAGATTTTTGATGCGCAGCGTCGTCAGCATGTCAAATTGTGCCGGAGACAAATCTGGCGCGAACGAGAAGGAAACTCAAGCGTGTGACGGCGGGGGCGAGAACAGTGGTCACGGGTTGGAAAACATCTTTTTACCCGACCGTGGTTGGTTCATGCCGGGCGTGTGGTCAATGCTGTTTTTGCGGCGGGGGATGTGATAGGGTGCAAAGCGATCACAGATATGAAGGCGTGGTATCTCATGGTTGTAGTGGCAGGTGCCCTGGTGGGCGCGACGGGACACGGGGTGTGGGCACAGTCGCCCGCTGGAATGCGCGTGCCGTGGACGACGTCGCGCATCAAAGGCTCGCCCGAACCACCGCCGCCGTATCAAACGGAACCGGTCTTTCCGCAGTTGAAATTCACCAACCCCGTCGAATTGGTTTCCGCGCCGGGCATGGACCGGTTGTTCGTGCAGGAACTGGCGGGCAAGATGTATTCGTTCCCGCGCAGTCCGGACGTGGCGCAGCCCGACCTGTTCGCGGACCTGAAGGAAATCCCGCGCATGCGTCAGGCGTATGGCCTGGCATTTCATCCGGGCTTCGCCACCAACCGACAGGTGTTCATCTGCTACGTCATCGACGTCAATCTGCCCGACGGCACGCGCGTATCGCGCTTCAAGGTCAAGGACACCAACCCGCCGCAACTGGACCTCGCGAGCGAGCAAATCCTCATCACCTGGGTTTCCGGCGGACACAATGGCGGCTGCCTGCAATTCGGCAACGACGGCTATCTCTACATTTCGTCGGGCGATGCCGCGTCGCCCACGCCGCCCGATCCGTTGGACACAGGCCAAAACCTTGACGACTTGATGAGTTGCGTGCTGCGCATCGATGTGGACCGCGTGGATGCGGGCAAGGCGTATCGCGTGCCGCCGGACAACCCGTTCGTGGCCACGCCAGGTGCGCGTCCGGAAATCTGGGCGTACGGTTTTCGCAACCCGTGGAAGATGAGTTTCGACCGGCGCACCGGTGACTTGTGGGCGGGCGACGTGGGCTGGGAATTGTGGGAGCTGGTGTTTCGCGTCGAACGCGGCGGCAACTACGGCTGGAGCATCGTCGAAGGTCCGCAATCGGTCCACCCGCGCGGGCGGCGCGGTCCCACGCCCATCCTGCCTGCCGTGGCCGTTCATTCTCACGACGAGGCGCGGTCGGTCACCGGCGGCTATGTTTATCGCGGAAAGAAAACGCCCGAACTGGCGGGCGCGTACATTTACGGCGATTACGTGACCGGCAAGATCTGGGGACTGCGCACCTCGCGCGGCAAGGTGACGTGGCAACAGGAACTCGCGAACACCTCGCACGCCATCATCTGCTTCGGTGAAGATCGCGATGGCGAATTGTATGTGGTTGATTATGCGGGCACGTTGCATCAACTCACGCGCAACACGGCCGCGGATTCATACAACCCGGCATTTCCCGCGCGACTGAGCGAAACGGGATTGTTCGCGTGGGTGAAGGAGCATCGGCTCGCGCCCGGCGTGATTCCGTACGCGGTGCAGGTTGAGTTGTGGGAAGATCACACCACGGCGGAACGATTCGTCGCGGCGCCGGGAACAGCGAAACTGGAGGCTTACACGCGCAACAACCTTCAAGCCGGTGAAGTGCGCGGCAACTGGAACTTCCCGCTCGATACAGTAATCGCGCGGACGGTGTCGCTGGAGATGGAGCGCGGCAATCCGGCCAGCAAACGGCGGCTGGAGACGCAGGTGTTGCACCGGCACGGCGACGCGTGGCGCGCTTACAACTACATTTGGAACGCCGCGCAGACCGATGCCGTGCTGGCCGGCCCGGGCGCATCGGAAGTCACGCTCGATATCAAGGACGCCGCCGCGCCGGGTGGCTTGCGTCGCCAGAAATGGCGCTTCGCGAGCCGCGGCGAATGCAATCTGTGCCACGTGACGCGCGCAGGCAGCATTCTCGGATTCATCCCGCCGCAACTGGAGCATACCCGCACGCCCGGCGGCATGAATCAATTGCGCGCGCTGGAACAAATCGGTTTGGTCGAGCGCCCCGCGAAGTTCACGGCGCTTCCGGCGGTGACCGATTCGAGCGCGAGCCTGGAAGCGCGGGCGCGCGCGTATCTTTACGTGAACTGCGGGCATTGCCATCGGCAGGGCGGCGGCGGCACGGCGAATTTCGACCTGAAACTGGAAACGCCGCTGGCCAAGGCGCGTCTGCTGGACGAGCCGCCCACACAAGGCGCGTTCGGCATGACCGGCGCGAAGATTGTCGCGCCCGGTGACCCGTATCGCTCGGTGTTGCTGTATCGCATGGCGATTCTCGGGCGCGGGCGCATGCCGCAACTGGGTTCGACGCAAGTGGACGAGACGGGCTTGCGGTTGGTGCGTGATTGGATTGCCTCGTTGCCGCGCACGGAAAAGTTGGTGTCGCTGGGCAAAGGTCGCAATTCCACTCACGCGCCGGAGTTGCCGGGCACCAGCAGCGCGCTCAAGGCGGCGTGCGCGCTGGACTCGCCCCCGTCAGCCGAAACGCTCAAGCAGGCGCTGCAAGGTTCACCCGAAGTGCGCGCGTTGTTCCTGCGCTTTCTGCCGGACGCCGAGCGCGAGGCGCTCACGCGCATGGCCGGCCGCGAGGAGATTCTCGCCGCAAAGGGAGACGCGCGGCGCGGGCGCGAAATGTTCTTTCGCGAAGCCACGCAATGCATCAATTGCCACGCGCTCGAAAGCAAAGGACGCATGTTTGGGCCGGATCTCCGGCAAATCGGGAAGAAATATGACCGCGCGCAATTGCTGGACAGCCTGCTCGAGCCGTCGAAGTTCGTGGACCCGCAATTCGTGACCTATCAGGCGGAGACGAAAGACGGCGAGATTCACAGCGGATTCCTCGTGAAGCGCGGCGAGGACGGCGTGGTGTTGCGTGATGCCACCGGCCTGGAAGTGCGCGTGCCGGCGACAAAGCTGGAACGCCTGTATCCCAGCGCGCTGTCGGCCATGCCGGAGATGCTGTTGCAAGGCATGAGCGCGCAGGAGGCCGCGGACTTGCTGGCGTTCCTGGAGGCGTTGAAGGAATGAACGTAACATGATCCGCTCAATCGTCCTCGTCCTTCGTCCTCCTCCTCGTCCTCGAACGACCGTAGCGCAGGTTTCCAACCTGCTGTATCGCCGATTTCCAATCGGCAGGCGGCTCGCCCACGCAGTCGAGCAACGCGAAACCGGCAGGTTGGAAACCTGCGATACAGCAGGTTGGAAACCTGCGCTACGAAGCCTTCTTGCCCTGCTTTGCGTTCCGCTCCTCACCGGTTGCCTCGCCGATCGCCATGCCTCCCGTTCACCCGAAGAAAAAGCCGTCGCCTTCCTCTCACGCGAAGTCCCCGCGTGGCACAAGGAAAACCGCTGCTACTCCTGCCACAACAACGGCGACGCTGTGCGCGCGTTGTATGTGGCGCGCCAGCGCGGTTATGTCGTTCCGGACAACGCCATCGCGGACACCACGGCGTGGTTGTCGCGCCCGGCGCAATGGGAACACAACAAGGGCGACCCCGCCGCCAGCGACAAACGCCTCGCGCGCCTGCAATTCGCCGCGGCGCTCGCGACCGCCCAACAAACCGGCCACGTCGCTGACACGGCAGCCTTGCGCGAGGCCGCGCGCCTCGTCGCGCAGGACCAGGAACCGGACGGCGCGTGGCTCGTGGGCAAGGATGAACTGGTCGGCTCGCCCACGATTTACGGACGCTGGCTCGGCACCTATATGGCGCTGGAAACGGTGCGGCGCGCTGGGCTGGATGAATTGCGCCCGGCCGCAGCGAAGGCGGAGCGCTGGGTACGCGCTATGCCGTTGAACAACGTGTTGCAAGCCGGCGCAACGCTGCTGACGTTGCGAAACTCATCCGATGCCGAAGCGCAGGCACGGCGCAAGGCCGCGGTCGAATTCCTGTTGCAAGCGCAGGGAAGCAGCGGCGGCTGGGGCCCGTTCAAGAGCGCGCCGCAGGAAGCCTTCGACACCGCCGTGGCCTTGCTCGCGTTGCAGACCGCCCGCGGCGAGCCGGCCATCGCCGATGCCATCCAACGCGGCCGCGCGTATCTGCTGGCTACGCAAAACGACGACGGCAGTTGGCGCGAAACCACGCGCCCACCCAACGGCGAAAGCTACGCCCAACGCATCTCGACGACAGGTTGGGCGACACTGGCGTTGTTGGAAACGGGGAGTGGTGAGTTGAAGCGTTGAAGCGGGGGCAATGGGACGGATGGCCGATAGCAAATGGCAGATGGCAAAACATCGGGAGGCAAGGGGCTTGCCGAATCGCGATGTATGAACAACGTGAGGTTGCTTTATGCCGGTAGTATTCCCTTCAACCGCATCGCGCATCGCGCATCCCTGAATACTGAAACTCATCCATCAACCGCCCGAACTCGATGCTTTGCAAGCGGGGGAAAGTTGGATTTCATGGCGGCCACATGCAGATGCGCGCGAAACTGGAAGGTTATTTGCAACAGCAATTGCCCGGGGCGCTGGAGATGTTGCGCCGGATGGTGGGGATCAACAGTTGGACGAACAATCGCGAAGGGGTGAACCGGCTGGGGCGGTTTACGGCGGAGTGTTTTGCACCGCTCGGTTTTGAGGCGGAATTCGTGCCTTCGACCAATCCGGCGTGGGGCGAGCATCTGGTGTTGACGCGCCGTGGCAGGGGAACGCGCGGCATCGCCATGGTGTCGCACCTGGACACGGTGTTTCCGCCGGAGGAGGAGGCGCGCAATCAGTTTCACTGGTCGGTGGAGGGCGACCGGATTTACGGGCCGGGCACGCACGACATCAAGGGCGGCACGATGATGATGTGGCTGGTGTTGTCGGCGTTGCAGGCGCAGGCGCGCGAAGTGTTCGAAGACGTGACGTGGCGGCTGTTTTTGAATTCGTCGGAGGAGATGTATTCACCGGATTTTGGCGAGGTGTGCCGGGCGCGGATGGACAAACAAACGATGGCGGCGCTGGTGTTTGAATCGGAGGGGCGGCTGGGCGAGGAACATTTGATGGTGGTGGCGCGCAAGGGGCGCGCGGCGTGGCGCGTGACGGTGAACGGGCGCGGCGCGCACGCGGGGTCGAACCACACGCAGGGCGCCAATGCGATTGTGCAACTGGCGAAGACGGTCGAGCGCATCGCGGGTCTGACGGACCACGGGCGCGGGTTGACGTTCAACGTGGGGACGGTGGCGGGCGGGACCGTATTGAATCGCGTGCCGCATGAGGCGGTGGCAGAGGGGGAGTTACGCGCGTTCACGCCCGACGCTTACAATCAGGGCAAGGCGGCGTTGCTGGCGCTGGCCGGGCCGGGCGAGGTGCGCAGCCTGGTGGACCGTTATCCGTGCGAGGTGACGGTGGAGATTCTGACGGAGAGCCGCCCGTGGCCGCGCAACGCGGGGACGGATAGGTTGATGGAATTCTTCAAGCAGGCCGGCGCGGAAACCGGAATGCTGGTGGATTGCGAGGAGCGCGGCGGGCTCAGCGACGGCAACATGATCTGGGACGTGGTGCCGACGATTGATGGACTGGGGCCGTGGGGCGACAACGGGCATTGCTCGGAGCGCAGCGCGGATGGGACGAAGATGCCGGAGTACGTGGAGATCAGGGGTATCGTGCCGAAGGCGGCGGTGAATGCGGTGGCGGTGTTGAAGATTTTGGGACGCTGACAGAAAGATAGGGGACAGAAAAAATGGGCGGCGAGGGTATGACGAATGACGAAGGCCAAATGACGAAAGAAATCCGAGGAGGGAAAATCCGAAAGTGGGAACGAGGGTAGAAAGATTTGGGGCAGAAAAATGGGGGAGAAGCGTCGAGGTTCGGGGGAGAGAATCAATCGAATGTTGAAACGTGGACTAGGAGGAGGACGAGGGCGAAGGGAATGGTCAGAGAATTCCTTGCTGACAAGGGGCGCGAAAATCCTTAAACCTTACGTGGGCGAAGGCCATTTCAACCAAAGGCAATCCTTGTGAATCAGACAACGCGCTACTTGCAATCCCTGCCATCGACGACGGCCGTCGAGATCGGCACGCTGGTGAATTATGTCATCATGGACGCCATCCAGTCGGGCGCCAGTGATATTCACATCGAGCCGTGGGACAGCACGTTGGTGGTGCGCGTGCGCCTGAGCGGCGTGCTCAATGAGTTGGTCCACCTTCCGTTGGAATTAGCCGAGCGCATCAGCGGCCGTCTCAAGGTCATGGCGGAACTCGACATCAGCAAGAGCGGCATTCCGCAGGAAGGCCATGCCTCGACGCCGCCCGAGCTGGGCGGTGTGGAGTTGCGCATTTCGATTTTCCCGACGGTGCGCGGCGAGAAATCGGTGATTCGTATCTTCGACCCGAGCAACCGGAGTTTCGACCTCGCGGCGCTGGGCTTCGAGGAAGACATGTTGAAGACGTTTCTCCAATTGCTGACGAAACCCAGCGGGTTGATTTTGCTGACCGGGCCGACGGGTTCCGGCAAGACGACGGCGATTTACGCGTCGCTTTATTATCTGGTGCAACGATCGGGTTCATCGATCAGCATCAGCACGGTGGAAGACCCGGTGGAATATCAACTGGCGATGGTGAGCCAGGCGCAGGTGAAACCGATCCAGGGGTTCACGTATCCGGTGGCGCTGCGGTCGCTGATGCGGCAGGACCCGGAAGTGATCATGGTCGGTGAGATTCGCGATCCGGAGACGGCGGCGATCGCGGTGCAGGCGGGGCTCACGGGCCACCTGGTCATCAGCACGATTCACAGCGGCACGACATCCGGCGTGTTCGCACGCCTCATCAACATGGACATCGAGCCGTTCCTGCTGACGTCGAGCATCATCGGGGTGATGGGCGTGCGCCTGGTGCGCAAGAATTGCCCGTATTGCGCGGTGCCGTACGAGCCAGAGCCGGGGTTGACGAAATTGTTGTCGCAGGAAGTTCTCGACAACGCGCAGTTCCGCAAGGGCACCGGTTGCAAGGAATGTGTGGATACGGGGTTTGCCGGCCGCACTTCGGTGACGGAATTGCTGGTGCCGAACGATGAATTCCGCGAGGCGGTCATGCAAAAGAAGCCGACGCGCTTTCTCCAGGAAGTTGCCGTGCGCGGCGGTATGCAGACCTTGTGGAACACCGGTCTGAAGCGCGCCATCAACGGCCAGACGCCGCTGGAGGAAGTGGCGCGGGTGGTGGCGGTGGACCAATTGTAGTGCTGAATCGCGCCTGACCGTTCGTGCGCGCGGTGAATTCGCACCCGATGCTCACCATCCTCCTCGCCTCGCTGGCAATCCTGAGCCTGCTGCTGGCCTTATGGCAGTGGGTGGTTTCAATCCGCTTTCCCATTCACACGCGCCTGCTCGCGCCGGACTTCGCGCCCGCGGTCACGGTGTTGAAACCGTTGAAAGGTTGCGACGCGGAAACGCAAGCGTGCCTGCGCAGTTGGTTCCAGCAGGAATACCAGGGCGCGGTGCAAATCCTCTTCGGCGTGCGCGAAGAAACCGACCCCGCGTGCGCGCTGGTGAAGCAGTTGCTCGCGGAATTCCAGGACGCCGATGCGGAACTGGTCGTGTGCCCGGAGTCGCTCGGCGCGAATGCGAAAGTCTCCTCGCTCATTCAATTGCGCCGCCGCGCGAAGCACGAGGTGATCGTCGTCAGCGATGCCGATGTGCGCGTGCCGGCGGATTTTCTGACGAATGCCGTGGCGCCGTTGCGCGAGGAAAAGGTGGGCTTGGTGAATTGCTTTTACTCGCTGGCGAATCCGACGACGCTGGCGATGCGTTGGGAGGCGGTGGCAGTCAACGGTGATTTCTGGAGCCAGGTGCTGCAATCATTGACATTGAAGCCGATGGATTTTGCGCTCGGCGCGGTGATGGTGACGCGGCGGAAACAACTGGCTGAAGTAGGCGGTTTCGAGGCGCTGGTGGATTTTCTGGCGGACGATTATCGGCTCGGGAATTTGATTGCGGCGAAGGGATGGCGGATTGAGATCGCGCCGGTCGTCGTGGAGTGCTGGGAATCGCCGCTGACGTGGCGGCAGGTGTGGGCGCATCAACTGCGCTGGGCGCGGACGATTCGCGTGTGCCAGCCGTTGCCGTATTTCTTCAGTGTCTTGAGCAACGGCACGTTGTGGCCGTTGCTGTGGCTGGCGCTGGATACGTCGCTGGTGAGCGCGACGTGCGCGGCCTTTTTCTGGGCGATCCGGGTTGCGGCGGCGCAGCATCAGCAGGCGCGCCTGACGCAAAGCCGGAAGCACATGTGGTATGACTGGATGGTGCCGGTGAAGGACCTGCTTCAGGTATTAATCTGGGCGGCGTCCTTCCTCGGCAATCAGGTTGTGTGGCGGGGGCAGGTGTATCGGGTGGAGCGGGGGGGGAGATTGGTCAAGGTGTAACGCCAGCGCGGACGCACATCAGCGCAACAACCACTCCACCGTTCGCGTCACCAGTCGAAAACTCTCACGGCTGTAGCCGCCGCTCAGCAGCATTACCGTGGGTAGTGCGCGCCTTTTCAATTCTTCAAAGACGAAGCGGTCTCTTTCCAACACGCCCTTCGCGGAAAGGCTGAGACGGCCGAGGGCATCGCCTTCGTACACATCGGTGCCCGCGTTATAGAACGCCAGGCGAGCGCGGGTGGTATGACAAACGAAATCGAGAAACTCGGGCAATTTTTCCCGCAGCAATTTCAGGTACTCCGCGTTGCCGCAGCCGCTGGCCAGCGGCACGGGGCAATCAATCCGCCGGCGCGCCTCGATGTCGTGGCTGGGATAGATGTCGGCATTGAACATGTCGAAGGTGAAAAAGTTCTGGTCCGGCATGAAGCAGTGGCACACGCCGTTGCCTTGGTGGGCGTCCAGATCGATGTGGATGATTCCGTCTGTGTTTGCGAGCGTCCGCTCCTGGCGCAACACGCGCACGGCCACCGCGACATCCGCGTAAACGCAAAAGCCTTCGCCGCCGCCAGGTTTCGCATGATGATAACCGCCAGAGAGATTGACGGCCCGGCCGGTCCTGAGCGCTTGGCGCGCGGCCAGGAGGGTGCCCATGGTGGCCCAGCGCATCGGCCGCAGGACACAGTAATCGGTGACGCGCGCGGGCACCAGCGCGAGAAAAGGCAATTCCAGGATGCGCGCCAGCTGGGTCGCTGAGCGCAGTTGCCGCAGATACTCCGTCGAATGCACCAGGCGTAGTTCGTCTTCGGAAATGGGGCGTTCCGGTTTCAGCCAGATTTCATCGAGCCGTTTGCCGAATTGACCATGGAGCGCGTCCCAGGCGCGGCCGTACTTTCGGGAGTCAAACGGGTGCAATCGCTCCAATCCGCCAAACGAGATATTGTAATTCGGGTGATAAACGATCTTCACGCGTTCGCACTGCAACAAATCAACTTCAGCAAAATAATCCTTGGCAAAGTTTCGCCGAAGTCTTACTAACGCACCAGTTCTTTGACTCGCGACGGCTTCGCGGCCGTCGCACTTGCAATCAAATGACAGGGAACCCCGTGAGAATCGGGGACGGTTGCGCCACTGTAACGGGACACAAACTCCCACAGGCCACTGGACATGGGTCCGGGAAGGCGGGAGTGAGGTTCAAAGCCCGAAGTCAGGATACCGGTTTGGTTGTGCTCGTCGTGGTCCCGCCTTGCGGGATCAACTTCTCCGTCAAAGAGAAGGATGAGGCCAGCCTGGGGAACCGTTTTCTTCAGGAACGTGAATGCCTTCATTCTCCGTTTGGCGGGGTTTGAAGGTTTTTTGTTTCCGGCCGCGGCCGCAAACGCCTCCAAGCTCCCCTCTGGTCTCGCCGTTGTGAACCTTCCGCGTTGCGCGGAACAACTGAAAGACCAGAACATGCGGATCCTTGCACCGTTGGCCCTCGTGGGACTCTCCACCGCCCCTGTGGCGGCTCAACCTGCCGTTGCCACCGTCACCAACCGTCTTCCCGAAATCGTCATCACCGCGACGCGCTCGCCCGAGGAAGCGGACAAAACCGCCGCCACTGTCACCGTCATTTCGCGTGAACAAATCGAGGCGCGCAAACTCCACTCGCTCGCGGATGTGCTCGAAAGCGTGCCAGGCCTCGCCGTGGTGCAATCCGGAACGCCCGGGCAGGTGACGTCGGTCTTCTCGCGCGGCACCGAAAGCAACCACACGTTGCTCGTGGTGGATGGACGCCGCATGACCGCGTCGCTGGCCGGCGGTTTCTTCTACGAGAACCTCACGCTGGATAACGTCGAGCGCATCGAGGTGGTGCGCTCGCCGTCGTCGGTGTTGTATGGCGCGGATGCCGTGGGTGGCGTCATCAACGTGATCACCAAGGGCGGGCGCGGCTTGGCGAAGCCGGAGCATGAGGTCACGTTTGAAGGCGGGTCGTTCAACACGTTTCGGGAGACGGTTTCCAGTCGCGGCTCGTTTGGGAAGTTCGATTACTCGGTGGGCGCGTCGCAATTCAACGCCGATTACCCGCGCGACAACAACGATTTTCGCCTGAGCAGCCTGCGCGCGTCCATGGGCTACGAAATCAGCGACGATGTGTATGTGGATGTGCGCGGGGCGTATTTCTACACGGATGGCGGGTCGCCGGGCACGATTGTGTTTCCGGACCCGATTGCGTCGCTCCAGCGCGAGGTGGGGAGCGTGTCGCCAGGTTTGACGTGGAAGGTCACGGACAAACTGGAATCAAAGGTCTTCTATTCGCACGAGCGGCAATTCCAGCGGTTCCGCAATCAATTCGGCGCCGATAACAAGCTGCGCATGGCCTCGCATCAAGTCGATTGGCAGAATGACCTCGAGGCGCCGGACAACTGGAAGCTCAGCGCGGGCCTGGCGTTTCAGGATTTGAACATCTCGCAGGTCAACGCCGCCGGCGTGGAAAACATCCACGCCAACCAGACGGGCGTGGGCGGATTCGTGCAAAGCAACTGGTCGCCGCACGAGCGCGTCACGTTGCTCAACTCGGTGCGTTACGACACCTACACCGATTACCCGTCGGCCGTTTCCTGGCGCAACGGCCTTTCGTGGCGCATTCCCAAGACCGAGAGCGTGCTTTACGGAAACGTGTCGCGTTCCTACAGCCCGCCATCGCCGCAGGATTTGTATTTTCCCGGGTTCAACAATCCGAACCTGCAATCCGAGGACGCGTTCGGCTGGGAGGTCGGTTTGCAGCAACCGCTGTTGAACGAAAAGCTCACGCTGTCGGCGGTGTGGTTTCAGAACAAGATCGATAATCTGATTCAATTCAGTTTTGTGACCTTCACGCCCCAGAACATCGCGAAAGCGACGACGGAAGGTGTCGAGTTGAGCGCCAGTTGGAAACCGTGCGATGAGTTCCAGACGCGCCTGAGCTACACGTATCTGACCGCGCTGGATGACGCGAACAACCTACGGCTCGTGCGGCGCCCGCGGCACCAGGCACAGTGGGAAACGACCATCAAGCCAGTCGAGAAGTTGACGCTCACGAGCGGATTGCTCTGGGCGGTCGAGCGCGAGGACATCGACGCGACGACGTTCGTGCAGGGCGACGCGGAGGATTACCTGACCTTGCGCGCCTCGGCGTCGTATGACGTTTGCAAAAACTTCCAGGTCTGGGTCCGCGGTGAAAACCTGACGGACCAGAAATACGCCGTGGTCAGCGGTTTTCCCGCATTGCGCCTGGGCGTGTATGGCGGCGTCCGCCTGACCTTTTAACCCAACTTGCTCCTGCGATGGCGCAGGCGCACCCTGAGTGCATGTCCGATTCGATTGTCCTTTCGTGGAGTGGCGGCAAAGACAGCGCGCTGGCGTTGCGCGAGGTTTTGCGCGGCGGGCGGCGCGTGGTGTCGCTGTTGACCACGGTCACGGAGGGCGATGATCGCATCGGCATGCACCGGGTGCGCCTGGCGCTGTTGGAGCGGCAGGCGGCGGCGTTGAACCTGCCGTTGCGCGTGGTGCGGGTGCCGCGCAATCCGTCGAATGTGGAGTACGAAGCGCGCGTGCTTGGCGCGCTGAAGGAGTTCCAGGCGCAGGGAGTGACGACGGCCGTCTTCGGCGATTTGTTCCTCGCGGACATCCGGGCTTATCGCGACCAGATGCTGGCGCGCATCGGCATGAAGACGGAATATCCGCTGTGGGAGCGGGACACCGGCGCGCTGGCGCGCGAGTTCATCGACGCGGGGTTCAAGGCCGTGCTCGTTTGCGTGGATGAGCGTCAGCTCGAAGCGCGCTTTGCGGGTCGCTGGTTTAATGAAGCGTTGCTGCGCGATTTGCCATCGGGTGTTGATCCCTGCGGCGAACGCGGCGAGTTTCACACGTTCGTCTGCGACGGCCCCGCTTTCAGCCGTCCGATTACCTTTCGAAAAGCCGCGCGCACCACGGACGGCCCGTTCCACTTCTGCGATCTCGAACCGGTGGAGCAGGGGAGCGATCGGTCGGTCACGAAGCATTGTCCATGTTGTGGTGCGGCGTTCCCATGCGGGCCGGCGGCCGGTCAGGACCATTGCTGGTGTTTCGATCTGCCGCACGTTGGCCCCGTCGCGGGGGCCGAAAAGAATTGCCTGTGCCCCGCATGCTTGCGGACGGCCGTGGGCCTTGCGCCCAAGTGAGTGCTTTCGCCTCGACTCGCGGGAAAGGCGTGTCCAGAAATGGCGCGTGCGACCATGCGTCATTTTCAATCCAGCCGCCCGCGGGGAGAAGGCGAAGCGGTTTCGGCGCTACCTGGATGACATCGGGTCGGAGTGCGCGCTGAAGCTGACGTGGGCCGCGGGTGTCGCGCGGCAACTGGCCGCGGAAGCCGTGACGGAGGGATTCGAAACCATCGTCGCCGCGGGCGGGGACGGCACGCTCAACGAAGTGCTCAACGGGATTGGCGACGTGCCGGACGGTTTCGCGAAGGCGCGGCTGGGGGTGTTGCCGCTGGGGACAGTGAATGTTTTTGCCAAGGAATATGCCATCCCGACGAATATCGCGAAAGCGTGGGCGGCGATCCAACTCGGGCACGAAATCCAGATTGATTTGCCGAAGGTGGAGTTTGGCGACGGGAGGGAACGGCGCTTCTTTGCGCAACTGGCGGGCGCGGGTCTGGACGCGATGGCGATCGAGCGCATCAACTGGGAAACAAAGAAGGTGATCGGGCCGCTGGCGTATGTGGTGGCGGGAGCGCGGGCGATGGGCGCGCCGCAGTTCACGATTACGACGAGCAACGGGAAGGAAACGTTGGCCGGCGAGCTGGTGCTGGTGGGCAATGGACGATTCTACGGCGGGAAGTTTGTTTTGTTTCCGGAGGCCGACGCACGGGACGGGTTGCTGGAAGTGTGCGTGTTTCCGAAGCTGGATTGGGGGGTGATTGCGAAGACGGGTTGCGCGCTGCTGTTTCAAAACGGACGCGAACTGCCGGGCGCGCGGTATCTGCGGTGTCGCGAGTTTGAGTTGACGAGCTCGCCGGCGGCGCCGTTGGAAGTGGAGGGAGAGGGGATCGGGACGTTGCCGGCGAAGTTTTCGGTGGAACAAAGGAGACTGCGTGTGGTGGTGCCGCGGTGATTTGGTTTGACAGGGAAAAGCGCACCGAGTGGTATGCGCCAACCAACTCAACGAAATTGTTTATGAAGCCTACGAAGCTATTTTCTTTCATGACGCCAACGTTCTTGATGCTGGCATTGACGCTGTCACCCGGCGCAACGGCGCGCGCGGAGAACTGGATTCCCGACGATTGCAAAATCGGCGGATTCGCCATCGGCTGCCAGGCGTATTCGTTCAACCGCTTCACGCTGTTCGAGGCGATCGAAAAGACCGAGCAAACCGGCGGCAGGATCATCGAGATGTATCCGCGCCAGAAACTGAGCAAGGAGCAGCCGAACGTGACATTCAATCACGACTCGCCACCGGAAATTATCCAGCAGGTGCAGGAGAAGCTGGCGAAACACAAAATCAAGGTGGTGAACTACGGCGTGGTGGGCGGCAAGGATGAGGCAGAGTGGCGCCGCATCTTCGAATTCGCGAAGAAAATGGGGCTTTACGGCATCACGACGGAGGACACGAAGAACATCGATGTCATCGAGAAGCTGGTGAAGGAGTTTGACATTTGCGTGGGCTACCATGAGCACCGCCGCAAGCCGAATGACGCGAGTTACAAGCTGTGGGACCCGAATTACGTGGCGGAGCTGGTGAAGAATCGCGACCGGCGCATCGGCGCTTGCGCGGACACCGGACACTGGCAGACCTCGGGGCTGAACGCGCTGGACTGCGTCCGCATCCTCAAGGGCCGCATCATCAGCCTGCATTTGAAGGAACGCGCCGCTCTCGGTGAAGGCCAGCACGACATGACTTACGGCCAGGGCAGTTCAAACATCGGCGCCATCCTCGATGAACTGAAGGCGCAGGGCTTCAAGGGCAACATCTCCATCGAGTACGAATATAACTGGGACAATTCGGTGCCGGACATTGCGCAGTGCATCGGGTTCGTGCGGGGGTGGACGGCGAAGAAGTGATCAATCGACCCAATCCTCTTGTGAGGGTGATTGAGAATTCTTCGTCCAGTACTGTATTGCCGACGGTCGAATGGCGATAACCTTCCCAAGTCGCTTGGTGATGGTATTAAACTGTGGGTGGCGAAGGAAGCGCCGGATGTAGAAGGCCGTTTCGCTTGTGGCCACATCAAACCAGACCAAAGAATACGGTGCATGAAGCTTGTCGCGCACAAAGAAGTCTTCGTCACGCGTCAGGAACGTGGGCCTTTTCAGATTGAGAAGGAGCGGAAGTATGTCTTCGTCGCTGATGCCGGCCGCACCCAGGTCCCGCGAGAGGGAGCGGAAACGAATTTTCCAGGCGGCCAGCAGGTCTGCCTGATCTTTTGGAATGTTCTCGTCGAGAACGTTCAAGCGGCGGGAGCCAATTCAGACGCCAACCGCCCGTGGGAGTCGAGCAATGCGCGCCGGGCAAGATGAATTGCTTCGGCAATTGCGTCGCGTGTAATTTTACCATCGCCCCATCGGTACGTGATAAAATCCCATGACAAGCCTTGTTCAACATCCGCCAGTACCTCGGCGACGGTGACGCGAGTACCCCTGAACGTCGGCTTGCCCGCGCGGATCTTGGGGTCAATCACAATGAAATGTCCAAGTTCTCGGCGGACCGGACAGTTTGCTCCAGCCTTCATGCTCCTAATTTGCTATTCCGCCGGCCCTTCGTCAATGAATCTCAATTGCAATGACGGGCCGGATAAATGTCAAAAGCGATGTAGCGCTTCC
>JBFMBT010000111.1:0-19269 GCA_040754875.1 Verrucomicrobiota bacterium | reverse complement strand
CGGTCACCATGTCATCGACGGTTGCGGCGCGGATGTTCCCCTTGGCCACGGGATCCTGGTTGCCCACGTCGTCATACGGGCCGATCGTCAGAAATGCCACGCCCACTTCGACGTCCGGCTGGTCCTTGCCCACGACGTCGCCGGCGAGATGCTCGATGATGAACCGGTTGAACGGCTTGTCCTCGTTGAAGGAGCGAATGACGTAATCCCGGAACGGCCACGCATTATCGATGAGATAATTGCGCTCGAAGCCATTGCTCTCGCCGAAGCGAACGACGTCCAGCCAATGCCGTCCCCAACGCTCACCGTACTGCGGCGAGGCCAGCAGGCGCTCCACGAGCTTTTCGTAAGCCTGCGGGTCGCGGTCTTTCACAAACGACTCCACTTCCTCCAGCGACGGCGGCAGGCCGGTCAAATCGTACGTGACACGCCGGATAAGCGCGCGCCGATCGGCCGCGGGATTCGGTTTCAACCGGTTTTCCGCCAGCTTCGCGTAAATGAACCGATCGATTGGATTTTGCGCCCACGCCTTGGGAAGTCCCTTCGTGGCCGGCGGCTCGGCCTGCGCCAATGGTTGCAAGGACCACCACGATTTGTCGGCCCGCTTCGCCTCGACGGCGCCGTCGCGCGGATCGGGCGCGCCCATCTTCACCCACGTCACGAGGTCGGCGACAATCGCGTCCGACAGCCTCGGTTTCTTCGGCGGCATCTGCAAATCTTCATCCAGGTGGCGAACCGAGCGGATGACCAGGCTCTCATCCGGCGCGCCGGGAACAATCGCCGGCTTGCCGGAATCGCCGCCCTTCTGCCAACCCGCCTTGGAATCAAGCAAAAGGCCGCCCTTCAATTTCTTCGCCTGCGCGCTGTGGCATTCGTAGCAATGCTCGACCAGCACAGGACGCACCTTCTGCTCGAAGAATTTGATTTGCTCCGCGTTCGGCGCAGCACCCTGCCCCGTCTGCATCAGCACGAACCAGCCAATTGTGAACAACGCTCTTTTCACTTCCTCTTCGCCTGTTTGATGCCCTCGGCAATATCAATGACCGCCTGGCGCAAATGCATCAGCATCGCGTCATGCGCGGCTTGGGAATCCCGCCTTTCAATGGCGCCCAGAATCAACGCGTGATGTTCCACAGCTCGCTTTTTCCCCGCCGCCACCAGGGTCATCTTGCGGCTCTCGCGCCCCAACTCCGCCAGCGATTCCAGCAGCAACGCGCAAATCTCGTTCCCCGCCGCCAGCGCAATCTGCCGGTGAAATTCCAGATCCGCTTCGATGCATTCCTCATCGTTGGCCGCGGCCAACAGGCGCGCGTGCGTTCGTCGCAAATCCTTCAACTCGCGCCCACTCGCCCGCTCCGCTGCCAGGCGCGCCAGGGACGGCTCAATCAACACGCGCGCCTCGCTCAATTGCCGCAGTCGCTCCGCCGCGTCGGGAATCATCAGGGACACCGAGCCGTTCAACGGCCGGTGCAGCTTGTCCGTCACGCGCGTCCCCTTGCCATGTTGCACCTCCAACAAGCCTTGTAACTCCAGCCGCTTCGTGGCTTCGCGCACCACGGGACGGCTGACGCCCAACCGCTCCGCCAGCTCTCGCTCCGAAGGCAACCAGCCTTCATTGGCCACCGTGCGGTTGCGGATCTCCCCCGCCAGCCGCCGGCAGACTTCCTCAACCAGCGTGCCCGAGCGTTTGATGGGTGAAAGGGTCATTGGTAAGAGGTCTTACCACTATGACCCATCTGGTGACAAGCATCAAATTTCCACTCTGAGCCTTCTGAAAATTCGCATCCGCCTCAAACCAGCTTCGTCTTCCCCGCCACGGCCGGCGGCGGCACGGGCAATTTCATGTCCCAGCTCAGATTCTCCGGCATCGTATTGAGCTTCGACGCCAACGCCTGCTCCCACGTCACTTCCTTCCCCGTGTACGCCGACATCCGGCCCATGATCCCCATCAACGTGCTCTTGGCCATGCGGTCGCCGTCGTTGGGCAACTTGCCCGCGCGCAGGTCCGCGAACAACTCATCGTGCTCCACCTGGTGCGACGAAAGCTTCGGCCCCGTGTAACGCCAGTTGGTCGCGCCCATGATTCGCGCCCCGCTCTGCGCCAGTTCGCACCGGCCCTTGGTGCCGATGATGACGTCCTTGTGTTCGTTGTAGCAGCCGTCCTGGTAACGCGTCTTCAGGATGGCCATGACGCCGTTCGCATATTCGTACGTGATGTCGAATTGATCCCAAATATCTCCCACCGTCTGTTGCTGGCGCGCGCCGCTGGCCATGCACCGCACCGGCGGCTCGTCACGCATGACCCACGCGATCTTGTCCACGCTGTGCACGCTGACTTCCATGATGTAATCGCCGGACAGCCACAGAAAATGATGCCAGTTGCGCAACTGCCATTCGAGGTCGCCCCACTCCGGCTTGCGTTCGCCGCTGAAGCGCGACAACCGGTTGCTCATGCGGGTGGAATAAATCGAAAGCACGTCGCCAATCGCGCCGTCGTGAATCATCTTGATGGCCTCGCGATACGCCGGCTCGAACCGCATGCTGAACCCGGCGCGAATCGCCAGCTTCTTTTGTTTCGCGACCTTGACCGCATCCATCACCATACGCACGCCCGTTGGATCCACCGCCATCGGTTTCTCGGCGAAGATATGTTTGCCCGCCTCGACCGCCGCCTTCAGATGAATCGGCCGAAATCCGCCCGGCGTGGCGATCAACACCATGTCAATGCCGCTGGCCAACACCTTTTGATACGCATCCAGACCAACAAACCGCCGTGCGTCCGCAACATTCACGCTGTCGGGCCGCTCCTTGAACTGCGCCTTGAGATTCTGGATCGACTTGTCGATCTGCTCGGGAAACACGTCCGCCATCGACCAAATCTCGCAGTTGCTGTCGGCCGTCAACGCCTGCGCCGCCGCGCCCGTGTTGCGCGCCCCGCAGCCAATCATGCCCAGACGCAGACGGTCCCCCGCCCCCACGGCGTTAGATTGATTTGGCAACGCAAGGTTTGCGAGCGCTGCGCCGGCCATTGCTGCGCCGGATTGTTGGAGAAATTGTCGGCGGGTGGAAACAGTTGGATTCATACGTGCTTTTCGGGTTGCTCATCCGACCATAGTTGGGGCCTGTTTATTCATCAATCTTCAATACGGCGGCGCAACAGCGCTCGCAATTTCGCGCCCATTTTGTGCCATTTTGACTTGAGGCTCGCGCAATTCTGCGATACTTTTTCCCCACGGGTTGCAACCGGCGCCCGGCTGTTCTTTACCAGATTTACATGGCTTTAACCCTGCCATGTTCGTGTTGGCGAAACTAAGTCCTTGAACCGTAATTAAACTACTACGGGACTTCTGCTTATCCGGGTAACCACCGACAGGCCTTGACTGGAAGTCGAACGTGCCCAAGCGGGTCCCACCTGTTTCTCAGGCAGTTCAAAGGAACTGTTCACCACGGCATTGCGGTGGGGTTAATTACACTCGCAGTCCAATCGGACTGCGAGTTTTTGTTTTTCCTTCACCCACTCTCCATCGCCGCCGCTAGGCAAACGCGCTGAAGCTTGGTAGCTTATCCTCATGCCGGATGATTTGTTCGCGACTGCGCCGAAGCCCGAGGTTCCCATGAAGGAGGCGGGCGACGCCACACCGCAACGGCACGCGCCGCTGGCCGCGCGGATGCGCCCGCGCAACATCGCGGAATACGTCGGGCAATCCCACATTCTCGCGCCCGGACAATTGCTGCGCCGGGCCATCGAGGCGGACCGGATTCAATCGCTTATTTTCTACGGGCCGCCCGGCACGGGCAAAACGTCGCTCGCCCAAATCATCGCGCGCCAGACCAAATGCAAATTCGAGCGGCTCAGCGGCGTGGAGTCGAATGTGGCGGACATGCGGCGCGTTCTCGTGGGCGCGGCCAATCGCCTCGAAAACACCGGGCAATCCACAATCCTGTTCATCGACGAAATTCATCGCTTCAACAAGGCGCAACAGGACGTCCTGCTGCCAGATGTCGAAAGCGGCGTGGTGCGCCTGATTGGCGCGACAACGCACAATCCCTTTTTCTTCGTCAATTCGCCGCTGGTGTCGCGTTCGCAAATCTTCGAGCTGCGTCCGTTGACGGAAGACGACCTGCTGGCGTTGCTCCAACGCGCGCTGGCCGATGAAGAACGCGGCCTGGGTTATTTGAAACTCGAAGCCGCCGAAGACGCGCTGAAGCATCTGGCGAAACTTTCCGATGGCGACGCCCGCAAGGCGTTGAACTCGCTGGAAATCGCCGCGCTAACCACGGCACCGGAGGCCGACGGCGTGATTCGTATCACCCTGCCCGTGGCCGAGCAAAGCATTCAGAAGAAGGCCGTGGTGTATGACGGCGATGGCGACGCGCATTACGACACAATTTCAGCGTTCATCAAATCGATGCGCGGCAGCGACCCGGATGCGACGCTTTACTGGCTGGCCAAGATGATTCACGCCGGCGAAGACCCGCGCTTCATCGCGCGCCGCATCGTGGTTCACGCGGCGGAAGATGTGGGTCTCGCTGACCCGATGGCGCTGGTGCTGGCGGTGGCGGCGCATCATGCGGCGGAATTCATCGGCTGGCCCGAAGCGCGCATTCCCATCGCCGAAGCCGCGCTCTACATCGCGACGGCGAACAAGAGCAACTCCACCATCACGGCGATTGATGCCGCGCTGGAGGACGTCCGCGCCGGGCGCACGCTGCCGGTGCCCGAGCATTTGCGCGACGCGCATTACAAGGGCGCGGCGCGCCTGGGCCATGGCGAAGGCTACGAGTACGCGCACAGTCACCCCGGACATTTCGTGGCGCAGGATTATCTCGGGGCACTGAAGCGCTACTACGAGCCGACCGACCAAGGCGTGGAAAAGAAGATCAAGGAGCGCGTGGAAAAGTGGCGGGCGCAGTTGGATCAAGTGAAGCCGAAATGAGCATCTGCTCCAAGCTATCGCGCGCCTTGTGTCCTTACGGAGCGCGGCTGTCCCCAGCCGCAGCGTGCCGCCTGCCAACCACCGCAAGGGACCGTCTGCGATCTTCATCCTCGTTTGACGTCTTGAGCGCTCACGCATACGAACCCAAAACGAACCTCCTTGCACGTGGTTGCAGTCCGGGCGCTGCGGGTGAGGACACCCGCGGTCCGAAGCTTGCGCGCGCCAGATCAAATCGCTCATGACCCCTTTCGAATACAAGCATCAGATTCGCCGCGAACAGCTTGCATTGAACCGTTCCCATGCGCCCGCCGATCGCGCGACCGCCTCCGAAGCCATTTGCGAACGTTTGAGAAACTCCCCACTGTGGCGAAAGGCGCACACGGTCATGCTTTACGTTCCCCTGCCCGATGAACCGGACACCTGGCCCCTGGCGGCGGAGGCGCTGGCCTCGGGCCGCCTTCTGGCGCTGCCGCAATTCGTGGCGGACCAGAACATTTATCGCGCCGCGCGCGTGGCCGACCTTGACAAGGACCTCGTGATTGGGCCATTTAAGTCGCGGGAGGCTGCCACCCATTGCCCACCGGTTCCATTAAACCAACTGGACTTGGTGCTGGTACCTGGGGTAGCTTTCCGTGATGATGGGTATCGGCTGGGCCGAGGGAAAGGGTTTTACGACAGGTTGCTGCACTCGGTCCCAGGATTGAAACTGGGCGTCGCTTTCGACTGGCAGACAAGGGATGACATTCCGGTCGAGGCGCACGACCAGCGGTTAAGTTGCATCTTGACGCCGACGCGCTGGCTTGAAGCCGGCCACGCGCGGCACTGAAACGATGGTGTTTGCGAATATTGTGGATTACCTCGGGGGGTTGCTCCTCTTCGGGGCCGGAGTGGTTTTCTATCACCTGTTGACGCGCAGCCGGGACAAAGCCTCCCGGGCCGCCGCGGAAACCCAGGCTCAATGCCTCGTCGAAGGCGCCAAACGCGAAGCCGAGGCGCTCGTCCGCGAAGCGAAACTCAAAGCCAACGAAGAATCCCTCCGCGTCCGCGAAACCACCGAACAATCATTTTCCACGCGCCGCAAGGAACTCGAAGACACCGAGCGCCGCCTTGTGGATCGCGAAGCCATCATCAACCGGCAGCTCGAAAACGTGGCGCTGGAAGACAAGCGCCTGCGCGAGGAGAAGACCCGCCTGGACCAGAAGGAAGCCGCCCTCGAAGGCGAACGCCAGGAGCTTTCCGCGCTCATCAAACAGCGCCGCGACCAGTTGCAGGCGCTGGCCCGCATGTCCGAGGCCGAAGCCCGCGCGAGCCTGCTCAAGCAGGTCGAGAACGACGCCTTGCAGGATGCCAGCAACATCAGCCGGCGCATCCTCGAGGACGCCAAATCGCGCGCCGAGGACAAGGCCCGCCACGTCATCAGCATCGCCATCCAGCGGTACGCGGGCGAACACACCTTTGAAACGACCACCGCGACCGTCGCGCTATCCGGTGATGAAATCAAAGGCCGCATCATCGGTCGCGAAGGCCGCAACATCCGCGCCTTTGAAGCCGCCACCGGCGTCACCGTGCTCATCGATGACACACCCAACGCCGTCGTGCTGTCGGGCTTTGACCCCGTGCGCCGGGAGATTGCGCGCGAGGCGATGCAACGCTTGATTCTCGACGGCCGCATCCATCCCACGCGCATCGAGGAAATCGTGGCCAAGGTCACGTCCGAAATGGACGAAACCATCGTGCGCAACGGTGAGGAGGCCGTGTTTCGCGCGGGTTTGCCGCCGTTGCACCCGGAAATCGTGAAAGTGCTGGGACGCCTCCGCTTCCGCCACAGCTTTTCGCAGAACGTGCTGGATCACTCCGTCGAGGTTGCGCACCTGATGGGCTTGATGGCGTCGGAACTCGGTCTGGATGTGACCGCGGCCAAGCGCGCGGGCTTGTTGCATGACATCGGCAAGGCATTGAACCACGAGATCGAAGGCTCGCACGCGATCGTGGGCGCGGACTTCGTGAAACGCTTCGGCGAAGCGGACGACGTGGTCAACGGTGTGGCGTCGCACCACGACGAAGTCCCGCACACCTGTCCGCTGGGCATTCTCGTGAGCGCGGCCGATGCCATCAGCGCCTCACGACCCGGCGCGCGCTCCGAGACGATGACCACCTACATCAAACGGCTGGAGGATCTCGAACGCATCGGCAACTCGGTCGAAGGTGTGGAAAAATGCTTTGCGGTGCAGGCGGGCCGTGAGTTGCGCGTGATGGTGCAACCGGACAAGGTCAACGACGAACAAGCCTACAACATCGCCAAGACCATCGTGCGTCGCATCGAGGAAGAATTGCAGTATCCCGGCCAGATCCGCGTGACCGTCGTGCGCGAAACCCGCGTCATCGAATTCGCCAAGTAATAGCTGAGGACCGCGGCTGTCCCCAGCCGCAGCGCTTCATTTGCAAACCGCGATGTCGGCCTCCAAATGGCGCGTTTCACCTGCTCAAGCTACAGACGGCCACGCATCTTTTTGAAATGCTCCAGGGCGGTTAAAGTTTAACTGTGGCCGCTAGCGGGGCGCGGGCTTCAGCCCGCTTCAGCGTGGTTTGCGCTGGCGGCGTTGAAGCGGCGTGAACGCCGCGCTCCTGGCGACCAGACAAAATGCGGCTACAGAATTATTGGATCCGCCATAAGGCTGGCGCTGACACCTCGCTGAAGCGAGGTGTTAATGAGAAGGGCCACACTTCCGCCTTGAAGCTCCCTGAAGCTTGGCCGTTTGGATTCTGAAGCGTCCTACCGTCCTTCCGTGAGACCCACCGGCAACCCATGTTCCCACGTCTTCGGCGCATTCCACGGCCGGGCGGAACGATTGTTCGGCTCGGTGGTTCCACAGGCGCTGGCCATGAGCCCGACGAACAGCGTCAACGCCAGCAGCGCGAAGCGCGCCTTGAGAAATTCAATCACATGTTTCATTGTTCCACCTGCACGGTGTCGCCTTCCTGGATGTCGTCCTTCTTCCACTTGCCCTTCACGATGTTGGCAAAGGAAATGGCGGTTTCCACATCGGCAATTTCAACCTTCCCAATCAAGCGGCCTTCCCGGCTGACAATCATTTCGCCGCGCGCCTTGACCCCGTTTTGCGCGCCGATGTCCAGCACCACAAAGTCATACTTGGGATCAACCGACTTCACCGTGCCCGTCAAACCGGCCGGCAGCTTGGGCCGAACGGTCGGGGGTGACAGACGAATGACGTCGCTCTCAAGGACCACAATGCGATCCTTCAGGACCTTGTTTTCCTTGGTGAACACGTCGCGCTCGGTGGTCCTGACCTTGAGATCCGCCACTGTTTTCTTGATCTGTTCCACCGTCATACCCAAGTCGAAGAACGCTTTGTTCTGAGCCTTTACTTGCGCGATCTCCGCTTTGACTTTGTCATTCTCAGCCTTCGTCTTGGCGGCTTCATCCTGAGCGGCTTGGGCCTCCTGGGTTTTGGCCGCCAAGTCAGTCTTGGTCTTGTCCAAATCCGCCTTGGTCGCATCCAAGGTCGATTTGGTCTGCGTCAATTCCTGCTGCACTTTGGCCTTTTCGGCCTGCTCGCTGGCCAGGCTCGCCTGCGTGGACGCCAGTTTTGTCTCCGTGTCGATGATGCGCGGTTTGACCTTCACGATGCCCACGACAATCGCGCCGATGCTCAACACCAGTGAAACGATTAAGCAGATTCTGACCATTTGCGTTAATTGGTTTGGATTAAGTTGCTCTGAAACATACTCAGCGATTTCGCAGGTGTCAACGCCTGCCTGCGCGTTTCTCCCTCACAATCAGCGGGTTTGGCCGCGTCAATAAATGATGACAAACCGGTCGTTCGCATCCACATAGGCCGTTTCCAGGCTGAACACCGGCACTCCGTCCGCCCGCCCTTTCTCCTCCGTGGGCCGCCCCGAGGCATCGAACACCTGCCACGCCAGCGCCCCACCCTTCTGCCAGCCCGTCCCTTCCGCCCAAGCCATCAGCACCTCGCCCTTGCGGTTGGCCACCACCACCGGATGCTTGCGCTTTTCCCCGCCGCCACCCGGCGCAATGGGCGGCCCCAGCTTCAATGTCGCCGGGTTGATGCGCGAATAAAACACCTGCCCGTTCGTCTCCCACGCCGCCAGCACATCCGCCTTGGCGCTCGACAAAAACGCGCTGCTCATCGGGCACGAGCCGATGTTCCATTTGTGCGCCGTGGCCACCTGGAAATCCTGCCCGTCCCTGGACGCCAGCAACATCATGTCCCGGTTGACGGCCGTGGACGCCGAGCGATACAGCGCGAACACACTGCCCGACGGCGTCGCGTAAGCCCGCATCCCGCAGCAACCGCAGGCGCCCGTCGGCTGGCTGACCGCCTGCACTTCGCGCGCGAACGTCTTCCCGTCATCCTTCGACTTCGCCACAAACACCGTGCGCCTCACTTCCCCGCCCTTGCCACCTTCCACCTTCCCGTCCCGCCCGTGCCACGTCACGTAAACGTTGCCGTTCAAATCCGCCGCCACCGAGCCGCCGCCATCGAGTCCGGCGGTCCACGTCATGAGATTGCGTTGCGGCTCGAAGGCCGTGCCCGCGTCGTTCAAGCGCGAGTAAAGCATCGGCGCCGGCGGCGCGTCCTTCTGCCCATGGACGTGCGGCCCGTTCCAGGCCACATGCGCGCGTCCGTTGCGGCCCACGGCAATCTGCGCCCCGCGGATCGTTCCCCCCGCCGTGGCCGAACCTGCCTGGCTGTTCACGCGAATCGGCTGCGAAAACTCCTTCTTCCCCGCCTCGCGGCGCACATAAAGAATATCGCAACTCTTCCACTCTCCGTTCAGACCCTTTAGATACACCAGGTGGACGGTTCCCTTGTCATCCACCACCGCCTGCGGCTGCAATCCGCCCTCCGGCGCGCGTTCCACCGAAACAAGCGGCCCGGCAAACGCCGCGCCGGCGGACAACAACGCCACCATGCACACCATCAACGGAGAGGGTTTCATAATTGGACTCACTGTACGCCTTTCCCCGCTTCAATCAATGACGTTTTAACCGCGCCATTGACGATTAAGGAAACTTGATTGACACTGTTCCTCAGTGGATGTCTGACACTGAACAGTCGCTCATCGCAAATCGCGCAACCGAGACGAGAGATGGACGGTGTTTTCAACGCTTGCGTCGCGCGACAACCCGCCCCAAACCCGTAACCAGTGCCGGCTGATGCGTGAGAACCCCACAACGCCGCGCCCGGAAACCCATCGCTTTGAGCGCATGCTCCGGCGCGCCGAACGGCTGGCGCGCATGGGCAGTTGGCACTGGGATGTCGCCTCCAACACGTTGATCTGGTCCGATGAACTGTGCCGCATTTATGGCGTCGCACCGGGGACTCCGCTCACGTTCGAAATGTTCATCGAACACATTCATCCCGCCGACCGCGCGCAGGTGCAGGCGACCGTTGCCGCCGCGTTGAAGGACGGCAAGCCGTTCCAACTCCAGGAACGCATCGTGCGCCCCGATGGCGAGATACGCGTGCTGGATTCGCAAGGCGAAGTGGAGCGCGACGCCGCGGGCAACACGGTCGCCATGTTTGGATTGTGCCGCGACGTGACGGAGGAGCAGCGGGCGCGCGAAGCGATGCGCGAACGGGAACAACGCTTCGCCAAGATGTTCCACGCCAGCCCGGTGGCCACCTCCCTCATGACGGTGGCCGAAGGCCGGTTCGTGGATGCCAACCCGCGCTTTCTTGACATCACCGGCTACACGCCGGCGGAACTCATCGGTCGCGCCGCCAAAGTGCTCAGCCTGTGGGGCTCCCCGGACGAACGCGCCCGTTTCCTGGAACAACTCCGCGAGTCAGGCTCGCTGCGTGAAGTGTCCATCCGCTACTGTGACCGCGCCGGCCAGGAGCGCCGGGCCCTGGCCTCCATCGAACTCATCGAGATCGACGGCGAAGATTGCCTGCTCACCTTGCTGTGGCGCGCCTGACCATTGCCATCGCCTATCGCCCATTGCCATTTGCCATCGGCTATCTCGGCAATCGGCTATTCACACGAGCAACCCGCCTTCGCAAAGCGAAACACCCCGTGTGATGGCTCCGTTTTCCCAGTGGAAGCGAGAGTCCTTTGGATTTCTTTTGTCATTCGTCATTGGCCTTCGTCATTCCGCATCTTCCATTCGGTTGACAAACATTCGGTTGATAATGCCCCCTTGTGCTTTTTCGTGGCCATCCCTTCATTGGCGGTCATTGTGAATCAGTGGTCCTTTCTGAATCGGTTCCTCCGATGCTTTGCAGGCGCGCCTTGCGTAACCTCCACGCCGCCTGTTACCGTCTGACCTTTCACAAAGAATGAGAACCACTTGCGCCCTCCCGCTCCGTCGCTTTGCCGGCCTGTGTCTGGCCCTGGCATCCCTCGCCACCACCACCCTGCGCGCCGAGGTCAAACTGCCCTCCCTGTTTGCCGACCACATGGTGCTTCAGCAGGACAAGGCCCTTCCCGTCTGGGGCTGGGCCAGCCCCGGCGAAAATGTCACCGTCACCCTTGGAGGCCAGAGCAAGTCCACCACCGCCGGCGCGGACGGCAAATGGTCCGTGAAACTGGAACCGGTCAAGACCGGCGCGCCGCTCACGCTCACCGTCAAAGGCAATAATTCCATCACCATCAATGATGTCCTGGTCGGCGAAGTCTGGTTGTGCTCGGGCCAGTCCAACATGGCGATGACCGTCAATCGCGCGAAGGATTACGAGCAGGAACAGGCCGCCGCGAAGTTCCCGCTCATCCGCATGTTCATCGTCAGTTCCGCCCACGCCGTCACGCCGCAGGCCGAATGCGCCGGCAAGTGGGTGGTTTGCGCGCCGGACACGGTCGGCACCTTCTCCGCCACCGCCTACTTCTTCGGACGCGAAGTGCATCAAAAGCTCGGTGTCCCCGTGGGCCTCATCAATTCCTCAGTGGGCGGCACCGCCATCGAGGCCTGGACGAGCATCGACGTGCAAAAGAACCGCGCGGACATCCGCCCCATCCTCGAACGTTGGGAAAAGGCCCAGGTGGAATACGTCCCCGCCACCGCCGAGGAGCAATATCAAACGGCCCTCGCACGCCACAAGGAAGCTGTCGCCAAAGCGAAGGTTGCCAAGACGAAGGCCCCGCGCGCCCCGCAAAAGCCGGTCGAGCCGCGCACGGACCGCAATCATCCTTCCAATCTGTACAACGGCAAGATTGCGCCGCTCATTCCCTACGCGCTGCGCGGCGCCATCTGGTATCAGGGCGAAAATAATGCAGCCCGCGGTTTCCCCGATCTCTACCGCATCCAACTGCCGCTCCTCATCAAGGACTGGCGCGACCGCTGGGGCCAGGGCGATTTCCCGTTTGCCTGGGTGCAGTTGCCCAATTACCGCAGGCGCGCCACCGACCCCGGCGCGCCCAGCGATTGGGCCGTGTTGCGTGAAAGCATGGTCGTCTCGCTCAAGACGCCCAACACCGGCATGGCCATCACCATCGACATCGGCGAGGAAGGCGACATCCATCCGAAGAACAAACAGGACGTCGGCCGGCGCCTTGCGATGTGGGCGCTGTCCAAAGTCTATGGTCGGCCCGGCGAATCTTGCGGCCCGCTCTATAAGTCCCATCAAATCAAAGGCGACAAAGTCACCGTCACCTTCGATCACGCCGACGGCTTGACCGCGAAGGGCGGCGACGTCAAAGGCTTCGCAATCGCCGGCGCCGACAAAAAATGGCATTGGGCCCAGGCGAAGATCAACGGCTCAAAGGTCATTGTTTCCAGTCCCGATGTGAAGGCACCCGTCGCCATCCGCTACGCGTGGGCGGACAATCCCGATTGCAACCTCTATAACGCCGCGGGCCTCCCCGCCTCCACCTTCCGCACGGACGATTGGAAATGACGAACCCTGAAACCCTGTGTCTGGCCGCAGCGTCTTATCTTTCAACCATCCCGAACCCTTATGAAACTGTTGCTACTCGTCCTCGCTTCCGGCTTGTGCCTGGTTCCTCGCGCCCAGGCTGAAACCACCGTCAAACTCAGCAATGTCCACCTCTGCTGCAACGCCTGCGTCAAAGGGGTCGAACGCTCCGTCGCCAAGCTCACGGAGGTCACCGCTGAAATCGACAAGGACGGCGGCACCGTCACCTTCAAGGCCGCCAACGACGGCGCCGCGCAAAAGGCCGTCACCGCGATGGCCGCCGCCGGTTACCACGGCAAGGCGGACAACACGAAGTTCGCGATGAAAGACGACAGCGGCGCCAAGGATGAAAAAGTCGCTTCCCTCAAAATCACCAACATCCACATGTGCTGCAAAGCCTGCGTCCGCGGCCTGAACAAAGCCCTGTCAAAAGTCGATGGCGTGACCGGCAACGACGCCGTGGAAAAAGTGGATTCGTTTACCGCCACAGGGAACTTCAACGCCAAAGCCCTCGTCCAAGCCCTCCATGACGCCGGGTTCCATGGCAAAGTGGGCAAATAACCGCTGCCGGAGCGCGCTTTCAAACGCAACATCTGCAACTTCTTCGCGTTCAAGCAGTTGTAAAAGAGGGCTTTGAGCGCTTCAAGTTGTTAAAAATCAACAGCTTGCACAAATCCTGCCGGTTCCGCCCGCTTCCGCCCGATAACGGCAGTTATTCATCCGCAGGCGGTTTGCCTTCCTTCGCTTCCTTCTCCTTGCGGTCAATCGTATCGCCAACGCGTTTCTTCAGATCGTCATACTCGCTCATCGTGACCTTCGCCAGTTGCTCGCGCGCCTTGTCGAAGCGCCCTCCCTGCATCTCAAACCGCGCCAGGTGCACATACACGCCCTGGCGTTCCATCTCGTCACGCGCGAGGTTCAACGCATTGGTCCACGCCTTGAGCGCCTCATCGACGCGCGTCGGCCGGATGCCGTAGTAGGTGCGCGCGATGTCGGTGGCGAGAATGAAATCGTTGGGCTTGAGCACGCGCGCCTTCTCGTAAAGCTCCAGCGCCTTGTCGAACACCTGCTGTTCTTCAATGTTGTAATACTCGCGCGCGTCCTTGCGGAACAGGAACACCGTGGTGCCAAAATTGTGATAATACACCGGCTCGTGCGGGTTCAACTCAATCGCCTTCGCATAATACTCGAACGCCTTCTTCGCCGGGCCGCGGTGCCCGTGGTAATTGGCCAGGTTGTTCCACGCCGCCGGATTTTTCGGGTCCAGTTCCTTCGCCTTCTCCCATTGCAGAAACGCGTCGTGCTCTTCGCCGATGCCTTCGAGAAAACTGCCGAACGCCAGCCGGGCATGGACGTTCGTCGGGTGCTTCGTGAGGAATGCTTCGTAAGATTTTTGCACCTGTTCGAAGCGTTTCAGAATGCGCGCATTCAATGCCGCCGCGTTTCCCGCGCCCTTCTGCGCGAATTTTGATTCCTCCAAAATCCAGCGGTCCACCTCATCGTGCGCCGCGTCGTCGTCCTCCATGATTTTGCGCAACTCCTGCGCCACGGGATCATCGGCATCGGGCACCTTGACGACGATGCCGGTTTTCTGCGCGACCAGATTGCTGAGGGCGGCCGGTTGATTGGTGGCGACCAGCGCGCCGAGAAAGCCGATAAGCAAATTACTCACGCCGCCAATGTATCACCCACCCGCGGTGGTAGCAACGGGCATTGTGGGAGGGAAAATCACTCGTACCGCAACGATTCAATGGGGTCCAGGTTCGCGGCTTTGAATGCGGGGTAGGTGCCGAAGATCAGGCCGACGGCGGAGCAAATCAACAGGCCGAGCACGATCCAGTCCACCGGCACGACCGGCGGGACTTTGAAGAAGTAGGCGACGATGTTGCCACCGGTGACGCCGAGCAGGACGCCAACGATTCCTCCGACCTGGCAGATGACCACGGCCTCCATGATGAATTGCGTGAGGATGCTGCGTTTCTTGGCGCCAATCGCGCGGCGGATGCCAATCTCGCGCGTGCGCTCGGTCACCGAGACGAGCATGATGTTCATGATGCCGATGCCCGCCGCGACCAGCGCAATCGAGCTGATGATGGCCACGCCCACGCGCACGGCGAACGTGAGGTTGCGAAATTGCTCGATCAACGAATCGTTGGACATGACTTCGAAATCGTCCGCCTCTCCGGGCGGCACCTTGCGCGCGGCGCGCAGGACGCCGCGCACCTGTTCAATGGTGTCGTCGAACACCTGCTGGTTGCGCGCCTGAACGAGCATCGTCACGGAGCGCCAGTAGGAACCGTAGCGGTTCAATCCCGTCGTCAGCGGAATCGCCAAAAAATTATCCTGCGATTGGCCGCCCATGCCGCCCTTGGATTCAAGAAATCCGATCACGGTGTATTTGATGCCGTCATATTTGATTTCCTCGCCCACGGGCGAACTGTGCGGAAACAATCCTTTGGCGAGGGCGTTGCCAAGCACGCAAACGTTGCGGGTGCCGTCGATATCGCTGGCGCTGATGGCACGGCCCTCCTGAATCACCCAGTTCTTCGCGCCAAACACCTCGGGCGTCACGCCGATCATGCCGATGTCCGGATTGGTTTTCTCGTAGCGCGACGTCACTTCGCCGCTGCGCAGCCACGTTTCCGCGCCCACGCTTACAGCCAGCGTGGCGCGTTCGCGCAGAATCATCGTTTCCTCCAGGGTCAGATTCTTGCGCCGCCGATATTTCTCCCAGCCGCCCGGGCCTTCGACCTGAATTTCCGGCCACTTCTGGATGGCGAACGTGTGCGTACCCAACTGGCTCAACTCGCTTTCCACGTTGCGTTGCAACACGCGCATCGCCGTCATCACCATGATGATGGAAAACACGCCCACGGTGACCCCCACCAGCGTGAGCGCCGACCGCAGCTTGTGCGACGCGAGGGCGGACATCGCCATGAGAAAGCTTTCGTGCAGTTCGGTGCGCATGAAGCGTAGCAAACCGGAGGGCTTTTTTGATGGGCTGGGAGTCATCTCTTAAAACTCCAAGGAAACATCAAGCTGCAAGCTTCAAGTAGCAAAGCCAGTTTGGTGGTTTGAAGCTCGCCCTTACCCTCGGTCCGTCCCCATGAACCCGGTTTTGGAATCGTGGGTATAATAACGCTCCCTTCCCCCTCACCCCGACCCTCTCCCTTGGGGAGAGGGAGCATCGTACGCCGCGTTGGTGAAAGGTGACGCGTGCTGGCCCACTTATACTCGCAGGCGGCGGGGCGAATGGTCCCACCCAATCCTTTCAAACCTTGAATCTTGAGGGTTCTCTGAAGTTTGGAGTTTGAGGTTTGAAGTTTCATTTCATTCATTCCTCAGCGCATCCACCGGATTCATGCGCGCCGCACGCCACGCGGGAAAGAAGCCAGCGACGATGCCCGTCACAATGGAAACTCCCAGCGCGATGCTCACAATCGTCCATGACAAGGTGGTGGGAAAAAACTGGGTCATCACCTTGCTCACCGGCCACGCGATGCCCAGGCCCATCAAGCCGCCCAACAGACAGATGGCCGCCGCTTCGATGAGAAACTGAATCAAGATGGTGCGCCGCTTCGCGCCGAGCGCCTTGCGCAGACCGATCTCGCGCGTGCGTTCGGCCACGGACACAAACATGATGTTCATGATGCCGATGCCGCCGACGAACAGCGACAGCCCGGTGATGAACAATCCCACGCTGGCGATGGTGCCAGCCACACGGTTGAACATGCGGATGAACGCCGCCTGCTCGTTGATGGCGAAGTCGTCCGGTGCGCCGGGGGCGATCCGCCGCACTTTGCGCATGACGCCGCGCAGTTCCTCGCGCGCCTCATCCATCTGGGCCATGTCGCGCACCTTGATTTTGATGTGCACATACGGGCGGTACATGAAATCGGTCGCAAACCGTGAAATGGGGATGAAGATCTGGTTGTCCAGGCTCTCGCCGGAAAGAAACTTGCCGCGCTTCTCGAGCACGCCGACGATTTCGTAGCCGATGTTCTCAATGCGCACGCGTTTGCCGAGCGGCGTTTCAAACGGAAAGAAACCGTCCGCGAGGTCCGCGCCGATCACACACACCGGGCGCGCGCCGCTTACCTCCGCCTCGGACAAAAACCGCCCGCTGGTCAGGTTCAAGCCACCGACCACGGCGCCCTGCTCGGTCGTTGCCACGACCGTGACGGCGGGGGCGGTGACGCCTTCGTAACGCACCGGTTTGCGCGTGTAGGTTTCCAAGGCCACGGCCGAGGCGAGCGTCAACTGCCGCATCAGCGCCTTGCCTTCGGACATCATGATGTCGCGCCGGTTGCGCACCTTCCACCACGGCTCCTCGCTGAACCACGGATGCTTTTGAACGAACAACACATCCGCGCCGATCGCGGAAATGCTTTTTAAGAAGGCTTGATTCAATCCCTCGATGGCGGTGCCCATCAGCGTGACGGTGACGATGCCGATGATGATGCCCAGCGTCGTCAACGCCGCGCGCAGCTTGTTCGCGCGCAAGGCGTCGAACGAAATCAACACACCTTCCTTGATTTCGGTGAAAATGTTCACAGAGCCTGCGTCAACTTGACATCCCCTGCCCCATTCCCGTGCAACACCTCGTCGCTCGCAATCAATCCGTCCAGAATCCGCACCATTCGCCGGGCATGGCGGGCGACGGTTTCCTCGTGCGTGACGGTGATGATGGTGTTGCCCTTGTTGGCGAGTTCGTTGAACAGCGCCATGATTTCCACGCCGGTCTTGGAATCGAGGTTTCCCGTGGGCTCATCCGCCAGCAGAATCGAAGGCTGATTCACCAAGGCGCGCGCGATGGCCACGCGCTGGCGTTGTCCGCCGGAAAGTTCGTTGGGATTGTGATGCACGCGGTCCGCCAGCCCCACCGCCGCGAGCGCCTGCAACGCCAATTCGCGCCGTTCGTCCGATGGCACGCCCGCATAGACCATCGGCAGCTCGACGTTGCGCAACGCGCTTGCGCGCGCCAGCAGGTTGAAGCTCTGAAACACGAAACCGATTTCCTTGTTGCGTATCTCGGCGAGATCATTGTCGTCCATGTCGCTGACAAGATTCTCGTTCAGCCAGAACTCGCCGGAGCTCGGCGTGTCCAGGCAGCCCAGCAAATTCATCAACGTCGACTTGCCGGAGCCGGACGGCCCCATGATGGCAACGTATTCGCCGCGCTTGATTTCGAGCGAAACGTCGCGCAACGCATAGATGGTCTCCGCCCCCATCTGGTAAATGCGGGAGATGTTCTTGATGCGGATCAGACTCACAGTGCTACTTCCTGTCGGTGGACTCGGCCGCGGGTGTGCCGATGACGATCTTCTTGCCATCCTCCAGTTCGCGGTTGATGGCCTTGTATCCGCCCGAAATGACCTCCAGCCCCTCCTGCAAACCTTCCTCAATTTCCACGTAATCATCGTCGCTGATGCCGCGCTTGACGCGCACCATTTTCACCGTGTCGCCGTCCTTGATGAACACCACTTCCACCGGTTTGTTCGCCTCCTCCTTTTCCTTCTTCTTTTTTGCGTGAGAGGCGCTATCGCCGTTGCCGCCGCCAGAAGTTTTGTCACTGTTGGCGCTGGCCATTGCAACCGCGTTCGTATCGGCCTTGGGCAAACGGGTCGTCACGCTTTGAATCGGCACCGTGACCACATTCGTGCGGGAACGCGTCCGGATGCCCGCCGTCACCGACATGCCCGGGCGAAACGATTCCTTCTCGCTGATGCGGATTTTGACCTCGAACTTGGTCGCCTCCTGTTGCGTGCCCATGCCCTGCGTGCGCGCGGTGTTGGCAATTTCGGAAACCGTGCCCTTGAATTTCTTGTCGCGAAACGAATCGACCTCCAGTTCCGCCTCCTGGCCGACCTTGATCAACACGACGTCAATTTCGCCAATCTCAACGCGCGCCTCCATTTCATCGAGGTTGGCGATGGTCATCACTTCGGTGCCTGCCATCGTCGCCGTGCCCACGACGCGCTCGCCGACCTGCGAATTCAGTTTGCTGATGGTGCCGGATAGCGGCGAATAGATGGTCGTCTTGGAATGCTCCTCCTCGGCTCGGGCAAGGCTCGCACGCGCCACGTCCGACTGATGCGTGGCGGCCTTCACCTGCGCCTGGGCCACCTCCAGCGCCGTGCGTGACTCCTGATGTTGTGATTCGGAAATCAACTGCGCCTTGAACAAATCGTCCATGCGCTTGAATTCCAATTCCGCCTTCTGGCAGTTCGCCTGCGCCAGTTCCCGGTTGGCCAACACCGCCTTCAAATTCGCCTCGGCGGAATTGCGGTTGGCCAGATAGAAATCAGGTTTGATCTTCAGCAACAGGTCGCCCTTCTTCACGTCCTGCCCCTCCTTGACCGGCAGATCGATGATCTCGCCGCTGACCTCGGGGCTGATTTTTACCAGCACCACCGGTTGGATTCGGCCCG
>JBFMBT010000110.1:0-19335 GCA_040754875.1 Verrucomicrobiota bacterium | reverse complement strand
TCGCTTACGACGAAGCCCGTTATTTGAAGCAATTGATTCACCGCAAAAGCCCCAACGCCGCGACCACGCCATGACGCCTCTTGCCCGACATTTTTCCCTTGCCGGACCTCCTCAGATGTTGCGCTACAAACGCGCATCACCGTTCAACTGCGCGGCCAGTTGCTCGCCCAGCTTGACGGCGTCTTTGATGGCGCCTTTGCCTTCGGCGCGGCCGTAGCGGTCGTCTTTGAAGGAGACGGCCTGGAGGTGAAGCTTGCGGCGCACGTATTGCGCGTAGGCGGCCACGGGGCTTTGGCAGCCGCCGCCCATGGCGCTGAGGAAGGCGCGCTCGGCGGTCACGCAGTGGAACGTCTCGGCGTGATTCAAACGCTCGCAGATGGCGGCGATCCACGCGTCGCCCGCGCGGACCTCGATGCCGATGGCGGCCTGGCCAACGCACGGCACCATTTCCTCGATGGTCAATCGCCGCGCGATGATGCCCGCCGGAACGCCCTCGCCGGACAACGCGCCCGTCAGGCTGATGCGAAAATTCAAGCGCTCCAATCCGGCGGCGGCGAGGACGGTTGCCGCCAGTTCGCGGTTTTCGGTGAGCTTCTTCAATCGCGTGCCGACGTTGCCGCGGATTTCCACGACCTTCAGGTCCGGCCGCAAATGTAGCAACTGCGCCTTGCGCCGCGTGCTGCTGGTGGCGACGGTCGCGCCCAGCGGCAATTCGCGCAACGGCGCGCCGCCGGCGCTTTTGTGCAACGGCAGGTCCTTGCGCAACACCAGCACGTCATTTACTTCGGCGCGTTTCAGCACGGCCCCGAGCATGAGGCCCTCGGGCAATTCCGTGGGCAAATCCTTCAAGCTGTGAATCGCCAGGTCCGCCTCGTTCTCGAGCAGCGCCACTTCGAGTTCCTTCGTGAACAAACCTTTCGGCAGCGCCTGGTCGGGCTTGGCGAGCGACGCGCTTTGCAATTTGTCGCCGGTGGTCTTGATGACCTTGACCTCGAAGCGGAACGCGGGGAACGCCTCGTGGCACAACCTGAGCACCGTGTTGGCCTGGGCGAGCGCCAGCGCACTGCCGCGCGTGGCGAGATAAATGGTGGAGGTGGATGATTTCAAAATCGAAAAAACAAGTTGAACGAACTACGAATCGCGCCCGTACGCCAGCGGTTTGCCGACGGGATACGGCGCGCCGGCGGGACGCGTCAACAGGCCCTGGGCCTTGTCGCGGATGATGGCTTCGCAGCGGGCGATTTCCTCCTTGCGCTGTTGAAGGTTGCTTTCGGCGGCGGCCTGCAAGTGATCAACGTTGAACAAATACACGTTTTCCAGCTCGTTGACCTCGGGATCGATGTCGCGCGGAACCGCGATGTCAATGAGCAGCAGCGGCCGGCTTTCGCGCAGGCCCAACAGCGGCTCGAGTTTCTTGCGGTCGAGGATGTAATGCGGCGCCGCGGTGCTGCTGATGATGATGTCGATGTTCGGGAATTCCACGGCCCATTCGTCGAAATGCACCGCGCGCCCCTCGAGTTCCTTCGCCAGCGCCACGGCGCGCTCGTGCGAGCGGTTGGAGACGATGACGCTGTGCGCGCCGCGGCTGAGCAACGCGCGCGCGGTCTTCTCGCTGGTGTCCCCCGCGCCAATCACCATGACCTGGCGGTCCGCAAGTTTCTCGAAAATCTTTTCCGCCAGGTCCACCGCGACGGAAGCGACGGAGATGTTGCCGCGCTGGATGTTCGTTTCCGTGCGAATCTGCTTGGCCACGTTGAAGGCGCGTTGAAACGCCTTGTTCAGCCGCGCCCCGGTGTGCTTGTGCTGAAGCGCGAGGTCGTAGGCCTTCTTGAGCTGGCCGAGGATTTCCGTCTCGCCGAGCACCATGGAATCGAGGCCGCAGGCGACCTTGAACAGGTGTTCGAGGCTTTGCGGTTCGCCGTAGGTGTAAATCTCGCCGTTGATCTGGCCGCGAAAACTGTGGTGATCGAACAGGAACTTTTGCAGCGCCTCGAAGGCGTCCTTGGCCTGGAGGTTGGTCGCGGCATAAATCTCGACGCGGTTGCAGGTGGAGAGGATGACGGCTTCGTCGGCGGCGCCGCTCTGGCGCAGCTTGTGCAGGGCCTCGGGGAGGGTCGCCTCGGCAAAGGCAAAGCGCTCCCGCATCTCCACCGGGGAGGTGTGATGGCTGAGGCCGATGACGACGATGCTCATGGGTTGTGGATCGGCGACAACAGATTGGTGCCCCAGAAGGTGAGCAGCACAAAGGCGAACCCGCCCACCGCGCCCCAGGCGAAGCGGCGTCCGCCCTGGGCGAAGCGCCAGCGCATCAGCAGCAGGCCCAGGTACAGAAACCAGACAAAGAATGCCCAGAGGATTTTCGGGTCATCCGCCAGATACACGCCGGCGCTGCGCTTGAGGTAGAGCATGCTGACGCCCAGCGCCGCCGTGAGCAACGCGAAACCAACGGCCAGCAGGCGGCCGGTGACCACCTCGAGCCGCTGGATGGGCGGCATAAGCGAAAAGATGGCGCGCACCTTGTGCAACTTGAGGTCGTGTTCCTGCGTCAGATACATGAGGCCGGCGCCGGAACTGAGGCCGAACGCGCCGTAGGCCAGCGCGAACAACGCCGCGTGCAGGCTGTTCTGCCAGCCGGGGATGAAGAATTCCGGGTTCGGCCCGTGATGTTTGTCCAGCGCCGGCATGAGCGCGAACACGCCGATGCTGAAGATGATGGGCGACAGGAACGCGCCGAGAAACCGCAGGCGCGACCAGACGCCCAGCGCGAGATAGGCGGCCACCATTGTCCAGCCGATGAACGTGGTGGCTTCGTAGAGATTGGTGACCGGGCAGCGGTCGAGGCTGAACCCGCGTTTGACCATGGCGACGGTGTGGAAGAGGAAGGCCCCGAGCAGTACGAAATAATTCACGCGGTTATCCTCGCGGAAGCCCTTCCGCCAGAGGAACACCGAGTACACCATGCTCGCGCCGTAGATGAGGACGGCCAGCTTGAAATAATCGCGATCGGTCACTGCTGGAGTAAAGTTAAAGGAGAGCAAGGGTGGCGCAAGCCGCAAAATCCCGGGGTGCAAATTTGGCAAGAAAGGAGAGGGGGAAACTTCAAGGGGTAAACTTCAAACTTCAGGGAAACAAGGAAATCCCGAAATCCGAGGGACGAAATCCGAAACAAATTCGAAGGGTCGAAATTCAAAGGAGCAAAACAATGAGGCGCAGAGGAGGCAAAATCATGGGGAGGTTGAAGGATTTGGGCTTGATTTGGGGAAATTGGATCGCAAGGTTAGCGATGTTGGTGGACGGGTAACCCATCGTTGTATTGCGTATCATGAACCTGCAAAGCCTCATTGTTGTTGCCCTTCGTTTGATGGCGTTGAATTTCGTTTTACGTGTCGTCGTGCATTTGACGCCGACCCTGTTTTTGGGCAGTGGCTCTTGCGGAACGGCAACAACGCGCGGATTCACCGGTTGAGCCAGTTGAAAACGCAAACCAGCCTCCGCCAAGTACCGATAATCCGTGAGTGTTTGTATTGAATTGAAGTCAGTCGGTCCAACGAACTCATGGGCTGGGCGACACCATACATTGAGCGGTTGAGAAGGGGGGAAACGATGCAGTTTCGTCCGCGAGGAAATTCGATGTCTGGAAAGATTGAATCCGGCCAGTTGTGCCAGCCATACGCATCTTCCACGCGAGTCAATATCCTTACCATGAACATCGAATCCATCGCCAGCCAACTTCGACGGCGCGCCATCGTCCTTGAAATAGGCGGCTTCCGCCCTCCCGAATCACGCGCAGCTTCGTGGTTCGGTCGCGTGAACTTCGCCCTTCCGGGTGAATCCTGGCCCATGACCGATGGCAAGCCAATGCACGCCCTTTGTCAAATCAACCTGACAACAATGCCGTTCCGTCCACCACGTCTTGATGATCTTGATTTCATCACTGTCTTTGTCGGTCCTGACAATTTGCCGGTCGACCAACCCAACGGCTCCAATTGGTGTCTCCGGGCTTATCCCGAGATCAAGAGGTTAGTACCACTCGCGACACTCGATTCCGGTGGGATGATCAAACCATTTCCAATGCGGCCGAAAATCGCCGACGCAGATTTCCCGATGTGGGAAGACGTCCAAGTCGAATTGCCGCAGGAAATCGCAGATAGTTACTATGATCATTTCGAAAATGTGCGTACGTTTAAACTTGGTGGCTGGCCCACATTGATCCAGTCGGAGATTTTCTGGGCGCCTAGGAATCTCCACCCTGCAGTTCCGGAGTATGTGTTTCAAATCGACACGACTGAGAAGGGAAACTGGATGTGGGGTGACAATGGCGTGGGCTACTTCGGGCGTGGTACCGCCGACGGACATTTGAATGAGTGGGTGTGCGAATGGCAGTGCTATTGAAGCGGACAACATGAAACTTCCCATTGCTCTCTCGTTGCTTGCCATAATCATCCTTCTTTCCGCCTGCACCGCAACCCATCAAACCATGAACCAGATCGACCATCTTCAGGGCGTGTGGAGCTGTGTCTCCGCCACGATCAACGGAAAGGTGTTGCCGGAGGAGACGGTGAAGCAATTGCGGCTGACGTTGACGCGCGATCGTTACCAGACGGAGAAGGGCACCGAAGTGTTGTTCGACAGCGGTTACACGGTGGAGACGTCGGCGCGTCCCCCGCGCATCAACATCGTGGGGACGGAAGGCGCGCTGGCGGGGAAAGAAGCACAGGGCATTTACGCGCTGGAGGGCGACACGCTGACGTTGTGTTACACGATGCCCGGGAAGGAACGGCCCGCGGGTTTCGAAAGCGCCGCCGGGTCAGAGGCGTATTTGCTGGTCTGGAAGCGGGAGAAGCGGTAGGCCGCAATGATCAGCCGGTGGCGCGTTCCGGGACGGCGAGGCCCAGGGCCGCCGCTTTGGACAACAGCAATTCCAGGTTCTCCAAACAAAAGCGCGACCACGATTCATAGGCGGAGAGATCTTTCACGGCTTCCGCGAAGGGCACAAATTCCGGGGCCACGATGCCGCTGCGCCGGCCGGCGACACTTTCATCGGCCACGTGCATGACATGCACCACCCCGAAGTGCACGTAACCAACGTCCGTGCTGTCGTCGTTGATCAGCGCGACGGCGACCTCTTTCGCGTCGCCGATGGCGACTTCCTCCATCAATTCGCGGCGCATGCCTTCCTGGTAACCGGGGCCGGATGAGAAAAGGCCATGGTCTTCGTCCGAAATATGCCCGCCGATGCCGACGGAGAACAATCCGTGCAAGCGCGTTTCCTGGCCGCCTTTGCCGCGGCGATAACGCAGAATCCGGCCGTCGCAGACGATGAGGACGTAAGGGATGAGTTGCTTGAAGCGTTTGTCCAGTTCGGCCTCGCTCCGATTGAGGTAGCGCAGGTTCGCCGGCGCGGTGACCACGGGCAGGTAACGGTCGATGTCGTGTCCCAGCCCCTGAAACACGCCCAATTCCTCAAGCAGTTTCCGTTCAAAACAAAGCACTCGTTCTTCGGCGGCCATGATTCAATTGCCTTTCGTTCCGGTGATTGTGCGGGTGGAGGGCGGAGGTCACGAGCAAAAACTATTCGCGTGCTGTCCACGGGTTGTTCGGGAGGTTATTCACAGCCGGTCGCTTGAAAAAATCGGTTGGCAAGCGGGCGGCAAATGCGTATCTAAGGCGCCGATGTGCACCCCCTTGATTCCGGCAGTGGCCGCCCTTCTGGCTGGTTCGTGTCTGCTTTCCGCCGCGCCGGCTTATGTCCCGGCCACCGTTTCCCCGCCCGCCGTGCAACGCGAATTTCGCGCGGCCTGGGTGGCGACGGTGTCGAACATTGACTGGCCGTCCAAACCGGGTTTGCCCGTGGAGCAGCAGAAGGCCGAACTGACGGCCATTCTCGACAAGTGCGCGCAGCTCAAGTTGAACGCGGTGATCCTCCAGGTGCGCCCGGCGTGCGACGCGTTGTATGATTCGAAGATTGAGCCGTGGTCGGAATATCTGACGGGCGAGATGGGCAGGGCGCCGCAGCCGTATTACGACCCGCTGGCGTTTGCGGTGGACGAGGCGCACCAGCGCGGCCTGGAATTGCACGCGTGGTTCAATCCATACCGCGCGCGGCATCCGTCGGGCAAGTCGCCGATCAGCGCGAATCATATCAGCAAGACGAATCCCGGCATCGTGCGCAAATACGGGAATTACCTGTGGCTTGATCCGGCGGACAGGGCGGTCCAGGACCTGTCATTGCGCGTCATTCTGGATGTGGTGAAGCGCTACGACATCGATGGCGCGCACATGGACGATTATTTTTATCCCTACAGGGTGAAGGAGAACGGCGCGGACGTGGATTTTCCCGATGACGCGACGTGGAAACGGTACCAGGCGGGCGGCGGGAAATTGAGCCGCGAGGATTGGCGGCGCGAGAGCGTGAACACGTTCATCAAGCGCCTGTATGACGGCATCAAGGCGGAGAAGAAGTGGGTGAAGTTCGGCATCAGCCCCTTCGGCATCTGGCGTCCGGGCAATCCGCCGCAAATCAAAGGGCTGGATGCGTATGACGCGTTGTATGCGGATTCGCGCAAGTGGCTCGTCGAAGGCTGGCTGGATTACAGCGCGCCGCAGTTGTATTGGGCCATTGATCCGCCGGCGCAAAGTTATCCGGTGCTGCTCAAGTGGTGGGCGGAGCAGAATCCCAAGGGCCGCCACGTGTGGCCGGGCAACAACAACGGCAAGGTGGGCGACCCGTGGCCGGCCAGCGAGATCATCAACCAGGTGCAGATCACGCGGAAGGAGAAGGGCTCGACCGGCAACATTCACTGGAACATGAGCGGGTTGATGCGCAACAAGGCCGGCCTGGCGGATGAACTGGCACGCATCTACGGGCAGCCCGCGCTGGTGCCGGCGTCGCCGTGGCTGGACAAGACGCCGCCGGGCAAGCCGGCGTTGCGGGTGGAAGCCGCGGGTTCAGGCGTAAAGGCGGGCTGGAGCGCCGCGAAGGGGGAGGCCGTGAATTGGTGGGTGTTGCAAAGCCGCTTTGGCAGCGCATGGCGCACGGAGGTTTTGCCAGGCTCCCGCACCAGCGCGACCTTTAGCAATGGGACGTTGCCGGATGCGGTGGCCGTGATGGCGGTGGACCGCGTTGGAAATGCGAGCGCGGTGGCGGGGGCGCAGAGGAAGTAGTATTCAGTAATCAGTATTCAAGGTCCCCCGGCGACATTGGATGTCACCGCCTCTTGGCACCGGCCTGCCGCCGCCCTTGCGGCCTGACGCGGTCTTTGCGGGCGCGTCCGCCGCGGGGGAGATTGGGCTTGCCGGGTTGCGGGCGATGGGACTTGGATTCGATGGTCTTGGGACGCGCTTTGGGCACGAGGATGATGGGGCAGCCTTCGTAACCGAAAGCGGTTCGCAGCGCGCCGCACAGGTGTTTTGTGTATTGGTCCGAAAACAATTCGTCGCGGTTCACGAACAGCAGGAACGTCGGCGGCGCCTGCTGGATTTGCGTGGCGTAATAGAATTTCAACCGCAATCCCTTCGCGCTGACCGGCTGGCGGCGCTCGACGGCATCGTTGAGTGTGCGGTTCAAAATGGCGGTGGGAATCTTCTGTTGCAACTGGGCGGCCACGTAGCGCACCGCCTCCAGCAAGCGCTCCAGGTGGAAGCCGGACTTCGCCGATGTGAAGATCACGGGTGCGTAATCAAGGAAGAACAGTTTCTCCTGCACCCATTCGGCAAACTCGGCGAGCGTGGTCATCTGCGGTTTGGCGTCGCGGTCCTTGCGCTGGCGGCGTTCGATCTCCTCCTTCCGCATCTGGAGCACCTTGTCGGCGACCAGGTCCCACTTGTTGACCACGACGATGCACGCCCGGCGCGCCTCGATGATCTTGTCGGCAATCTTCTTGTCCTGTTCGAGAATGCCGCTCTCGGCGTCGAGCACGAACACGACGATGTCGCAGCGCTCGATGGATTCGTCGGTGCGCTTGACGCTGTAAAACTCGATGGAATTGTCGATGCGCCGTTCCTTGCGCACACCGGCGGTGTCGATAAGGATGTATTTCTGGCGGACGCCTTCGGTCTCGACTTCAAACGGCACATCGACCGAATCGCGCGTGGTGCCGGGAATGGGGCTGACGATGACGCGCTCGGATTGAGTGAGCGCGTTGATGATGGAGGATTTGCCGACATTCGGGCGGCCGACGATGGCGAGCTTCAACGGCGGCGTGGAAACCCCGCCGGGTTGGGCCGCGCTTTCCAGAGCGTGAGGCAGGTGCTTTATCGCCTCTTCCATGAGCGCTTCGATGCCCTTGCCGTGGATGGCGGTGACGGGAAAAGTCTTTTCAAATCCCAATTCCGTGAATTCCAGCGCGTTGGGTTCCGCCCCTTCGGTATCGACCTTGTTGACGGCCACCAGCACGGGCTTGCCGCTTTGGCGGAGGCGGTGGGCGACCTCGCGGTCCAGCGGCACGATGCCTTCCTGCACATTGACGACGAGTATGATGGCGTGCGCGGCGTCGATGGCCAGTTGCACCTGGTCGAACGCGGCCTTGACGATGACGTCGGCCGCCTTTTCGCCGCGCAACAGGCCGATGCCGCCGGTGTCCACGAGCGTGAAAGGCCGCCCGCGCCACTCCGCCTCGGCGGTGACGCGGTCGCGCGTCACGCCGGGTTCGTCGTGCACGATGGCAATGCGCTTGCCGACAATGCGGTTAAACAGGGCGGACTTGCCCACGTTGGGCCGCCCGACAATCGCTATCAATCCAGACATGCGGGCAGGATGAAGCAGGGCAGGGGAAGAGCAAAGCCGAAAGCGGAAGGGCGGGCCGTTATCTGTTTGCTTGGACGAGATCCAGGCTCAAGGGGAGTTTTGCGTTGAGCTTGGTGACACGGTCTTTGACGACACTGACGGCGACCTCAAGCTTCGCCGTCTTGCGATGCAAGATTCTCACGGTGTAACGCCCCGGCGGAACGTCGGGAATCTCGTAATTCCCATTGGCGTCGGTCACCGCGAAGTACGAATGCGGCACGACGCACGCATAGGCGAACATCCACGGATGCACATCGCACTTGATGCGCAGGAACATTTCCGGCTTCGCGAACGTGAATTCCATGTCCGGTGCGCCGGGAAGCGACGCGCGATTTCGCTCGGCGTTGCCGGCGACCGCCGGTGCGAGGTGGACATTGTGCAGGACCGGGTCGGAGTTGCGGACGCGCAGCTTCTGACCCACCTGAATGCCGAAGACGTAAGGCGTGAAGACACATCCCACTTGATCCAGCAGCACCGGCACGGGGTTCCGCGCGGGTGGCAATTGCCGCGAAGGTATTCCCGTTTCACGCTCCACCAGCACGAAGACGTCGCCCAATCCGCGGTCCCTGCTGACGACGAAAAAGGTGGTCGTGGGTTTGACTTCGGAATAGAGCTTTCCGCAATTGGGATCCAGCGGGAGCGGCTTTTCGGGCGGCGGCGTTCCTTCCAGGAAAACGCGTCCGGCGATGCCATTGCCCGTTTGGTCGCTTTGGGAAATATCGACATACCGGCGCATCGTCGAGCCAACGCCGCCTGCTTGCGTCGCTGGCGCGACCGGGGTCGCGACGGCACGCGGCGCCGTTTCCGCGGGCGGATTTTCAACGGCAACGATGGGTTCGGCATCCTCCTCGGTGAACGGCGCGGGTTGAGGCCGGACAGGGCGTTGCGAAGCCGTTTGGCGCGCGACAAACGCCGTGTTGCCCGTTGGCGGGCGGGGAACGCGTTTGACCGTTCCGGTCGCGTCACTCGTTTTCGGTGTGGTGTCGCGCAGCGTGAGGTTGTTCACCATGCTCAACACGAGAATCATCATGGCGACCGCCCACAGCGCAAACAGCAGGCGCATACGTCCGTTTACGACTTCGGATCTGTTATCCTCGGGTGGCATGGGACAATTCCAAGGTATCATAACTCTATTCGCGGGCGAGCGGAATTTTGGCTCGGCGCGCAGAACCGTCTTACGCGGTCCGAAAACATCGGTTCTGCTTCCCTGACGCAACGAAATGAGCTAATCTTTCACCACTCTTATGGTAGGCGAATCCGAAAGCAAAACCCGCAATTGTCTTTTCTACGGTTGTCTCACGGTCATCCTCGTGGGCGTGTTTTCTCTCGTGGCGGTGTATTTCGCGGGGCGTTACGCGATCAACAAGCTCATCAACAACTACACCAGCCCCGCGCCGGCGACGATGCCCGCGGTGCAATTGTCGGACGAGCAATACACGAATGTCGTGCAGCGCGTGGATGCGTTCCGCGATTCGCTGAAGTTTCAGACCAACGCGGTCACGCTCACGCTGTCGGCGGATGAAATCAACGCGTTGATCGCGAAGGACGCGCGCTTCGCGGACATGAAAGGGCGCGCGCACGTGGTCATCGAGGGCGACAAGATCAACGGCACGGTGAGCATTCCGCTGGACAAGCTGGGCGGGAAATTGCAGGGCCGTTATCTGAACGGCAAGGCGACGTTCAAGGCGTCGATCGAGGACGGGGAATTCATCCTGAAGCTGAACTCACTCGAGGTGAACGGGCAGATGGTGCCGGACCAGATCATGGTGGAGTTGCGCAAAGAGAATCTGGCGCGCGACATGCAGAACGATCCGGCGACCGCCGCCATGGTTGGCAAGATTGATTCATTGCAGGTGAAGGATTCGAAGATTGTGATTACGACGAAGCTGGGCGAGGATAAGAAAGCCCCCGAACCCGAGGGCGCGAAGAGGCAATGATATGCGCGGCTGGCTGGTTGGTTTGCTGATGTTGGGCGCGGCAAGTGTCGTCGCGGAGGACAAGCTCGTGGGCGCGAGCGCGCCCGAGTGGCGGCTGGCGGAATGGCAGAATTCCACGCCGCTAAAGCTGGCGGACTTGAAAGGCAAGGTGGTGCTGGTGCGCTGGTGGACGGCGCCGCAGTGCACGTATTGCTCGGCGACCGCACCGGCGTTGAACGAGTTTTACCAGGTGTATCACGAAAAGGGGTTGGAAATCGTCGGCGCGTATCATCACAAATCGACGCGGCCGTTGAAGCTGGCGGACGTCAAGGCGCACAGCGAGCGCTTTGGTTTCAAATTTCCCGTGGCGATTGATCCGGAGTGGCGCACGCTGCGCGAATGGTGGCTGAACCGCGGGGAGCGCGATTTCACGAGCGTGACGTTTCTTCTCGACCGCCAGGGCGTCATCCGCCACATCCATCCCGGCGGCCAGTACGTGAAAGGCGACGCGGATTACGCGGCGATGAAGGCGGCGATTGAGAGGCTGCTGGCGGAGAAGTGACGTTACTTCGCGTGTTGTCCCCAGGCGGCCCAGATGCCCGCGATGGCGCCACACAAGTGGCCTTCCCAGGAAACCATGCCGTCGCGCGGCAACACGCCGAAAGCCGCGCCGCCGTAAAAGAGAAAAACCAGCACCGCGATGAAGGCCGCGCGCCAACTGCGCATCCAGAAGCCGGCGGCAATGAGGTAAGTGATGAGGCCGTAGATGACGCCGCTGGCGCCGATGTGAACGGTCGGCCCGTGCGGGCCATCGGCGCGGCCGATGAGCCACGTGCCCAGGCCGCTGGCGGCCCAGATGAGCGCGAGCGTGGACGCGGGCTGGTAGCGTTTGTCCCAGAAGAGGATCGTCATCAGGATGAACAACGACAGCGTGTTCGCGATGAGGTGGCCGAGCCCGCCATGAAGCAATGGACTGAACACAATGCCGATAAGGCCCGACTTGCTGCGCGGCAGGATGCCATATTGATTCAGGTCCAGCCGGAACACGCGGTCGGTGATCATCACGATGTACAGCACCGACACGAAGGCGCCGGCGATGCACAACGCGTCTTTGAGGCGTTCTCCATTTGCTCGAGCCATGGCCGCGGGAATCTTCCTTTGAGGAGCGCGGAAGGCAAATCAAATAGAGCCAACCGCTGCAGCCGCGATCCGTTACGTGGCCAGCTTGTAGCCGACGCCGTGGACGGTGAGGAGGTGTTTGGGCTGACCGCCGTTGTCGCCAAGCTTTTTGCGCAACTGGACGATGACCTGGTCGAGCGTGCGGGTGGTGCCGTAGTAATTGTAGCCCCAGACATCGTTGAGCAGCTTGTCGCGCGACAGCACTTCGCCGGGATGCGCGTGGAAGAGTTGGAGCAGCTTCAATTCCTTGGCGGTGAGTTCTTCAACAGCGTTGCGGCGCTTCAATTGGAAAGTCTTCGGGTCGATGGTCGCGTCGCCGATGCTGAAGGTGCCGTTGACGGGAACTTCACTGGAGGCGGCGGGTTGCACGCGGCGCAGCAACGCGTGGATGCGCGCGAGTAGCTCGCGCACGCCGAAGGGTTTGGTGACGTAATCATCCGCGCCGAGTTCGAGGCCGACGACCTTGTCGATTTCCTGGCCCTTGGCGGTGAGCATCAGGATGAGCGCGGGTGACTTTTGGGCGCGCAGTTGTTTGCAGACGTCGTAACCACTCAGGCCGGGCAGCATCACATCGAGCACGATGAGCGTGGGCTTGTGCTTCTTGACGGCATCGAGCGCCTGGTCGCCGCGATGGCACACGGCGGCTTCGAAGTTTTCGCCGCGCAACAATTCCTCCAGCCCGAGCGCGATGTGCGGGTCGTCTTCGACAATCAGGATTCTGGTTTTCATCGGTCAGTTGGTGGTGGGATTCAACGGCAGGCGCAGGATGAAACAACTGCCGCCGCCGTCGCGTGCCTGGTAAATGACATCGCCGCCGTGGGCGCGGGCAATCTTGCGCGCAAGCGTCAGACCCAGGCCGGAGCCCTGGATGCCGCTGCTAAGCGAGTCGTGCGCGCGGAAGAATTGCTCGAAGATTTTTTCCTCGCAACCGCGCGGCACGCCCATGCCGCGGTCCAATACCTGCACCTCGGTGTAGGGCAAGGGATCGTTGCGTTGGACGACGGCCAGATCGATTTCTTTCCGGCCGTTGGAATACTTCTCCGCGTTGGACAACAGATTGACGATGATTTGCGCCAGCGCGTCGCGATCGCCACGCACCGGAAGCGGTCCGTCGGGCAGGTCGGTTTTGATGGCGAACTGGTTCGCCTCGAGGTGCGGGCGGAAATTCTCGACCGCGTCGCGCGTGACCTGGGCAAGGTCGCATGATTCGAAATGATATTTCTTTTCGCCGCGTTCCATGCGCGAGAAATCGAGCACGTTGTTGATGAGGCGCGTCAGGCGCGCGGCTTCGCTGGTGATGATGTTCAGATACGACTGCTCCTTGGCCGGATCGTTGACGCGCCGCTCGGCGAGCAATTCGGCGAACATGCGGATGGAGGTGAGCGGCGTCTTGAGTTCGTGCGAAACGTTGCTCACGAAATCGGTCTTCTGGCGCGCGAGGGTCAGTTCACGGCGAAGGTCGTTGAACAACAGCCAGCCGCCGACGACGATGGCCAGCACGAGCAAGGCGATAAGCAGGCCGAGTGTGAGTTTGAGTTGCTCCGCGGCGCGCGTGAGCTTGGCCGGATCGAGCAGATACACCGCCATTTCCCAATGCGGCAGCGCCTCGCCGATTTCCGAGGCGACCAGCGGGCGTTTCCAGTTGGTGCTGAATGCCGGATGCGAACGGGCGATCGGGCGTGCGTTGTCGTCGATCAGTGCGACGCACACTTCGTTGCCCAGCCCCGGCAAAGATTCCTCGCGTCCGCTGACCGGCGATGCCTTGACCAGTTGCTGCAAGCCCTCGGTGAGCAACGGAAGATTCAGCTTCGCGCCGAAGACCAGTTGCGGATGGCCGGGCGAACGATACCACGTCATGACGTTGAGTTTGTTCTGGAGGAAACGCGCGATGGTGCCTTCGCTGGCGTCACCGACGAGTTGCCGGAATTCCGCTTCCGTGGAAACGAGCTTGGAAAAATTCTGCTCGGCGGTCGTCTCGCTTTGCTGCTGGCCGGCGTATTGGTTGACCGGCGTGACCGAGCGTTTGATTTGCGGCGCGCGGCTTTGTTGGGAAGTGTTGAGCGTCGAGCCTTGGGCGGCTTCGTTGTTATCGAAGGTTTGGACCAACTGTTGGCCGGATTGTTGGGAGGGGAAGTTGCCGGGTTTTTGTGAAAACTCGTAATTGCCCGAACCGCCTTGTTGCTGCCGGGCCTGGTCGTAGTTGCCCTTGGAAATGATGGCGTTCTTCGCATCCGCTTGCAGCGGGTTGGCGGCGGTCTTCTCGTTGGCCCAATAGACTTCGACGGATTCGGCGTTGCAGAGAAAGCGGTCGTTTTCGAGGCGAAACTGGCGGGCTTCGGGCCGTCCCAGCAACGGCGGGCACATGACGGCGGAACGCTCGATGGACACGACGAAACCGACTTCCGCCAGCGGCCAGAGCTCGCGGATGCGGTCGTCGAACTTCGGCACGAGTTGTTCGGGAGGTTGCTTCGCGAGCAACGACTCGACCTGGCGCGCAAACTCGCGCTGCTGGTCCGCCAGAAGACTGGATGCTTCCTTGGCCAGCGTGTCGGCGATGCTCTGGCAGAGCAGCGATTGCTGGCGTTCGAGCAGGAACTGTTCGTCGCGCAGCGAGCGCACCGCCAGCCAGGCGAGCACCAGGCTGGGCACGAACACCGCCAGCACGAACACCAGCGCGACCTTTTTCATCGGTGCCTTCACTTTCGGCTTTTTTGTCAGTTTCGTCCAGTCTTCCGCGGGCGCGAAAAAGGCGGCGGAAAACAACCCGCCGCCTTTGCGAACAACTGGCCCTCTAACCCTTTTTATCAGCGGACCAGAGTGACTTTCGCCGGGGCGGATTCGTTCATGGCGTTCAAGAGTTCATGGGCCTTGGCGCGGAACTGCGGACTCGGCGCGGGTCCGAGCAGCTTGCTGACAGCGGCATTCGCGAATCGCCCGAGGCCGAGGTTGCGGGTTTTTTCAACCGCGGCATTGCGGACGCGGATGTCCGTGTCGGTGTAACGCACGATCTGTTGCAGCAAATCCCATTCGACGTCCGCCTCGATGACCTCGGTGCGGCCCACGAAGACGCGAGCGATCTGTTTGGGCTGCGGTTCCAGGCGCAAGGGCAGGAGCTTGTCCGTGGCGGCGCCGGGAATGACATACAGCACGCGCAGGCCGGTTTCTTCGAACCACGAGTCGTGCCAGGTCTTGACCATGGATTCGGCCTCCTTCGGGAACAGGCCTTCCTTGGTGAGCGACTCGGCCATGCGGCGGTTCATTTCCTTCACGAGATTTGCCAGAGGCATGGAAGCTTTGGATTGTTCGAGTGTCACCTGGTTGTTGCGTTGCGCGGGCAGGTGCGGGTGATAGGTGATGGTACCCTTGCCGTCGCGCACGCGCAGGATGAACAGGTGCTTCAAGTCGCCCTCGCCGACGTTTTGCAGAGTGACTTTGCCGTCCTCGGTGGGCAGCACGCGCAGGGGCGTGGGGAATTGGCCGAGGCCGCGATAGAACAGGAACTTTTCCCATTCCTCGCGCTTGCCGTTGGCAACGCGCACGAGGTTGGCATCCGTTTCGCGCGCGGCGTAGTAATGGTTCTTCGCGGATTCCAGAGGCAATTTCGATTGATGCGTGGGCGCGGCGATTTGCACGGCGCCCCAGTCGAGGTAGCTCTTGTCCTCGAAGTTCACGGGGCCGAAGGCCTGCGCGCGCGGGTACCATTCGGTGACGGTGCCTTGCGGGAAGTTGACTTTCACATTCACCGTGCGCTCGCGGTCCGAATAGAAATAGATGACGGGCGTTTCCATGCGGTGGAGGGCGAACACGCCGAGCTTGCTGCCGAAGCCGTAGGCGGTGGCTTTGAGGCCGTCGCCGGGGCGCGAACGGTTGTAAACAAACGTCGGAAGGTCGGTGGCGATTCCCGGGTTCCAGGGAATCAACGTGCCGTCCGCGCTCTGCACGGACGTGAAGGTGCCCCACTCGTGGGCGATGTAGTCCTCCGTCTGCGCCGCACGACTGGCGCAGGGGAGCGCGATCAACAGGGTGGAAAGGATGATGGCTTTCATGACTCCAACCATCGCATGGGCGCGCCGAAAGGTTGTTCTGCGGCGGTAAATGAGTTGTAAAAGAATTGTAAGAAATGCGCGCGCGGGGAAGCCCGCTCATGACTCGTCTCCTTCTATCTGCCGGGCGATGTAAAAATCGGCCTCCAGTGGTGTTTTCTTCTCATAGACCTTCAGGAAGGGGTCGCCTTCCCGGGCGTTCAAGGCGGCAAACGCGGCACGCGCCGAGAGGCCGGCGGGGAAGTCTTTTTCTTCGATCTCCCAATTGCCAGTCCACTCGCTGAAGCGATAGGCGAGGAGTTCGGGCGTCATTTCGTCGTGAATCACCACCAGGACTTCCTCGGCCTCGTTGGCGGGCACCGGTGGATTGGGCAACGACGTCCACCAGCGTTTGAGCGAAATATCGACGTAGCGATTGCGAAACTCGGAAACGGACACCGGCGTGGGTTCCTTGCCCAGACCGATGATGACATTGCGGATTTCCTCGGCAGTGGGGCCGCCGCGCTCGGCGTTCCAGGTTTGCACGACGGCGTAACCATCTTCGTAATCGTTTGAGAATGTGCGGGCGCTTGCTGGACGGAGCGGCTTCGCGGGGCGTTCCTTGAGCATGGCTTCGTAAAGTTGCGCGGAGGATGCGCCGGGCATCCGGCGGCTTTGCAAATGTGGCGGGCGCTCAAATTCCTGGCCCAGCGCGACGTTGCAAAGCGTCAGGGAGGAACCGTCTTCAAAACGCGACACCAGATCCAGGAACATCACCTTGCCCAACTGGCAGATGGCGGCCATCACGGAGGTGCCGGGATGGACCAGGCCGAAGATTTTTGTGCCGGGTATGGATTCGATTTCATACACGCCCACGTCCTGGAAGCCGGCCGCGCGCAATGGTCCGGCGAGCGACTGCACCGGTTCGGAATTCATCCACTCCGGGTCGCGCAAGGCGGCGAGGCGGATCCGGTACGGCGGAAGATTGATCAGGTTTTCCACCTTTTCCGCCGCCTTGAACCAGAGGTGGGCAAAAACCTTGAACAGGAACCCGCCCAGCAGCACCACCACCAGGATGGCCACGGCAATCCACTCGATGTGTTCCCAAATCGATTTCATAGCATCCACCTTTCGACGGTTTCAGACCGCTTCGTCAACGCGCGCCGCCACCGGACACACCGAAACGGACACAAGTTCCCATCCGGATTACCCGCCGATCTGCTTCGCGTAAGCGTCGGCGGCGAGGAGCTTGCCGAGTTCATCGGCTTGCGCGAGCTTGAGCTTGAAGAACCAGCCTTGGCCGTAAGGATCGCTGTTGACCAGCGCGGGGTTGTTGGACACGGCCTGGTTGACCTCGGTGACTTCGCCGCTGACGGGCGAGTAGATGTCGCTGGCGGTCTTCACCGATTCGACGACGGCGCAGGCTTCGCCGGCCTTCACCTTGCGGCCGGGTTTGGGCAATTCCACAAAGACGACGTCGGTCAATTCGTGCTGGGCGTGGTCGGTGATGCCGATGGTGGCGGCGTCGCCCGCCACGCGCACCCATTCGTGCGAGGCGGCATATTTCAGGTCGGAAGGAACATTCGACATGGCGTGATTGAGTCAGGGAGTTTTGGGTTGGTCAAATACTTTGGATTTTCGATTTTTGATTTGCGATTTGCGATTGGGTGTAAGACGCCACGGGGTTTGCATTCTGGAGCGGACGGATTTGATGGCGTCGCGGTCCCCCTCACCCCGGCCCTCTCCCCAAGGAGAGGGTGGGACGGTTGCCGCGCCGGGACGGAGTTTGCGCGATAGGCTCGCAGAGCGATGTAGCGCAGGTTTCCAACCTGCTGTATCGCAGGCTTCAAGCCTGCAGCGGGTGGCATTTTGAGGGGAGTCAAATTCTCGACGAAGCCGCCCTCTTCTTTCTGCCGTGCCTGGCCGATTGGAAATCGGCGATACAGCAGGTTGGAAACCTGCGCTACGGGTGTGTGGAACGTGCGGGACATGGCTACGCTTTTTTATAAATGGGTTTGGGGACGATCACGGCGGGGCAGCGTTTGCCGCGGATTTCGATTTCGATGGGCGTTCCGGCTTTGGCGAAGGCGGGGGGCACGTAGCCCAGGCCGATGCCGATGCCGAGCGATGGGCTTTGTGTGCCGCTGACAACATCGCCAATCCTTGCGCCATCGGCGCCCGCGCTCCAGATGGGGTAGTGTGGGCGGGGCGGGGCGGATTTGTCGGTCATCTTGAAAGCGACGCAGCGTTTGGACACGCCACCGGCCTTTTGTTCCGCCAGCACGGAGCGGCCGATGAATTCGCCCTTCTCCAGCGCGACGAAGAAGCCGAGGCCAGCTTCGATGGGCGTGGTGTTCTCGTCGAGTTCGTGGCCGTAAAGGGGATAGCAGACTTCGGTGCGCAAGGTGTCGCGCGCGCCCAATCCGGCGGGCTTCAGGCCGGAGGGCTGGCCGGCGGTTTGCAGCGTGTTCCACACAGCCTCGATTTGGGCGGCGGGCGCAACGATTTCAAAACCGTCTTCGCCGGTGTAACCGGTGCGGGCGACGTAAATGGTCTGGCCTTGAAAGCCGAACGCGGCGATCTGGTTCTTCGTGAGCTCGGTCGCCCGCGCGACCTTTGTGCCTGCAGTCGATGGGCCGGCAAAGCACGCGTCGATGAAGTCCTTCACCTTTGGTCCCTGGACGGCGACGGCGCCGAATTGTTCGGAGACATTGCGCAGGGTGACGTTGGCCTTGTCCGGATACGCCGCACGTTGTTTCTCCAACCAGGCCACATCGGCTTCGGTGCGCGAGGCGTTGATGATGAGCAAGTATTCCTGGTCGGCCAGGCGATAGAGATAGAGGTCGTCGATGACGCCGCCGCGCTCGTGGCACATCTGCGTGTACTGGCCGAGGCCGGCGGTCAGTTTGGCGGCGTCGTTGGTGAGGACGTAATTCAGAAAGGGCAGGGCGGCGGGACCGGTAACGGTGACTTCGCCCATGTGGCAGATATCGAACAAGCCGGCGGCGCTGCGGACGGTCTGGTGTTCGTCCATGATGCTGGTGTATTGGACGGGCATTTCCCAGCCGCCGAATTCGATGAGGCGGCCGCCGAATTTCTGGTGGGTGGAGAAGAGAGGTGTGCGTTTCAGCATGTTTGAAATCCTGTTTGAGCGATGCGAGTAAGGTGAACGTTTGATGCGGTGCTGGTCGGGGTGTTCAGGCTGTTCGATGATAAAACGTGCCCTTCCCCCTCACCCCGGCCCTCTCCCTTGGGGAGAGGGGGAGCCGGTTGCCGCGTTGGGAGGGATGACACGCAAGGCTCGCGATGAACCCACCCCTGACCCCTCCCAGGAGGGGAACAGCGTTGGGCTTGATGAAGTCGGAGCATTTGCATTCTAGCGCGTTGGGATTGGCAATGCGGCGGTCCCCCTCACCCCGGCCCTCTCCCTTGA
>JBFMBT010000109.1:0-19614 GCA_040754875.1 Verrucomicrobiota bacterium | reverse complement strand
GTCCCAACTGGCCAGGAGCCCGTTGGTGACCGGACTGGCGCCGCCATTGAGCGTGACCCCGGCACTGGTCCAACCCGTCGCCGGATTGATGCCCCGCGCCCATTCGACGCGGAACGCCGAAAAGCTCGGCCCGCTGGCCGTGCCGTAAATCGGAACCGATGCGCCCGCCTTGAACGCGTGGCTTGCGCTGGGAAGCGCTGGCGGAACCGGCGAAGTGATCCGGACGTAATCCACGAGAATCGAGACTCGATCCTGAAACACCGCGCCGCTGGCGTCGTAAACGCGCAGGCGCACAGCGTGCCGACCGTCCGGCAACTGGCCGGGATCGAACTCGCCGAGCTGACCTCCGTTGACGGGTGCGCTGCTCTGTTGGATAAGCGTCCACGTGTTCGGCCACTCGCCTGCGCCGTATTCCAGGACGTAATAAGAAAATCCCGGCCCTTGCGCCACGCCCGTAATCGTGATCGGGCCGGCGGTCGTCGCGCCTTCAAACGGCCCTTGAATCTTTGCCTCCAGCGCATTGGGCACCGCCACGGCCAGGGCGGCGTTGACCCGACCCGCGCCGGTGAACTCGTCCACACCCGGCAAATTCACGTCCTGGGCCGACACGCGGATGACCTGCCGGACTTGTTCGGAGCTGAGCGTGGGTGATTGCGAAAGGATCAGCGCGGCCAGACCGGACACGTGCGGCGCCGCCATGCTGGTGCCGCTCAATCGCGTGTACTGCGTGCCGACCAAGGGGCCGCGGCTGGTATTCGCAGCGCGCAAGGACAAGATGTCGTCGCCGGGCGCCGCCACGTCCAGCTTGCCGCCCCAGTTCGAATAGGAGGAGCGCCCATCGTTGGGCCCGGTGGCGGCTACCGTGATGACGTTCGGGAAGGAAGCGGGGAAGAAGCCTTCGGCCCGGGCGTCGGAGTTGCCGGCCGAAACCACCACCACGCACCCCAGGCTGTGGGCGTAGTTGACCGCGTCCATCAGCACCTGCGAGGTGCCTGGTCCGCCAAAGCTGCAGTTGATCACATCCGCGCCATTGTTGGCCGCATAGACTACCGCGCTGGCCAGCATTGCGTCGGTGCCGGTGCCGCCGTTGTCCAACCCGCGCACCGCCATGACCTTCGCGCCCCAGGCAACGCCGATGACACCGATTCCATTATTCCCGGTCGCGGCGACGGTGCCCGCAACGTGCGTGCCGTGACCGTGCGGGTCGATCGGGTTGTTGTCGTAAACGGGCGAAAGGTAACTGGCGCCCACGAAATCCCAGCCGCGATTGTCGTCCACGAAGCCGTTTCCATCGTCGTCCAGGCCGTTGCCGGGGACTTCACCGGCATTGACCCAGACATTGGCACTCAGGTCGGGGTGGTTATAGTCAATACCGGTGTCCACGATGGCTACGACGGTGCCGGCGCCGTTGACCACATCCCACGCTACGGCGCACTGGAGCGCATGCAGGCCGTAAAGGTCGGCATAACTCTGCCCCCAGGATCCGCTGGTGGAAAAGTACGGGTCGTTGGCCGTGAATTGAGTCCACACCAACTGTTCGGCAGCGGCGAATTCCACCTGGGGGTCGCCCTTGAGGCCGGCAACGAGCTGGTCCAGTTCGGCCGGGTTGGCGGCATCCACCTCGAGTACGTAAGTGCGCGAAACATCCGGCGGTTCCAAACCGGCGGGAATCCGGCCGGCGCGTTGCGCGAAACGATTCCGGATGTTGCGGACGATGTCGCGTTGGCCCGCACCCTTCTTCAGCGCGCTGGCGATACCCGGGTGAACCGGGGCAAGCTTGCGCCCTTTGTGCTGCTCGAAGACTTCAAGCGCGCGCGGAAACGGCCCGCGCAAAGCCGGTTCACCGGCGGGCAAGGCCTGTTCCACGGTGCGCGCCAGGGCCGGCTTCAGCTTGACGACGATCCGGTTCGGCGGCGGCGGTGGAGGCTCTTCATCGCTTAGAATCGGTTGGGCCTGAAGCGCGGCGGGCGCGAGCAGCGCAACGGCGGTGAACAACGTGATCCGAAGCCATGGAGAGAATCCAGTGTTCGTGTTCATAGCGAACCTATGCGACCGGTGAGAATATTTTGTTTGGAACCCCATTCCACCTCATGCAACGGGAGAGGAACTGGTCGTACCCTTACTGGGAACCCGCCTGCAAAGCAAGGCTTTTTGCGTGTCGTGAGGATTTCAAAGGTGGACAGATTTAGTGGACTCGGATTTGGAGTAAGAGAGCGGGGCGTTCACCGGCCTTGGTTCCGTTTGGATGCTGGCAATGGATGACCCGGGCGCAGCGGAGGGAGATGCCGTAGAAGTGCAGTGCCGCTCCCAGTTGGGTCAGGGCGTCGGGACGCTGGGGAAAGAACAGGCTGTGGCAATCGACGTAGAGTTCCAGGGGCAGGCCGTGTTCGGTGAAGGCGGCGGGCAGAAAATCCAAATAAAGCCAGGAAATCTTCGCCGTAGTAGTCCTGGCGTCGAGCAAACGGAATGAGCTTTCGGTAGGGATATCTTTGAGCAAGCCCAGCCATTGCGTCACGCAGCGAGCGCCCGGGGGTGTCCCTCCAGCGTGCCATCAATCTTCGCCACGTTCATTCACGGCACGAAACGCGCCGTGCAATTTTCCGGCAACGTCCACTCGCCCGTGGTCAGTCCCTTGTCCCCCTTTCCGGCGCGTCTCCAGTGCCACCGTCTTGAGCAGCGAAACAGCGCTGCGCTCCGATATCAACGATAAATATTTATTGACAAACGATAAATACCGGGTAGTTTGTACGAGTAAGTTCATAAAAAGTAACATTATGAAAAAGGGCTCAACCATCTTCCTTCAGGCAGTCATTGTGCTGATCGGGATCGGCGCTCTTGCCCTTCTGCTCTGGGAACCGCACCTCGAGGGCCGAAACGCGCACGCGACCGTCTTTCAGATCTACTTCAACGATCCATTCCTGGCGTACGCGTACACAGGGTCCATGGCATTTTTTGTGGCCCTGTACCAGGCGTTCAAGTTGCTCGGATACGTCGGGCAAAATAAGGTATTCTCACCCGATTCCGTGAAAGCGTTGCGGACCATAAAACGCTGTGCGCTGATCTTGGTCGCCTTTCTTGCGGGGGCAGAAGCCTACTTCTTTACCGTTCAGCGGGGCAAGGAGGACATCGCGGGTGGCGTGATGATGGGCCTTTTTCTGATTTTTGTTTCCACCGTGGTCGCCACGGCCGCGGCTGTGTTTGAAAAAACTTTGCAAAGCGCGGTGGACATAAAGTCCGAGAACGACCTGACGGTTTAACCAGCATGGCCATCATCATTAACATCGATGTCATGTTGGCGAAGCGGAAAATGAGCGTCACCGAGCTCGCCGAGAAAGTCGGCATCACCATGGCCAACATTTCCGTCTTGAAAAACGGCAAAGCAAAGGCGATCCGGCTGTCAACGCTGGAAGCAGTTTGCAAAGCGTTGGAATGCCAGCCGGGAGATATTTTGGAATACCGATAGGCCCTGCGCGATCAATCGCTGCGCCGTGGCCTCCCGATCGCCGCAGGTTCCCCGCCGTAATGCCGCGCGCCGGCGCGCTCCGGCACCGCCGCCAGCAATTCCCGCCGGAAGGCCCGGTCTCCCCCGCGAGGGGGGAATTGTTGCCTTGTGGATTGCGGTGATTGCGGCCTTGCACGGCGACAGCATCCTGTTACACTATTATTGAATGGACTCCAACATGGACCCGGATGTCGGCTTGATGCTGCGCGTCCAGCGCGGCGACATGTCAGCTTTCGAAGTGTTGGTGGAAAAGTACAAGCAACCGGTGATCAACTTGATCTACCGTTCCCTGCTCGACCTGACGGAAGCGGAGGATCTGGCGCAGAATGTTTTCGTGCAGGTTTACAAGTCGGCGCATCGCTATCGCGACACCGCGCGTTTTTCCACGTGGCTGTTCACCATCGCGCGCAACCTGTGCCTGAATGAAATCCGGCGGCGCTCCCGCCACCGCGCGGAGTCCCTGGATGTGGAGCATCCGGAACACGACGACCAGCCTTACCGGCAGTTCGAAGACCACAAGGTGCACTCGCCACCGGATTTGCTGTTGCAGGGCGAACTGGAGCAGAAGATCAGCGAAGCCCTGGACCAATTGCCGGAGAACCAGCGCACGGCATTATTGCTCTGCCGGCAGGAGGACATGTCATACGAGGACATTGCCGCCGTTTTGAATTGTTCATTATCCGCGACCAAATCATTGATTCATCGGGCGCGGGAAACGTTGAAAATGAAGTTGAAACCTTACCTCCGCAGCGGGGCCTGGAAGGATGCGCCGAAATAACGCAACTTTCTGGTTCCGACGGTTTTAGAATGAAAGGATAGCAATGAACGAAGCACAACGCAAGCAGTTGCGGGAAAAGGTGTTACGCGGTGACCTCTCCTTGGAGGAACAGGCGCGCCTGGAAGCGTATGTCGCGGCGCACCCCGAGTCGGCAACCGATTTGAAAGATGATCTGACATTAAACCAGCTACTGGAACAATTGCCGGACGCGCCGTTGTCCAGCAATTTCACGGCGCGCGTGCTGCAAGCGGTGGAACGGGAGCAACGAGCCACCGAGCGCGGACTGGAAAAAATGGGCCGTTGGAGCTGGTTGCACGAGGTGGGTTGGGCTCGCGCCGTCACGGCGGTCAGCATGGCGCTGGCCGTGGGATTGCTGACGACCTATGTTTATCAGGAACACCAGCGGGCTGAACTGGCCCAAAGCCTGACGCACGTGACGGAAGTCACTTCCTCGACCATCCCGAGCGTGGACATCCTGAAGGACTTCGAGGCCATCAACCGTTTGAGCCAGAAGGCGGATGTGGATTACGAACTGCTGGCGATGCAGTAGCGGCGGTGCGTTATGAGGGTTCGTGGCGACACAGCGGTAGTGATGGCGCTCCTGATCGGGGTGTCGGCAGCCGCCCAGACCAGCAACGAGGCTGGCGCGGTGGCTGATCCCACCCGCAACGAACGTTCCCGCTCCTCCTCCTACGACGGCAAGCGCAGCGACTCAAACGACGGCAAACGCTCGGATGGCTCGCGTCGTTACTCTAGTTTTTCGCGCCGTTCCACCGCTGAATACTTGCGCGAATTGCTGCCGATGTCGCCGGAGCAACTCGATCAGGCCCTCGCGGAAAAATCCGAAAACTCGCGCAAGTTCTGGCTGGCGAAAGTGGAGGAATACAAGGCGCTTTCTCCGTACGACCGCGAAGTGCGCCTGCGCACCACGCAGATGCAGTATTACCTGGAACCGCTGTTGTGGTTGAAGAAGCCCGAGTTGCGCCAGGAAAGGCTGGCTGCGATTCCGGAGGACTTCCGGCCCCTGGTGGAGGAGCGGCTCAGGCATTGGGATCAACTGCCCCTGGAATCGCGCCGGGAAGTGCTCGAGAACAAATGGACGATGACCTACTTCTCGCGCATCGAGGCGGCCCCGCCCGATCAGCGAGACGCCGTGTTTTCCGGCCATTCGACCGAGTACCGCCTGCGGATGGAACAAAAACTCGACGAGTGGCGCGCCCTGCCCAAGGAACAACGCGGCCGCATGTATGAAAACTTCAACCAGTTCTTCCAGCTTTCCGAAAAGGAAAAGGATCGCATCCTTGGCACGCTGTCGCTTGCGGACCGCAAACTGATGGACGCCGCCCTGGAACAATTTGAGAAACTGCCGCCGGATGAGCGCAAGAAGTGCATCGATTCCTTCCGCAAATACGTCAACATGACGCCCGAACAACGCGCGCAATTCCTGAAAAACGCCGAGCGCTGGAACCAGATGAGTGACAAAGAGAAGGAAAAGTGGCGCACTGTGGTGCCCCAATTGCCGCCCGTGCCACCCGGGCTCGCCCCCGCGCCCCCGTTGCCGCCAGGCTTTCCGGCCAAGCCCGCGCCCACGCCGTAACGTTGAACGTTGCCGGCAAGGAGAATCTTAACCACGGATGGATTGGATTAACACCGATGCCTGAAGGCGGGATTCCAAACCCGGCGCCTGCGCACTTGTCACGTTTCGCAACCAACCGTAACTTGCGCCCGCGTGCATCGTGTTGCCTTTCAACTGGGCGGTCTGACCATTCACTGGTATGGCGTGTTCATGGCGGCCGGATTTCTGGCTGCGCTCTGGACCGCCGGCCGGCGCGCGTTGCGCGTCAATGCCAGCCCCGAACGCGTCATGGACCTTGGCCCGTGGCTCATCGTGGGCGCGGTGGTCGGCGCGCGCACGCTGTACGTCATCTCCTACTGGAAGGAACAATTCGCCGGCAAACCGTTCCACGAAGTCTTCATGGTCCATCATGGCGGCCTGGTGTTTTACGGCGGACTGATCGGCTCCTCGCTGGCCTGCATCCTGTTCGTCCGCAAACACCGGCTGGCGCTCTGGCAGATGGCGGACATCCTGGCGCCAAGCATCGCGCTGGGTCATGTGTTTGGACGCATCGGCTGTCTGATGAACGGCTGCTGCTTTGGACGCGAATGCTCGCTGCCCTGGGCGATCCATTTTCCCGCCGATCACGAAACGCACGGCGCGCCGGTGCATCCCACCCAGGTTTACGAAGCGCTCCTCAATCTCGCGTTGTACGGAGGACTGGCGTGGCTGTTCCGGCGCAAGAAATTTGACGGCCAGGTCTTCGCCGTTTATCTGCTCGGTTACGCGGTGTTGCGTTCGGTGGTCGAATCGTTCCGGGGCGATTATCCGGTGCATTACCTGGGCGGCTGGGCGACGCCGGCACACCTGGTCAGCATCGGAATCTTCGCGTGCGGCGCGGTGTTGTATTGGTGGCAGCGCGCACAGGCGCCGGCGGGCGCAGGAAAGGCGGGCGCGGCGAAGACTCCATGAGCGAACCAATCGACAGGGTGGTCGTGGAACAAACCTTGCCGGGCAAGCGGCTGGACGTGTTCCTGCGCACGAAGTTTCCGATGATTTCCCGGGGGACCATCCAGCGCCTCATCGAACAGGGCGACATCCTCGTCAACGGCCAGCCGACCAAAGCCACGCACCATCCGCGCGCGGGGGAGCAGATTGAAATCCGCTGGCCCGAAGCCAGGGCGTCCGAAGTCAAGCCCCAGGAAATCCCCCTGGACATCCTGTTCGAGGACGAAGATCTCCTGATCTTGAACAAGCCGCCGGGTATTGTCGTGCATCCCTCGGCCGGGCACGATGACAGCACTTTGGTCAACGCGCTGCTGCACCATTGCCGCGGGCAGTTGAGCGGCATCGGCGGCGTGGCGCGCCCGGGCATCGTCCATCGCCTGGACAAAGACACCAGCGGGTGCCTGGTGGTGGCGAAAAGCGACCCGACGCACCTGGGCTTGTCGCGGCAATTTGCGGCGCGCTCCGTGCAAAAGGTGTATCACGCCCTGTTGTGCGGCGAACTCGACCGTGAAGAAGGGGAGATTCGCGCGGCGATTGCGCGGCACCCGAGCCATCGCAAACGCATGGCCGTGACCGATGGACGCGGACGCGACGCGTGGACCACCTACCGCGTGCTGGAACGGCTGCACGGCGCAACCCTTGCCGAGGCGCTTTTACACACCGGACGCACCCACCAAATTCGCGTGCATTTCCAACACATCGGCTTCCCGCTGGTCGGGGATGTCACCTACGGCAAACGCCACAACGCGCGTTTGCGCGAACTGACAAATTTCACCGCGCCGCGACAAATGCTGCACGCGTGGAAGGTCGTGTTTGAGCATCCGGCCACGGGCGAGGAGATTGTTTGCGAAGCCCCCTGGCCCGTGGATTTCCACGACGCGGTGGCGGCATTGCGGCCGCATGGGCCAAACGCGCAGACTCTCAAGAGTTGACAGGCCGCGCCGCGCCGGGATGAATAGCGCCAATCTAATCACTGTCGCACGTACACCTCATAGACCTATGAAAACCTTGCAGTCGTTGGGATTTGGACTCGCGTTGACCTTGAGTGGCGCCGCCTGCTTCGGCGCGGAAGCGGGATTCACCAGTTTGTTCAACGGCAAAGACCTCACCGGCTGGCGCGGCAACCCGGCGCTCTGGTCCGTGCAGGACGGCGCCATCACGGGCAAGACCCCGGCCGACCCGGCGAACCCGGGCCGATCCACCCTTAAACACAACACCTTCCTCGTTTACACCAACGGTGAAGTGGCCGACTTCGAACTGCGCCTGTCGTATCGCATTGTCGCGGGCAACTCGGGTATCCAGTATCGCAGCAAGGTGCTGCAGGAAGGCGAATTCGGCCCCATCGTCGGCGGTTACCAGGCCGATTTCGAAGCGGGCAAGACTTACAGCGGCATTCTCTATGAGGAGCGCGGGCGTGGCATCCTTGCTCAGCGCGGCCAGAAAACCACGGTGAAGCCCGAAATCGAAATCGAGCAGAAGGGTAAAAAAGCGAAGAAGGCGGATGTGCAGGTCACGGGTTCGGTGGGCAAGTCCGAGGATATTCAAGCGAACATCAAGCACGAAGACTGGAACGACTATGTGGTCATCGCCCGGGGGAACCATCTGCAACACTTCATCAACGGCATGCCAACGGTGGATGTGGTGGATGAAGACGCCGCCAAGGCGGCCAAGTCGGGCATCCTCGCCCTCCAAATTCATCAAGGTCCGCCGATGACCGTTCAATTCAAGAATGTCCGCATCAAGAAGCTGTCGGGTGGTTCCGCCAAGGCCGATCTGGAGGCCATTCAAGGCGCATGGACACCGACGCAGTTGATTGGCAATGGCGAAGCTGCCGCGGAGGAGACGCTGTCCGCCATCAAGCTCGACGTAAAGGGCAACTCCTACTTTGTGCGCTCAGGCGACGACGAGGACGGCGGAACCTTTGAGGTTCTCGACGGCTCCACGCCGCGCCACATGAATGTCACGACGCGCAAAGGTGACTTTGTGCCCGCCATCTACGAACTTTCCGGTGACACGATGCGCGTGTGCTACGCGGTCAATGGCGCGGCCCGCCCCACCGAGTTCAAGTCCGCCGAAGGCACGGATCACGTGCTGGCCGTCTATAAACGGGTGCAGTGATAGATCAGGACGCCGGCTTACGCTCAATGCCCGTTGCCGTTCACGCCGCCCAATTTCGCGCGGCGGTAATCCAGCGGGCTCTGCCCCATGAAGGATTTGAATTGGGTGGAGAAAAAGGAGCTGCTGGCGTAGCCGGCGGCGAAGGCGATTTCCGTGATGCTGCGGTTGGGGTCCTTGAGCATTTCGCAGGCTTCGTGGACGCGCACCTGGTTGATGAAGCGCACGGGTGTGGCGCCGTAAATGCGTTTGAATGTGCGCTGGAACTGGCTGACGGACAGGTGCGCCAGGCGCGCGAGTCCGGCGATGCGCAGGTCGTCGCCATAATGTTGCTGGATGTGCGAAACGACCTTGGCCATGCGCATCAAGGGCGTGGCCTGGCCGCGCGTCTGGCGCGTGTACAGGCGCGACAAATAGAGTGCCAGCAGCAGAAACTGATGCCGCACCCCCGCGTGCCAGCCTTCCTCCTGGTGCTCGCATTCGGATTTGATGGCTGAAATCAAAGCGGTGACCTCGGCCAGTTGCGCCGCGGTCAGGTGCAGCCGCTCCTTGAATTCATGCGGACGCCGGGCGCGCGGGGAGACGTTGAAAAGGGCGTGGAAACCGGCGAGCCGTTCCAAATCGCGGTGACCGGCCAGGAATTGCTGCGGATCGAACATGAGGTTGCACAGCTTGAGGCCCTGCGGGTTTTGGAAGCCATGGCGGGTGTCGCCGCTGATGACAAAGACGTCGCCCGTTTCGAGCGGGTAATCCTCGTGTTCGGTGCGGTGCAGGGCGCGTCCGCCAAGGACGATGCACAACTCGGAATATTCGTGCGCGTGGAGGCGGAAGGAATCGGCGTGTTCGACCATGGCGATGCGGAAACGGAAGCGTTGATCCGGCATGTCGCCTTGATAGGTGCCGTAACAGACCTGTTCGCGCGTGCGGCCGCCGACCATTTCGACAGCCGACCCGATGGGCCGCTCAGAATGGAGGCCGTTCACCGAAACAGAACGTCTTTTCATAACAACCGCGCGCAACTCACCGGTGCGGAAAAACTACAAATATATGACGGCGGGCTGCGACGGGTGGTTACACCCGACATTGAATGAAGGTCGATTTGCGGCAATTTCGAGGACGAGAACGAGGACGACGACGAGGACGAAAGCGCAGCGGGTTGGAAGTTGCGCGGCGAAAGGCTGCCGCAAAACTTAAAAACAACGCCAAAAAATTGGATGCGTTTCCCGGTGCCCATGGCATACTAACTTTGAAGCATCATGATAGCAGCACGACGCATTTTGAACGGCCTGTTGGCAACCTTGATCGCGACTGTCACGGCCGGTGCCGCCGCCGCGAAGCCGGACGCCGAGGAATTGTTCGTGCATCGCGTGTTGCCGGTGTTCAAGGAGAAATGTTTCGCCTGCCACGGGGATGATCCGAAGAAGATCAAGGGCGATTTCGTGATGCTCACGCGCGAGGCGCTGTTGAAGGGCGGCGAGAGCGAGAAGCCCTCCATTGTTCCCGGCAAACCGGAGGAAAGCCCGCTTTACATCGCGGTCACGCGCAAGGACGAAGACCTCGTGATGCCGCCCAAGGAAAATGACAAGCTCACCAGCGAGCAGGTCGAGTATATCAAACAGTGGATTGCTGGCGGCGCGCCGTGGCCGAATGAAACGCGCCTGAAGGAAATCGCGAAGGTGGCGGACAAGTGGTCGGCCGAAGACGGCATCGCGGTGGCGACCAGCGGCGGGCTGTCGCCGGATTGGACGAACCGGAAATATAAGCCGGAGAATTTGTGGGCGTATCAGCCGTTGAAGAAGCCGGCGGTGCCGGGAGGCAAATCCGAAATCCGAATTCCGAATTCCGAAGGAAGCCCGAACGCCGAATTCCGAAGCAACGGCGCGACCAATCCCATTGACGCGTTCATCAATGCGAAGCTGATGGAATTGAAATTGCCGCCCGCACCGCTGGCGGACCGGCGGACGCTGATTCGGCGCGTCACGTATGATTTGATCGGGCTGCCGCCGACGCCCGAGGAAGTGGAGGCGTTTCTGAAAGACCCACTGCCGGATGACAAGGCGTTTGCAAAAGTCGTCGAGCGTTTGCTCGGGTCGCCGCATTACGGCGAGCGCTGGGGACAGCATTGGCTTGACGTGGTCCGTTACGCGGATTCGAGCGGGTTCGCGAATGATTATGTGCGCGGCAACACGTGGCGTTATCGCGATTACGTGATTCGCGCCTTCAACCAGGACAAGCCCTACGACCAGTTCGTGCGCGAGCAAATCGCGGGCGATGAAATCGATCCCAACAATCCCGAGATGCTGGTCGCCGCCGGCTTCCTGCGCATGGGGCCGTGGGAATTGACGGGCATGGAGGTGGCGAAGGTGGCGCGCCAGCGGTTCCTCGATGACGCGACGGACATGGTCGGCCAGGTGTTCATGGGGCACATGCTGCAATGCGCGCGCTGCCACGACCACAAGTTCGACCCCATCCCCACGCGCGATTATTACTCGATGCAGGCGGTGTTCGCCACGACGCAACTGGCCGAGCGCGACGCGCCGTTTTTGCCCGGCGAGAACACGCTTGGCTTCGAAGAGCGAAAGTATCTGGAGAAACGCCGGCAGGAACATCTGGCCACGTTGAAGGAACTGGATGCGAAGTCACTCAAGGCGGCGGAGGGATGGTTCAAGGAAAAGGGCATTGATCCCGCCGCTTGGAACGAGGTTGTGGCCGAAGCGAAGCAAAAGGACGGCGGGACGGGAAAACGCGAATTCGTCGGCGCCTTCAACGGCGCGCGCAACCGGATGATGGCGCGCAAGATTCCCGAGGACCAGTTTCCGCCGAAGCTGTATGGATTTTCGCCGGAGGATTACGGACGCGAACGCGTGGCGCGCAAGGGCCTCGAACGGTTGCGCTGGGAATTCGAGCGTTACCAGCCGATTGCATTCACGGTCTATGACGGCCGCACGCCCGACGTAAAATCCGTCAACGCGCCCGCGCGCATGCCGGCCACGCGCATGACGGTGGGTGAACTGGAACAGACCGCCGTTCTCGCGGGCGGCGACCCGTTCTCGCCGACAAAGCCCGTGGAGCCGGGCGTGTTGAGCGTGGTGGACAAGTTTACCGCGAGTTACGTCGAGGATTTTCCCAAGCTGCAAATCCCCGACGCCATCGAAGGCCGGCGCAAGGCGCTGGCCGAGTGGATCACGCATCCGAAGCATCCGCTGACCGCGCGCGTCATGGCCAATCGCATCTGGCAATGGCATTTCGGCCAGGCCATCGCGGGCAATCCGAATAATTTCGGCGCGACCGGCAAGAAACCGACGCATCCCGAATTGCTCGACTGGCTGGCGGCGACGTTCATCGAACAAGGCTGGTCGGTGAAGGCGATGCACCGGTTGATTTTGTCGAGCGAAGCATATCGGCGCGCCGCAACGCATCCGAACCCGAAGGTGCTGGCCGAGAAGGACCCGAACAACATCAGCTTCGCCGTGTTCAAGCCGCGCCGCCTGACGGCGGAGGAATTGCGCGATTCGATGTTGCGCGTCTCGGGCGAATTGAATCCCGCGCTCGGTGGCATTCCCGCGCGGCCGGAAATCAATATCGAAGCGGCGCTTCAACCGCGCCAGGTCATGGGCACATTCGCCGAGGCGTGGCAGCCGTCGCCCAAACCAGAGCAGCGCCATCGGCGCTCCATTTACGCGCTGAAGATTCGCGGGCAACTGGACCCGTTCATGGAAGTGTTCAACTCGCCCACGCCCGATCTCTCATGCGAAGCGCGCGAGGCCTCGACCGTCACGCCGCAGGTGTTCAGCCTGTTCAACGGGCAGGGGTCGTATGACCGCGCGCTGGCGCTGGCGGCGCGGCTGAAGAAGGAAACCTCTTCGCGCCATGCGGCGTTGGAACGCGCCTTTAACCTGGCTTACGGACGCAAGCCCTCGGCGCAGGAAGTGAAGGCGTGCCTTGCGCATTGGGACGCGATGACCGCGCGCCACAAGACGCTGAAGTTCGAGCAGCCGCAGTTGCCCAAAGAAGTCGTGCGCGAGGCGGTCGAAGAAAACACCGGCGAGAAATTCGTTTTCTCCGAGCGTCTGGCGGCCTATGACGATTTCATTCCTGACCTGAAGCCCGCGGATGCCGATGCCGAGACGCGCGGCCTGGCGGAAGTGTGCCTGGTGCTCTTCAACTCGAACGAGTTCGCTTATGTTTACTAGGATGCGGACATTCCGTCTCCTTGCCGCGTGCCAGTTGACGACGCTCGCCGCGTTCGCCGCGCCGATTCCGTCCGAACAACTGAACTTCTTCGAAGCGAAAATCCGTCCGGTGCTGGTGAATCATTGTTACGAGTGCCACTCGGCCGACGCCAACAAATCGAAGGGCGGCCTGCTGCTCGACACGCGCGAGAATATCCGCACGGGCGGCGACCGGGGGCCGGCGGTCGTGCCAGGCAACCCGGTGAAGAGTCTGCTGCTCACCGCCATTTCGCACACGGATCCCGATTTGCAGATGCCGCCGAAGAAGGCGCCGTTGCCCAAGTCCGTGATCGGCGACTTCGAGGCATGGATCAAAATGGGCGCGCCGGACCCGCGCGAGCCCACGGGCAAAGCCATCGAACGCCCGCCGGTGGATATCAAATCAGGCCGCGAGTTTTGGTCGTACAAAAAGCCGGTTCGAGACAGCCTGCCGGCGGCGAAGAATCCTTCCTGGGTAAAGCGTGATTTGGACCACTTCATCCTCGCGAAGCTGGAAGAAAGTCAACTCAAGCCGTCGCCCGATGCGGAACCGGTCACGCTGTTGAGGCGGTTGTATTTCGATTTGATTGGCCTGCCGCCGTCGCAAGATGCGGCGGTGGCATTCACCAAGCGCGCCCAGGCGGGCGAACTGGACGCGGCGCTGCTGGCCGAGGTGGATACCTTGTTGAAGTCGCCCCATTTCGGCGAGCGCTGGGGCCGCCACTGGATGGACGTGGCGCGGTTCGCTGAATCGAACGGTCGTGAGTCGAACATCGCCTACCCGCACGCGTGGCGTTACCGCGATTATGTGATTGGGGCGTTCAACGCGGACAGGCCGTTTGACCGCTTCATCACCGAGCAACTCGCGGGCGATTTGCTGCCCGCGAAGGACGACGCGGAGCGCGCGCGATTGCTGATTGCCACGGGCTTTCTCGCGTTCGGCGCAAAAGGCTTGAACGAGATGAACCGCGCGCAGTTCGAAGCCGATCTGGCGGACGAACAGATTGATGCCGTGACGCGCGCGGTCATGGCGAGTTCCGTCGCGTGCGCGCGTTGTCATGATCACAAGTATGATCCCTTCGCGATGGAGGATTACTACGCGCTGGCCGGGATCTTCGGCAGCACGAAGACGTATTTCGGCACGTGGATTGATTCGGAGAACAATGTCGGCGGCGAACTCATCCGGTTGCCGGATTTGCCGGGGCAGTTGATCCCCAACAAGCCGATGCCCGAGGCGAAGGTGAAGCAGTTGAAGACGCAACTGGCCAAGCTCGACCAGGAAGAAAAGGACGGCGCGGCCCGCGTGAAAAAAGCCGTCGCCGAGGGCAAGGACTTGAGCGGCGAAGGCTACGACATGCTGCGCAACGCCATCCGCATCTACTGGACGCGCGGCGGCATCAAGGGACAACTGGCCACCGTGGACGATACGGGCCGCGCACTGCCGCTGTGCATGGGCGTGCAGGAGAAAGGCAAGGTGAAAGACGCGCGGTTGCTGGAGCGCGGTGAAATCGCGCGCCCCATCAAGCCCATCACGCGTGGGTACCCGCGCGTGATTGAAGTCAGCCACGCCAAGCCGCCGCCGCGCGAGCAGAGCGGCCGCCTGGAGCTGGCGCAATGGCTCACCAGCCCGGACCATCCGTTGACGGCGCGCGTGATGGCCAATCGCGTCTGGCATCATCTCTTCGGCGTGGGCCTGGTGCGCACCGTGGACAACTTTGGTTTTACGGGCGAACGGCCGAGCCATCCGGAATTGCTCGACCATCTGGCGCTGAGATTTGTCGACGGCGGCTGGTCGGTGAAATCGCTCGTGCGTGAAATTGTTCTTTCGCGCGCGTACCGGCAGGCTTCGACCTATCGCGCGGATTGTTTTAACAAAGACCCTGAGAACCGCCTGCTCTGGCGCGCGAACAAACGCCGCCTCGATGCCGAGGTCATCCGCGACTCGATGCTCACCGTTTCCGGGCGCCTCGACCGCACGCCGCGCAAAGGCTCGCTGGTCACGGAAATGAATCATTCGATGTCGCTCGTCGGCTTCAACAAGGCAATCCCCGCCGACCTCGACGGCTCGCGACATCGTTCGGTTTATCTGCCGGTCATTCGCGACCGCCTGCCTGACGCGCTGGACATCTTCGACTTCGCCGAGCCAAGCCTCGTGAGCGGCGATCGCGAGGTCACGAACGTGCCCGTCCAGGCGTTGTATTTGATGAACAGCCCGTTCGTGCAGGAACAAGCTGCGGCACTGGCGCAACGCGTGGCGAAGGAAGCCGCGACACCACGCGAACGGATCCGCCGCGCTTTTGCGCTGTGTTTCAACCGCGCGCCGGACGCGGCCGAGTTGAAACTGGCGGATGCTTACTTCGAAGCGGCGAACGTGAAAACCGAAGGCCCGGAGCCTGACGTCGAAAAAATCTGGGCCGGCTATTGTCAGGCGCTGCTGGCCAGCGCGGAATTTCGCAATGTGGATTGAATCTGACGGACTATGAGTCGAGCAATGTATTCCTGGGCCTTGCGTCGCGCGACCCGACGGCCCGGCTCTTGCCAAACGCGGCAACCGTACCACCCTCTCCTTGGGGAGAGGGCCGGGGTGAGGGGGACCGCATCATTGCCAATCCCATTGGATCGAGTGGAAGCACCGCGACGGCGTAAATCTGTGCTTTCCTTTGTCTGTGGTTCGCAAACCGCCTCGTTATGAATTCCCCCCTTCTTTCCCGTCGCGATGCGTTGAAAACCTTCGCCTCCGGCTTTGGCTACCTGGCCTTCGCCGCACTGGCGCACAGCGAGGCGGCGCGCCACACCGCCGGCAACGCGCTTGCGCCGCGCGCGCCGCATTTTGCGCCGCGCGCCAAACGCGTCATCTTCCTGTGCATGCGCGGCGGGCCGTCGCATGTGGACCTGTTTGATTATAAGCCCGAGTTGATCAAGCGCAGCGGCCAGTCCGCCAGCTTGAGCCGCGATGCCGCGGGCGCGAAGTTGCTCGGCCCCGTGCATCCACTCGCGCAACGCGGCAAATCCGGCCTGTGGATGTCGAGCCTCATGCCGCACCTCGCGCAGCACGCGGATGACCTGTGCGTCATCAACAGCATGCAGACCGACCTGCCGAATCACGCGCAGGCGTTCGGCCAGATGCACACCGGCAGTTTTCAGTTCGTGCGCCCGTCACTGGGCGCGTGGACGCTTTACGGCCTGGGCACGGAGAACACGAACCTGCCGGGCTTCATCACGTTGAACCCGCCGGCGGACAACGGCGGCGCGCAAAATTACGGCAGCGCGTTCCTGCCAGCAATTTATCAGGGCACCAAACTGGGCGGCAGCCAGTTGCCGGATCTTTACGCCGCGTTGCTCGGCAAGGACGAGGAACCCGGCCCGCCGATGAAAAACATCGCCAACGAGAAACTGCCGCGCCCGCTCCAGCGCGCGCAGCTCGACCTCATCCGCGGGCTCAACCAGCACAAGCTCGCGCGCGACACGTACCAGCCCGAAATCGAAGGCGCCATCGAATCATTCGAACTCGCCTTTCGCATGCAGGATGAAGTCCCGGATGTGCTCGACATCCGTTCCGAGCCCGAACACATCCGCAAGCTCTATGGCATCGGCACGGGCAAGGATTTGTTCGCCCGGCAATGTCTGCTCGCGCGGCGGATGGCGGAGGCGGGCGTGCGGTTCATCGAAATCACGGCGCCGGTGAATTGGGACCACCATAATCTGCTCAAGAATTCACTGGCGGAATCCTGTGCGCTGACCGACCGCCCCATCGCCGCGTTGCTTACCGACCTCAAGCAACGTGGCCTGCTCGCCGACACGCTCGTCATCTGGGCCGGCGAATTCGGGCGCACGCCTTACGCGCAAGGCAACGATGGGCGCGACCACAACAACAAAGGTTATTCCTTGTGGATGGCCGGCGGCGGTGTGCGCGGTGGCCTGGCTTACGGCGCGACTGATGACTTCGGCCACAAAGCCGTCTTCAATCCCGTCCACATCCACGACTGGCACGCCACGATTTTGCATCTGCTCGGCTTCGACCACACGAAGCTCACGTTCAATTACGCCGGCCGGAATTTCCGCCTCACCAACGTGTATGGGAATGTGGTGAAGGATATCCTTGGATGATATATGCCGTGCGCGCGTAAGTTACTTCTCGGCCTTGAGCGCATCCCAGGCTTCCTGGTAGAGGGTGCGAACTGGTTCATCCACAGCAAGATCACGTGGAAGCTTGCGGCCACCAATCAACTCGATGACGTCCGCCCGGTCGCGCGCCCGTCGTGTCGGGCTGTTCATCCAGCTGTCGAGTTTGAGCGAAACGAGTTTTTCCAGCGTGACGAAACGCGGTGCGTCGGTCACGTCGTTGGGCATCGGGAACGGCACCTTGCAGCCGGACTTCAAGACCTTTCCCGCAGGCAGCAGATTGATTTGAACATCGTTCCGCTTGTCCCGCACGGTGTCCTGGATTCCGGTGACACGCACGAACGGTCCGCTCAAGTCCGCGGTCAACATCTCCGCCGCATCCAGCACATCCGGAACAATGATGTCCGCGTCGAGAGTCACTCGAAAATAACCATGTTCCTGAACGGCCAATCCGCCCGCGATGAGATGTGGGATTTGATGGTCGGCAAGGATCGCGACGGCATCCCGGACGGTCTGTTCGAGACCGGAGGTGCCGGTGGTATCGCGAAGGATGTGTGCGCCATGGCTTTCCACACCATGAATGTGCCAGATCCACAATGCTTTGTCAGACACAAATTTGAGTTTGAGAACCGGCGTGCCAGTGGCAGATTATGAATGCGATGAAACCCTACTTTCCTTGTGCCGGCGTCCGAGCGTTGCATGCGCCGACACGCCGTGATTTTCTTTACTCGCTGGGCGCGAGCATCGGGAGCGTGGCCTTCACTTCGTTTCTCGCGAATGAACTGAATGCCACGCCGGCGAAGGATTCTCCCCTTTCTCCGAAGGGTGGCCATTTCCCGGCCAAGGCGAAAAGCTGCATCTTCCTCATGATGGAAGGCGGGCCGTCGCACATCGACACCTTCGATCCGAAGCCGATGCTCGCGCAGTTGCATCTCAAGGAATTTGTCCGCGAAGGCAAGATGAAGTCCGCCATGGAAAGTGGCAAACGTTACTACGTCCAGAGTCCCTTCAAATTTCGCAAGGCCGGCCGGAGCGGCGCAGACATCGCCGAGAATTGGGAACACTTGCAAAAGTGCGTCGATGACATCTGTTTCTATCGCGGCTGCCAGGTTGATTCGGTCAATCATCCCACGGCGATGTATCAGATGAACACCGGCAACCGCTTCGGCGGCGACCCGGCCATCGGCTCGTGGGTCACCTACGGCCTCGGTTCGATCAATCAGGATTTGCCCGGCTTCATCGTGTTGCCGGAAGTTTCCTATCCGCAGGGTGGCGCGGCGAATTGGGGCAACGGCTATCTGCCCGCGAGTTTTCAAGGCACGCCGCTGCGCGCCAAAGGCTCGCCCATCCTCGACCTCCAGCCGCCCAAAGGCATCACGCAGGAACATCAGCGCCAGAACCTCGACCTGCTCGCGAAGCTCAACACCGCGCACGCCGCCCAACATCCCGGCCACGATGAACTGGCCGCGCGCATGGATGCCTATGAACTGGCCTTCCGCATGCAGATGCAGGTGCCCGGCCTCCTAGACCTCTCGCAGGAAGACGCGAAGCTCAAGGCCAGCTACGGCATCGGCAACGACGCCACCGACGCCTTCGGCCGCAAATGCCTGCTCGCGCGCCGGCTCGTCGAGAAAGGCGTGCGCTTCGTCCAGCTTTACGCCGGCACCTGGGATTCGCACGACTACATTGAACGCGCGCACGGCAATCTCGTCCGCAACGTGGACCAGCCGATTGCCGCGCTGCTCGCCGACCTCAAACAACGCGGCCTGCTCGACAGCACGCTCGTCATCTGGTGCGGCGAGTTCGGCCGCTCGCCCGACAACGGCGTGCGCGGCGGCACGGCGTATGGGCGCGACCACAATCCGCACGCGATGACCATCTGGTTTGCGGGCGGCGGCGTGAAAGCCGGCCACACCGTTGGCGCCACGGATGACACGGGCGACAAGGCGGTGGATTGCGTCCACCACGTGCGCGACCTTCACGTCACCATCCTGCGGTTGCTGGGGCTCGACGACAACAAGCTCACCTACTTCCACGGCGGGCGGTTCAAGCAACTCAGCCAGTTCGGCGGCCAGATCATCAAGGAACTGATCGCGTAAGGGCAGCCCGTCCCAATGTGCCGATATCGGGCGGAAGCGGGCGGAAGCGGCAGTTTTGGCGCAAAAGGAGCAAACTATAGTTTGCAGAGTTTGCAGTTTTTGCACGCACGACCTTCGACACCTTCTCCTCACCCGTCGTTTCCGATTGAATCCGTCGGGCAATTCCGCGCCTCCTCCGCCAGCGCGATTTCCTCGGGCGACACGGGCTGGCGGTACACGTAGGT
>JBFMBT010000108.1:0-19818 GCA_040754875.1 Verrucomicrobiota bacterium | reverse complement strand
CAATACAAAACCGCAATAAAATCTGAGTGCGCGTCTTCGCGGCCGCGCCCAACCGCCTGAAGGCGGGACTCCGAACTTTCCGTGCCCACGCTACATTTTTCCTCGCCTGAGGCGGGCGGCTGCGGCACGGTTCGGGGAATCCTGAACCTGAATTCTTCCATGCTGTCGCCGCTCATCAATGAACATTGTCAGCTTGGTGAAAACCCGCTCTGGAACGTCGAGGACCAGTGTGTTTACTGGGAGGACATCGATGGCGGCAAGGTGCATCGCTTCAATCCGGCCACGCGCGAACACAAGGTCATCTACGAGGGCATCACGGTCGGCGGTTTCACCTTTCAGGCCAATGGCGACCTGCTCCTGTTCCGCGTGTACGACCTCGCCTTGTTGCTCCCGAATGGCACGGTGGACGTGTTGCGCACGTTCACAGACAAGGGCATGACGCGTTTCAACGATGTGATCGCCGACCCCGAAGGGCGCGTCTTCGCCGGCACGATTGGCAAAACGAGCGACAGCGGCGGGTTGTTCCGGGTGGATCGCGACGGCGCCATCACGCTGTTGTTTCGCGGCACCGGTTGCTCCAATGGCATGGGCTTTTCCCCCGATTTGAAAATTTTCTATTGGACCTGCTCCACGCGGCGGCGCATCTACGCCTTTGATTACGACCGCGTCACCGGTGCGCTGGCCAACGAACGCATCCTCTACCAGGCGAACGACAGCGAAGGCATCCCCGACGGCATGACCGTGGACCGCGATGGCCATATCTGGTCCACGCGGTGGGATGGCTACGCGGTGATTCATCACGCGCCGGATGGCAAGGTGTTGGAGAAGTTCCCGGTACCGGTCGCCAAAGCCAGTTCCGCGTGTTTCGGCGGGAAGGATCTGGATCGCCTGTTCATCACCACGGCCGGCGGCGTGAGCGGGTCGAACACGGCCGAGGGAACCCTCTACGAACTGATCGTGCCGGCGCGGGGCAACCTCGAGTTCAAGTCACGCATCCGAAGTCGATAGGGCGCGCTATTGGGGAGCCGCCTTGAACGTCATCACCACTTCCAGCCCTTTCGGTTCGCGGTTGCGACAGGACACGGTGCCCCCGCACGTTTCCACGCACGTTTTCACAATTGTCAGGCCGAGCCCCACCCCACCCGTCGTGCGGTCGCGGTCCGGCTCGATACGGTAAAACGTGTCGAACACTCGATCGAGGTGTTCCTTGGCGATGCCTGGGCCGCAGTCGGACACAAGAATGACGACGTCATCGCCTTTCGCTTCCGCGGAAATGGTAATCGGCCCCGCGTGGCCCGCATAACGGAGAGCGTTGCGCAACAGGTTGGACAGCGCGCGCAAAAGCAATTCAGTGTTCGCCTGGACTGCCAGCCCATCGGGCACGTGGTTGATGATTTCACCCTTGCCGGCGGCTTCGCGGCGCGCCGCCTGTTCGGCAACAGAACGAATTGGCACCGTTTCCGAGCGGATATGCGTGGGCTTCAGTGATGCCTTCGAAAACGAAAGCAACTCATTCACCAGATCGGACATGTGCTGAATCTCCTCACGGACGTCATCCAGATACGGCTTTTGTTTCGCGTCGGCGCGTTGCTCGAGGATGCCCAGCGCCATTTGAAGGCGTGCGATGGGCGAACACAATTCATGCGCGATGTCGCCAAGGAATCGCTTCTGGCCGGTGATGAACCCGGTCAGGCGCTCGGTCATGCGGTTGATGGCGACGCCCAACTGCCCAAGTTCATCCTTGCGCTCATCCTCGACCCGCACGTCGAAACGCCCGTCCGCAATCTTGCCGGATGCATCCGTCACCCGCGACAGCGCGCCCGTAATGTGCCGCACCAGCGGCAGCCAGAACAACACGGAAAGCAACAACGCTCCGCCGCACACGAGCAGCCACGGTTTGTAATTGAAAAACAACCCGCCCGCCGAGAAGGTCTCCGAGCGCGCCAGCAATACCATCGGCAACGGCCCGGTTCGATCCGGACTGCGCATCGCCATGATCAATCCCACCCAATACGCCTCCGGCTCGGCGGAACGAATCAGGAAACGATGATGCACCGGCGGCGGCCCCTTTTCTTTGCCTTCCGCATCGGGAGGCTGCGGTGCGCGCGCAGGCTCTTCGCCGTCGCCGTCCTGTTTCGCCGCGCCCTTCCGGCGCGCGCCGCCGCGCGGCACCTGCCGGCGCACCTCGTCGGGCAATTCCATCTCCTCGCCGGCGACTTGCTGGTTGCCGCTCAATATCAGGAATTTCACCCCGTAGATTTCGCCGAATTGTTGAAGGATTCCGTCCCAGGCGGTGTCCGGGGAGTTTTCCAGTTCCGTCACGATCATTCGCGCGACCGGCTCGACCCGCTGGCCCGTGTAAACCGACAGGAACGAATCAAACCCCGCGCGCAATTGCACGCGCAAGGTGATCCACGCGGCGACCGCCAGCAGCACCAGGTTCAAGAAGAACCAGAGCAGGATTTTGGCGTAGAGGGGAAAGCGCGCTTTCACGGGTCGGCGGAATCAAACCAAACACACGCGCACCTGAACAGAACCAAAACTGCCGCGGCTCGCGATCATTCACCGATCCTCGGGCCGCAGGAACATGTAGCCGGCCGAGCGCACCGTGCGGATGAAGCGCGGCTCCTTCGCATCGTCGCCCAGCTTTTTACGCAGCGAAGAAATATGCACGTCGATCGAACGATCGAACACGTCGTAATTGCGGTCGCGAATTTCCTCCATCAACGCGTCGCGCGTCTTCACGCGTCCACGCGCCCGGGCCAGCGACAGTAACAGATCGAATTCGACAGGCGTCAGGGTCAGCGGCTGGTCGCCCAACGCCGCCGTGCGGGAACCGGCGTTGATGCGCAATTCGCCGACCATGAATTCCAGCTTCTCTTCTTCGCCCTTGGGCGGAGCCATGGTGGCCCGGCGGGTGACCGCCCGGAGCCGCGCCAGCAATTCGCGCGTGGAAAATGTCTTCGGCAGATAATCATCGGCGCCCAGCTCCAGCCCGACGATGCGATCCGGCTCTTCTCCGCGCGCGGTAAGCATCAACACCGGCACCTGGGACTTTACCCGGATGCGTTTGAGCACTTCAAAGCCGTCGCAGCCCGGGAGCATCAGGTCGAGGATGATGGCCTGCCAGTTTTCGGCGACCGCCCGGTCGGCGCCCTCGGGCCCGGTGTGAGCAGCCTGCACATCGTAGCCGAGCGGGTCCAGGTAATCCTTGATCAGGCGGCAAAGTTTCCGGTCGTCGTCAATGACCAGTACACGCGTCGGGGCGCCCGGGCTGGCGGACGTCGAAGATGAAGATGCGGCGGCCATTGTTTTGTCGGGCGGTGACATAACATAATCCAGGAAGCTTGGGAACTCAGGGTTGCAGTCCGCCGCTTTCTCCTGCGGGATGGAGTCCACGGAACCGCAAACCGGTTTCTGAGTCATGACCCACTATAAACGCCCGGACGTCATGAGCCGCCAGCACTTTTACATTCGCTTAACAATTTCGGTGATTTGACGCCGTCCCGCGCACGCGGCGATGTCGCCTCACTTCACAAACCCGAGGCACTTGCGCTCCGCCAGCGACGCCAGGATCCGCGCCGCTTCGGTGTCCGTTCCCGAGAAATGGTCAAAGACACTCGGCAACGAAACGTGCGTGCCCAGCAGATGAAGAATCTCCCTTTCCTTCGCGCCGAAGGTGTCGTCCGGTTTGATGTTGACCATCAACCGTTTGTAGGTGGCGGGCAGCAACCGCTCCAGACGCGCCTGGGCGTCGGAAAAATCCGGGTCGCCTTGAATCAGGGTGTCGATGGCAATGTTGATTTCCTGCTCCGTTGAAACCGGCGGTTCCACGCTGAATTCAATCGAGCCTTCCTTCGCCCGCAAAAGGCGGTGAATGGCCTTGAGCGGGTGAACAGCCGGCGAGCCATCAATGGAGGCGAAGTAAACCTGGCCTTCGCGAAAGCAAACGCGCCCCGTGCCCCACGCCGTATGGACAATCAACGTGCCCGTTCGCTTGCGCGCGCTGAGGAACCGCATCAACTCTCGCAACTTATCTGGATCCAATGTGTCCGACAGGATGTTGCCCATCGTCGCATCGCTCGCGGAGAGCGACTTGGCCGGTTTGGCTGACTCCTTCCGGTCACCGGCGCGAGGCTCCTTCTGCAACTGCACCTTGATCCGGACATTCGCCACTTCGACGGCGTCACCCGCGAACAACAACGCCTTCTGGACCTTCGCGCCGTTGACAAACGTGCCGTTGACCGAGCCCAGGTCCTCGACGAACAGTTCGCCGCCGACACAATGGAAGCGCGCGTGGCGTCGCGAGGCCTTGGTGTCGTCGATGACAATGTCGGTGCCTTTGCCCCGGCCCAGGATCAACTCCTCGCCGTCGGCCAGGGTGACTTCGCGGCCTTTATCGGCGCCCGATTGGAAAATGAGGGAGAGAGATTGTGCGGCGTTCATCGTAGCCTTCAGGTGCGCAGGTTCATGGCGTTGTTGACGCCCATCAACACCCTTACTTATGACGCGTTCAACGCGGAGGTCAAACGCGAAGTTTATCGTCAAAGCCCGACCCTAAAGCAACCGTATCCAACTCATTGCCAGACTTTTACCTCCGCTTAACAAATTTTGCCATGGCCGCTCACAATTTCTTAACAATCGGGACGCAAGTTGTCGCATGAAGCTTTCAACGGCTGCGACCATGAAGCACATCCTTTCGTTTGTTTGCCTCACCGGAATCCTGATCGCTACCCAACACGCGCGCGCCGCCGACGCGCTCCAGAGTTCGTGGTTCACCACCAACTCCGCCAAATACGCGCGCGTTTACGAGACGACCACCAAGAAGAACAACAATAACTCGTCCACGACGTGGACCAACCAGGCGTTGCCGGTTTACTCGGACGTGCATGTGGTCTTGTCTTCGACCAGTTGGGTCTATGTGCAATACAGCGGCCTGGCCAGTCACATCATGGGGCCGTGGTTGAATCCGCAGGGCGGCGTGTTTCAATTCTGGCCGACCAATCGGCACGGCATCCGCCGGTTCCCGCGCACGCCGGTGGTGCAATCGGGCACGAAGGATTCCACGTCCGGCGGTTACTCGGGGTTGTTCGTCAACGGCGTGGCCATTTTCAATTCGTTGGACGGGCAGGCGTGGGACGGCAGCCAGATTCAGGGGCAGGCGCCACACACACAGTCCACTTACTATTGGCACCGCAACGCGCCGGTGGCCGAGGCGTTCAATTTCGATGATGCGCTCGGACATCAACCGCCGTCGGGCATCTATCATACGCATCAGAATCCGCTCGGCCTGCGCTATCAACTGGGCGACCACGTGGATTACAATTCCAGCACCAAGGAATACAGCGAGAGCGCGTCGGCCGTCACCACGCACTCGCCCATCGTCGGCTGGGCGCACGACGGTTATCCCGTTTACGGCCCGTATGGTTACAGCACCGCCACCAGTTCAAGCAGCGGCGTGCGCCGCATGGTTTCCGGTTACGTCAAACGCGACGGCAGCAACGGCACCGACAGCGTCTCCTCGAATCGTTCGGTGATTCCGGCGTGGTACGCGCGTTACCGCCAGAATCACTTTGGCGGAGGCTACTCCACCGCCGCCGGCGCGCAGCGCGCTTCAGTCAATTCCACCTATCCGCTCGGAACCTTCGCCCAGGACTGGGCGTATCTCGGCGACCTCACCAATCCCAATGACAGCCAAGCCTACGAGCAGGGCGTGGACTTTGACCTGGACGAATACAACGGCCGCTATTGCGTCACCCCTGAGTATCCCGGCGGCACCTACGCCTACTTCGTCACCATCGATTCCAACGGCGATTCCACTTATCCGTACGTCTTCGCGTTTGAATTCTACGGTGACGCGTCGGGCGGCTCGGTCTCGAGCATCTCGGAAACCGTCTCGACCAATTACGTGGGCGGCCCGAACATCTCGGTGCAGCTTCAAACCCCTTCCGTGAGCGACAGCACCGTGACCTTGCTCTGGACTTCGGTGGAAGGCGGCACTTACAAGGTCGAATCCTCGACGGACCAATCGAGCTGGACAACGCAGGTGTCGAGCATGTCTTCGCAAGGATTGACCAGCACCACCAACTACGTGGGCGTCAACGGCACCGGCTACGCGCGCGTCTCCCGCACCGCGCTGGCAACCTACGATAGCGCCACCACGGGAACGTTCACCTCAACCCAGACCGACACGGAAAGCTATACGATCGCCTCGGCCAGTTCGCCTCCATCGATCACCACGCAACCCCAATCGCAGTCCATCACCGCGGGCTCGAGCGTGACCTTCACCGTGGTCGCCAGCGGCACCTCGCCGCTGAGCTATCAATGGCGTTCCAACAACGTGAACATCGCCGGCGCCACGGCCAGCAGCTACACCATCGCCACCGTCAACGCCAGCCACGCGGCAACCTACTCAGTCGTCGTTACCAACCCGAACGGCTCGACCACCAGCAACGACGCGACCCTGACCGTCACCGCCAATCCCTCCATCACCACCCAGCCGCAATCGCAAACCGTCACTGCGGGCTCAAGCGTGACCTTCACCGTGGTCGCCAGCGGCACCTCGCCGTTCACCTATCAATGGCGCTTGAACGGCACGAATCTCTCCGGCGCGACCAGCAGCAGTTACACCATCGCCAGCGTCACCACCAACCACGCCGGCATCTACTCCGTCGTCGTCTCCAACTCCGTCAGCTACGCCACCAGTTCCAACGCCACGCTCACCGTCAACACCTCGAGCGGTTCCAGCGGCGTCGCGCTCGTCACGTCATGGATGACCAATTACTCCGGCCAATACGCGCGCATCTATCAGAACGACACGGCCAAATCATCCGGCACCACGGTCACGACGTGGTCCAGCGCCACTCACAGCCAGAGTCTGCCCGTCTATCGCGGCGTCCAGGAAATCCTTAGTTCGACCAATTGGGTGTACATTCGCACCACGGGCATGGGCAGCCACATCATGGGGCCGTGGTACATGAACGCCGCGCGCACCATGCTGGCCAGCTTCATGCCCACCAACGCCAAAGCCCTCTACCGTTTTCCCCAGACTCCGAGCGTGCCGGGAACCAAGTCCCTCGTGCCCGCCAACACCATCGGCTACGCCGTCGATGGCGCGGCTCTCTTCGACGCCCGCGATGCGCTCTCCTGGAACGGCTCCGTGGAAACAATGAGCGTCACCGGTTCGGGCTTTTGGTGCCGCGATGCGTGGGTCAATGAAGGCCTGACGATGGACCAGGGTGTCGGCCACGCCGAGGAACGGGGCACTTATCATTATCATCAAAACCCGATTGCCACACGCTATTTGCTGGGCGACCACGTCGATTACAATTCAACGACCAAAACCTACAGCGAGTCCACCAGCACGGTGACCCAACATTCACCCATCATCGGCTGGATGAAGGATGGTTATCCCGTGTATGGGCCGTACGGATATTCGACCGCGACCGATTCATCGAGCGGCTTGCGGCGGATGGTTTCAGGCTATGCGTTGCGCAACGGGCAAAACGGGACGGATAATTTGACCTCCACCGGACGAACCAGCCTTCCCGCCTGGCATTTGCGCGCCTATGGAATCTCCAGCGGCGTCAATGGACCGAATGTGACCACGAGCTATCCGCTGGGCCGCTACACGGAAGATTACGCCTATCTCGGCGATGTCGGAAAAACCCAGGGAGTTGATTTTGACCTGGATGAATACAATGGCCGCTATTGCATCACGCCCGAGTATCCCAACGGCACTTACGCGTATTTCGTTACCATCAGTTCGGGCGGCTCTCCCGCTTTTCCCTACCTCATCGGCCGCTCCTTTTACGGCTCGCCCTCCGGCGGCAGCGTGACGAATCTGACCGAGACCGTGAGCACCAATTTCGTCGGCGGCGGGAATCTCGCCTTGAACCTCCAAACGCCTTCCGTAAACGACGCCACCCGCACCGTGTCGCTGGTGTGGACGTCGGTCGAAGGCGGCACCTACAAAGTCGAATCCTCCACCGACCAGTCCAGTTGGACGACGCAGGTATCGGGCATGTCCTCCCAGGGCGTGACCAGCACCACCAACTACGTGGGCGTCAACGGAACCGGCTACGCGCGCGTCTCCCGCACCGCGCTGGCGTCGTATGACAGTGCGGGCGGCACGGGGACATCGAGCCAGACCGACACGGAGAGCTACACGATTGTTTCCACCAACTCGCCTCCATCCATCACCACACATCCCCAATCGCAATCAGTGAGCGCGGGCTCAAGCGTGACCTTCACGGTCGTGGCCAGTGGCACCTCGCCGCTGAGCTATCAATGGCGTTCCAACAACGTGAACATCGCCAACGCCACGGCCAGCAGCTACACCATCGCCACCGTCAACGCCAGCCACGCGGCAACTTATTCGGTCGTCGTCACCAACCCCAATGGCTCGACCACCAGCAACGACGCGACCCTGACCGTCACCGCCAATCCCTCCATCACCACCCAGCCGCAATCGCAAACCGTCACTGCGGGCTCAAGCGTGACCTTCACCGTGGTCGCCAGCGGCACCTCACCGTTCACCTATCAATGGCGCTTGAACGGCACGAATCTCTCCGGCGCCACCAGCAGCAGCTACACCATCGCCAGCGTCACCACCAATCACGCCGGCATCTACTCCGTCGTCGTCTCCAACTCCGTCAGCTACGCCACCAGTTCCAACGCCACCCTCACCGTCAACACTTCCTCCGGCGGCAGCAGTGACGCGCGCATTTCATCGTGGTTCACCACCTATTCCGGCCAGTATGCGCGCATCTACCAGACAGACGCCGCGAAACTCGCCGGCACCACCGTCACCACCTGGTCCAACGGTTCGCAAAGCCAGACACTGCCGGCCTATCGCGGCGTCCAGGAAGTCTTTTATTCCACCAACTGGGTTTACATCCGCACGACCGGCCTCGGCAGCCACATCATGGGACCGTGGTATAACGACTCCGCGCGCACGACGGTCTTTGTCAACATGCCGGTGAACCAAAAGGTGCTGGTTCGCTTCCCGCGCTCTCCCGCCGTCCCGGGGACCAAGGTCAGCGTGGCGGGCGACGTTGGGTACATGGTCGATGGCGTGAAGCTGTTCGATTCGCGCGATGCGGTGTCTTACTCGAACTCCAATACGCGCGACGGCGATCCTCCGGGCATGCCCGGCGGCGTCACCGGCGATGGCATCTGGAACCGCGATGCCTACGTCAACGAAGCCATCACCTTCGATCCCGCGCTGGCGCACCAGCAAAACACGGGCATCTATCATTATCACGCCAGCCCGATGGCCCTGCGTTATCTGCTCGGCGACCACGTGGATTACAATTCGACCACAAAGACCTATTCCGCGAAGTCCGGCACGCCGACGACGCACTCGCCCATCATCGGCTGGGCCAAGGATGGTTATCCGATTTACGGCCCGTACGGTTATTCGACGGCCATGAATTCCTCCAGCGGCATCCGGCGCATGGTGTCCGGCTTCGTGCTGCGCAATGGCCAGAACGGCACGGTCAACCTCAGTTCCACCGGCCGCACCACCCTGCCCGCCTGGGCCCAGCGCGTGCAAAACCGCACCACACTCAATTCGTCGCAATACGGGCCCAGCGTCAGCAGTTCATTCCCGCTGGGCCGCTATGCCGAGGACAATGATTATCTGGGCGACCTTGGCAATGTGCAGGGAACAGACTTCGATCTCGATGAATACAACGGCCGCTTCTGCGTGACGCCCGAGTTCCCCAGCGGCACCTACGCCTACTTCTCGTGCATCGACTCCAGCGGCGCGCCGGCTTATCCGTACAACGTCGGCAACCAATACTACGGCAACCCGACCGGCGGCCAGGTTTCCAGCATCTCGGAAACCGTCAGCACCAATTTCATCGGCGGCGGCAACCTCGCGTTGACGCTCAACACGCCGTCCGTGGATCAGAACACCCGCACCGTGACCTTGGTGTGGACGTCGGTCGAAGGGGGCACCTACAAGGTTGAATCCTCCACCAACCAGTCCACGTGGAGCACTCACGTCTCGAGCATGTCCTCGCAAGGCGTGACCAGCACCACCAATTACGTCGGCGTCAACGGCACCGGTTACGCGCGCGTCAGCCGCACCGCGCTGGCCAGTTACGACAGCGCGGGCGGAACCGCCACGTCCTCCCAGACGGACACGGAAAGTTACCTCATCGAATCCCTTTCCATCACCACTCAACCGCAATCGCAATCTGTCACCGCCGGTTCCAGTGTCACGTTCACGGTTGTGGCCAGCGGCCAGACGCCGTTCTCCTATCAATGGAAGTTCAACAACGTGGACATTCCCAGCGCCACCTCCAGCAGCTACACCATCGCCAGTGTCGCCTCCGGCGATGCCGGCAGCTACACGGTCGTGGTCACCAATCCCACCGGTTCCCTCACCAGTTCGCCGGCCACGCTGACGGTCAACGTCCCGCCGTCCATCTCCACCCACCCGCAATCACAGACCGTGCTCCAGGGCGCCAGCGTGAATTTCAGCGTCGTCGCCAGCGGCACTTCCCCACTCACTTACCAATGGCGGTTGAACAACGTGAACATCGCGGGCGCCACGAACAGCACCTACTCCATCGCCAGCGCCACCACGAGCCACGCGGGAACGTATTCCGTCGTGGTCAGCAACGTTGCCGGGTCCGCCACGAGTTTCGACGCCACACTGACCGTCAACGCCCCGCCTTCCATCAGCACGCAACCCCAGTCCAAATCAGTCGCTCAAGGCAGCAGCGTGACGTTTACCGTCGTGGCCACCGGCACCGCGCCGCTCAGCTATCAATGGCGCTTTAACAACGTGGCCATTCCCAGCGCCACCGGCAGCAGTTACACCATTGCCAGCGCCAGCTTGAATGATGCCGGCAGTTACACCGTTTATGTCAGCAACGCCTATGGCAACACCAACAGCTCCCCGGCCACGCTGACCGTCAACATCCCACCGTCCATCACCACGCAACCGCAGCCGCTCACCGTGGTGCAAGGCAGCAATGCCACGTTCACCGTCGTGGCCACCGGCACCGCCCCCCTCAGTTACCAGTGGAAGTTTAACAACGCGAACATCTCCGGCGCCACGTCCAGCAGTTACACGCGCACCAACGCGGCGGCGGCGCACGCGGGCAATTACTCCGTCGTCGTCTCCAACGCGGCGGGCTCCGTCACTAGCGACGATGCGCTCCTGACCGTCAACATCCCGCCGTCCATCACCACACAGCCCCAATCCAAATCCATCACCCAGGGCGCCAGTGTTTCGTTCTCGGTCGTGGCGGCCGGCACCGCGCCGCTCAGTTACCAATGGCGGTTGAACAACGAGGACATTTCCGGCGCAACCGACAGCACCTATACGATCGCCGCCGCATCGCAGGGTGACGCCGGCATCTACTCCGTCGTGGTCACCAATATCGTTGGCTCCATCACCAGTTCCAATGCCACGCTGACGGTCAACGTTCCACCGTCCATCACCACGCAACCGCAGGCCCAATCTGTCAATCAAGGGAGCAACGCCACCTTCACCGTCGTGGCCGCCGGCACCGCGCCGCTGAGTTATCAATGGCGGTTCAACAGCGTCAACATCGCTGGCGCCACCGGCAGCAGTTACACGCGGACCAATGTCACCACCGGCCACGCGGGCAACTATTCGGTCATTATCACGAATGTCGCCGGAACCATCACCAGTTCTGACGCGCTGCTGACCGTCAACGTCCCGCCGTCCATCACCACACAGCCGCAACCGCAGACCGTCGATCCCGCCACGAGCGTGACGTTTACCGTCGTAGCCACCGGCACGGCGCCGCTGAGTTATCAATGGCGTTTCAACGGCGCGAACATCTCCGGCGCGACCAGCAGCAGCTACACCATTGCCAGCGCGGCTTCCGGCGATGCCGGATTCTACTCCGTCGTCGTCTCTAACGTCGCCGGCTCGACCAACAGTTCCAACGCGCTGCTGGTCGTCAACGGCGATCCTTCCATCACCAGCCAGCCCGTGGACCAAAACATCAACCAGGGCGGCAACGTCACGTTCAACGTCGTCGCCGTCGGCACGCCGCCCATCACCTACCAATGGCTGCGCAACGGCACGAACATTCCCAGCGCGACCAGCAGCAGTTATTCCATCGCCAACGTCCAACCTTCCGACGCCGCCACTTTTTCGGTCGTGGTCACTTCCGCCGGCGGCTCGGTGACCAGCAGCCCGGCCGTCCTCAGCGTCAACGTGCCACCGTCCATCACCGAACAACCGGAATCCGACACCGTCAATCAAGGCGACCCCGTAACCTTCGTGGTGACGGCGGAAGGCACGGCGCCGCTCAGTTATCAATGGCGGTTCAACGCCGAGAATATTTCCGGCGCCACCAACAGCACTTTCACCATCGACAGCGCCACCGCCAGCCACGCCGGTGATTACTCGGTCGTGATCACCAACATCGCCGGTTTGGTCACCAGTTCCAACGCCACGCTGACGGTCATCGTGCCTCCCTCGATTACCACCCAGCCCCAATCGCTCGCCGTCGCCCAGGGCAACAGCGCCACATTCACCGTGGGCGCCGCCGGCACCGCGCCCTTCACCTATCAATGGCGCTTTAACGGCAATAACATCTCCGGCGCCAACGCCGGCAGCCACACCATCGCCTCCGCCGCCACCGGTGACGCGGGCAACTACTCGGTCGTCATTTCAAACGCGGCCGGTTCCATTACTAGTTCCAATGCGCTCCTGGTCGTCAACGTGCCGCCCTCCATCACCACGCAGCCGCAGCCTCAAACGGTCACCCAGGGTTCCAACGTTTCGTTATCCGTCGTCGCCGCCGGAACCCCGCCCATGAATTATCAATGGCGCTTGAACAACGTGAACATCGACGGCGCGAACAGCAGCAGTTACTCCATCGCCAGCGCCACCGCCGGCCACGCGGGCAACTACTCAGTCATTGTCTCCAATGTGGCTGGTTCTACCACCAGTTCTAACGCGCTGCTGACCGTCAACATTCCCCCAACGGTTGACACCCAGCCGCTCTCGCAAACCGTCGTGCAAGGCTCGCCGGTAACCTTCAGCGTCGCAGCAAGCGGCACTTCTCCCCTGAGCTATCAATGGCGGTTCAACAACGTGAACATCTCCGGCGCCAACGGCAGCAGTTACACCATTGCCAGCACCGCCACCAGCAACGCGGGCAATTACTCCGTGGTCGTTACCAACATCGCCGGGGCCACCATCAGTTCCAATGCCACGCTCACCGTCAACGTCCCGCCCTCCATCACCACCCAGCCGCAATCGCAATCCGTCAATCAAGGTGGTAGCACGACCTTCTCCGTGGTGGCGGCGGGAACTTCGCCGCTGAGTTATCAATGGCGGCTCAACAACGTGAACATCTCCGGCGCCAACGGCAGCAGTTACACCATTGCCAGCGTCAATTCCGGCCATGCGGGCAATTACTCGGTTGTCATCACCAACGTCGCCGGCGCCATCACCAGTTCCAACGCCGTGCTGTCGCTCAACGTGGCGCCGGTGATCACCTCCCAACCGCAATCGCAAATCGCCGGCCTCGGCGGCAGCGCCACGTTCTCGGTCACCGCCACCGGCACTTCGCTCAATTACCAGTGGCTGTTCAATGGCGGCAATATCACCGGAGCCAACGCCAGCACTTACACCATCGCCAGCGTCAACTCCGGCCACGCGGGCACTTATGCCGTCGTCGTCTCCAATCCCGCCGGCACCGTCACCAGTTCCAACGTCACGCTGACCGTCAGCGGCGACCCCACCATCATCACGCATCCCGCCAATCAGTCTGTGGGCACGGGCGGCACCGCCACGTTCACCGTCGTGGCCAGCGGCACGCCGCCGCTGTTCTATCAATGGCGGCGCAACAATGTTCCCATTTCCGGCGCGTCCGGCAGCACTTACACGTTGAATAATGTTCAAGCCAGCGACGCCGGCACATTCACTGTCGTCGTCGTCTCCGCCGGCGGCACGGTGACGAGCAACCCCGCCACGCTCACCGTCAGCGACGCGCCGTCCATCACCGTGCAGCCGCAAAGCCAGTCCGCGCTGGCCGGCGGCGATGTCACGTTCAGCGTCACCGCCAGTGGCTCCGCGCCCTTGGCGTATCAATGGTATTTCAACTCGACGGCCATCTCCGGCGCGACGGCCACCTCTTACACGCGCACGAACATTCAAGCTGCCGATGAAGGCCGTTACACCGTGCTTGTTTCGAATGACAATGGTTCTGTCCTCAGTGCGGCCGCGCTCCTGACTGTTCTCGACGATACCGATCAGCTCATCACCTCCTGGCTGACCGAGTACTCCAGCCAGTATGCGCGCATCTACCAAAACGACGCCGCCAAACTCGCCGGCGCCACGGCCACCACCTGGTCCAACGGCAATCAAAATCAAAGCCTGCCCGCGTATTGCGGCGTGCAGGAAATCTTGTCCTCCACCAACTGGGTTTACATCCGCACCACCGGACTGGGCAGCCACATCATGGGGCCTTGGTACAACGACGTCGCCCGCACGGTCGCCTTCGTCAATCTGCCGTTGAACCAGAATTCGCTTTACCGTTTCCCGCGCGTTCCGTCCGTGCCCGCCACCAAGGCCAACGCGGGCGGCGAAGTCGGTTACATGGTCGATGGCGTCAATCTGTTCGATTCGCTCGACGCCGTCTCGTATTCCAACAGCGGCGCGCGCGATGGCGACGCACCCGGCACGCCCGGCGGCGTCACCGGTGACGGCATCTGGAACCGCGACGCCTACGTCAACGAAGCGACTACCTTTGATCCTGCCCTCGCCCACCAGCAAAACACCGGTGTCTATCATTACCACGCCAGCCCGCTCGCCTTGCGCTACCTGCTCGGCGACCACATCGATTTCAATGCGACGACCAAAATCTATTCCGCCAAATCCGGCACACCGACGAATCATTCCCCCATCATCGCCTGGGCCAAGGATGGCTTCCCCATCTATGGCCCCTACGGATATTCCGTCGCGACCAATGCCGCCAGCGGCCTCCGCCGCATGGTTTCCGGCTTCATGCTGCGCAATGGCCAGAACGGCACCGTCAATTTGAGTTCCACCGGGCGCACCACGCTGCCGCTCTGGGCGCAACGCGTGCAGAACCGGACCACATTGACTTCGTCGCAATACGGTCCCGCCGTCAGCAGTTCCTTCCCGCTCGGCCGCTACGCCGAGGACAACGATTACCTTGGCGACCTCGGTTACACGCAAGGGACGGACTTCGACCTTGACCAATACAACGGTCGCTTCTGCGTAACGCCCGAGTTTCCCCACGGCACTTACGCCTACTTCTCCTGCATCGATGCCAGTGGCGCGCCCGCGTATCCGTACAACGTCGGCCGCCAGTACTACGGCGAGCCGTTGGGCGGCGTGGAGCAGGCGGTGAATGAAACGGTCATCACGAATTTCGTCGGCGGCGCGAATTCAGAAATCATCGCCACGCCTCCCAGCGTCACCAGCAACACCGTCACCCTCACCTGGACCGCCGCCGAAGGCGGCACCTACACCATTGAAGCAACCAGCGACCTCTTCTCCGGCTCCTGGACCACCCTGGCCACCGGCGTCACCCCCAACCGCAACACCGGCTCCGTGACCGACTCGCCCGGTGTCACCATGCGCTTCTACCGCATCATCCGCACCTCCGTCTCCAACTACGACTCCACCGGCAGCGGCGGTCCGCCCCCCTGACCCAATTTGCTCATCGCCCATCTGCCATCAGCAATCGCCTCCCTCTCCAACTACGATTCGACCGGCCCCGCCAACGGTGGTGGCTCCCGGCCTTTGAGATGCAACCCACCGTCCTCGATCTTGCGCCAGTCCTGATGCTTTTGACTTCGTGCTTCCTTGAGCTTTGAGGCGTTGGACCTGGATTCTCGCCTGCGACATGAGGAAACGCACGTTGACAAACGTGTCACTCTATGGCACATTGCTTTCGTCCTATGCGCCAGGGAGCGCCACCGCTAAAAACGGTCCGGCCACACGCCTTCCGTCGGCGCTTCCTCGCGCCGGCATGGCCCGCACCTTGTTGGCACGCACTGAATCGCCCCCATCCGAATCCCCGAAGCACCCCGCGATCTTTTTTGCTCGCCTGCGCTTTGTCCGGATCCGGGTTTTGGGCTTCTTTCGGCATTAGGCCTTCGTCTTTCGTCATTTCCCGCGGCCCACCTCGTGCCGCCTCGTCTCACATCTGCCCACCTATGAGGAAAGAATAAAAACTTACCCCTCACATCTGTATGAATACATCTGATGAGCGCCCCGCGCGCACCCGCACCCCTCCGTTCGCGTCGCGAAATGGAAAAAATAAAAAGTTTCACCTCGGCAACTGGCTATGCCTGCCCCCGAAAGCCACCCATGTAAACTTTGAACCCTTGAGCTTGGAACCTTTCGCCACCATCCACGACCGTCCACCTAAATCCACCTAAATCCACATCCGCGCCTAATCAACATTTTTTGGCCCTTTCGAATTCCCTTGCAAATCGCCATTGGAGACCAACGAGACAATCACCCAACTTGCTGCCATACAATCCATTACGTCAAAAACGCCCACCTTTACACTCCGTTAACACTTTTCCGACTTCCCGCTCACAATCCCTTAACAAACGCGTGTTCTATTGTTTCATGCAACCTCGGATGAACGGCATGACAGGCTATTGACGGGAACACGCTCCACCCCGCCCTGATGAAACCAAATTCCAAAACGATCCGGCACCGCCATCTGGCCCTGGTGATTGAGTTTTGGTGCTTCCTTGGGGTTTGCAGTTTGAGTTTTGGTGCTTCCCTGAATGTTCAGTTCAAACCGCAATTCAACGGCGCCACCCTCGCCCTGGATTCGCTTGCCTTCACCAACGCCGCAGGCCAGACCTTGTCTGTCTCACGGCTGGACTTCCTCCTCTCCGATTTCGCGCTCCGCAAGTCCGACGGTGTTTGGATTGAAAACACCAACTGGCAGGCGTATGCGAGCGTCACCGCCGGGCGCACCACTTTCAACCTCGGCAACATCCCAGGTGGCGCCTATGATCGCCTCCGTTTCCGCGTCGGCCTCCGGCCGGACCTAAATCATTCCGATCCGGCGAAGTATCCCGCCGACCATCCCCTCAACGCCAACCTTAACGGCTTGCATTGGGGCTGGAGCGGCGGTTATGTATTCCTCGCACTCGAAGGACGCTGGCGAAATCCGGATGGCCAGCTCAGCGGTTATTCATTCCACCTCGGCAACGATCCGATGCTGATGACCGTCGAACTGCCCGCCGCCTTGTCGCTCGATCGCGATCAAATCGCGAAATTGACATTGCACGTGGATCGCCTTTTCGCGGGCCGTCCGCCGCTGCAACTCGCGCCGGACACAGCTTCGACTCATTCGCGCGATGAAGACCCTCTCGCGCTGAGGTTGCGCGCGCAGGTGGAATCCGCCTTTGCGGTCGAAGTCATCGAGTTCACCGGTACGTTGACGGCTCAAAAACCTTCCGCCGCTGGTCGCCAGATCGCCCCCACTGCCACGCCTTACCGCTTCACGTTCGCGCGCCATTTCCCAACACCTCAACTGCCATTGGACAATCCGCTCACCAACGAAGGGGTCGAACTCGGCCGCAAGCTGTTCCACGACCCGTTGCTCTCGCTCAATGGCAGGCAATCCTGCGCCACCTGTCACCAGGTGCAAAGTGCTTTCACCGACACCGGCAAGGCGCTGAGCCTCGGCGCGGAAGGCCAGGCCGGCACGCGCAATGCCATGCCTTTGTTCAACCTCGCCTGGAAACGCTCCTTCTTCTGGGATGGCCGCGCCCCTTCGTTGCGCGAACAGGTTTTGATGCCCATCCAGAACCCCATCGAAATGCACGAAACCCTCCCCAACATCATCGCCAAACTATCCTCCACTGGTGGCAGCCGACGTAAGGAGGCTCTAATCACTTCTGAAACGCCCACCGATGCGAGCCTGAAGCGCAATACATCACCCGCGCCGCAAGCAATCGGTTCGAGGGCGAGGACGAACAGCGTGGAGTCGCCACGATCCGCCGAGCCAACCACGTCTCCATCATCCGAAGACTACCCCGCCCTCTTCGCCCGCGCCTTCGGCACATCCGAAATCACCTCGGAGCGCGTCGCCCGCGCGATGGAACAATTCCTTCTGACCCTTGTTTCTTACGAATCCAGGTTTGACCGCGTCATGCAGGGCCGCGAGCAGGCCACCGACGAAGAGAAGCGCGGCTTTGAGTTATTTCTGACGGAATACGACCCGCGCCGCGGGATGTATGGCGCTGACTGTTTCCATTGCCATGGCGGGCCGTTCCTCACCAATCATGGCTTCGCCAACAACGGCCTGGATGCCGGCTCATGCGATTCCGGCCTGGAGGAAGTCACGGGCCGCCCGGCGGACAAGGGCCGTTTTGCGGTGCCGTCCCTGCGCAACGTCGCACTCACCGCGCCTTACATGCACGACGGACGATTCAACACGCTCGAAGAAGTCATCGAACATTACAGCACCGGCGTGAAACGCTCGGCGTCACTCGACCCCAATCTGGCCAAACACCCGGGCGGCGGCATTCCCTTGAGCGATGCCGACAAGAAGGCGCTTGTGGCCTTTCTGAAAATGCTGACGGACGAACAATATCTGACCAACAAAACCAATGCCACGGCCCGGTGAAACCAAGGAATCCAATTTCCGTCGAGTGGCGGAGAACGGGCGGGGAGCGGTTGACGACCGTGTGCAACTCCCCGCCCGTAAACTTGCCCTCAAAATATTCACCCCACACTTAACCAGCCGCCGCAAAACCTTTAATCTCACCGGTGTTCATAATACCATGCGCAGAAACGGACATTTCGGATTTTCCCTTTTCCTTGCCGGAGCGCGCGCAATCGCACTTGCGGCCGCGCTCCTCATCCTGCCCGGCATCGCTGACCGCTGCTCCGCTCATCCCGGCCACAGCGACGAAACCATCCACCCGTTTACCCCCGGACTGGTGTTGCTTGTCGCCGCCGCCCCCGCCGATGCGCCGCGACGCGACAATGTGTCGCCCGCAGGTTCCAGCGAAGTCTCCATCACCGTCGAAGGCAATTACCGGCTCATCCGCGCCAACGGCCTGCCCAATCATCCCACGGGACAGTTCCCCAATCGCGGCAATCCCAACCGCGTCGCCCCGCAAAATTACAACTATAAGGTTCCCGTCAAACCGCAGGCCGCGCCGCAACCCACGCGCCTTGGCATGCACCCGTTTGGGATCGCCGTAAACGGAGTCGTTTTTGATCCCGGCGCCGCCGAATGGTGGAACGGCGACTTCAACTGGCAGTACGAGCCGATGTCCGGCGCCATCAACCTCGGCGTGGACCAGAACAACGCGCACGTGCAACCCACCGGCGCGTACCACTACCACGCGATGCCCACAGATCTCCTTAACCTCCTCACCAGCGGGAAATCCAAAGTCGTGCTGGTTGGCTGGGCTGCGGATGGTTTTCCCATTTACGGACCGTGGGGTTTTGCTAACGCGAAGGACACCAACAGCCCGCTCAAGAAGCTCAAATCCAGTTACCGCGTGCGCTCGGGAACCCGCCCCGACGGTCCCGGCGGCAAGTACGACGGCACGTTCGTGGCCGATTATGAATACGTCAAAGGCGCCGGCGATCTGGACGAATGCAATGGCCGCTTCGGTATCACCCCGGAGTTTCCCGCCGGCACCTACCATTACGTGTTGACCGACGATTTCCCCTTCATCCCACGCCTGTTCAAAGGCGCGCCGGATTCAAGCTTCTTCCGTCATGGCCCACCTGGCGGTTTCGGCGGTCCCGGTGGCCGCGGTCCGCGCGGTCCGGGCGGCTTTGGCCCTCCCGGCCCG
>JBFMBT010000107.1:0-19871 GCA_040754875.1 Verrucomicrobiota bacterium | reverse complement strand
CCGTCGAATTGCCCCAGACCCCCGGCGCGTTGGTGACGGTGAGTGACACGCGCGAGTCCGAGCCATCCGCGTGTTTCAAATTGGCGAACCGCCCGTTCGACACCAGCGGCATGCCCGGCACATACTTCGGGTCGTAATGCCGGTACAGATTCCATGCGTCGTTGGTGGACTGCCCGGTAGCCGCAAAACCCGTCTTGGCGCTGCGGCTGCCGACGCCAAAATCAATATTGATCAACGTCTGCGCTTCAAGCCGGGATGCGCCCGACAGCAACAATCCCAGCAACACCGTCAGATAGGTCGTTTTCATAACACACGTCTGCTAATTGGATTCGTCCGCGTCCTCGTTCTCCTCCTCGTCCTCGAAACCAAAGCCGCTTTGCTACGCCGGGCGCATGGCAGGCGTGCCAGCGTCTTGGAGTGCGCCAGTCCGATGGCGCTTTGTTGCGAATCGCCCGGCAGGGGGAACCGGGAGCTTGTAATCGTCCTCCTCCTCGAACGAATCCTTGCCCGGAACGACACCGGCGGCTGGTGGTGGCACTGCAACATGATTCCCTTCGATACCACACGAACCGCCCGTGGTTGTTCCATCGCTGGTAAAACTTTCGTAAGAAAATTGTATGACGGCCGGCGGCGATGACCGTTCCGCCCGGCACAAGCGACCCGCCTGGTATCCAATGAAACATCCATCCTGTACACGTTCGGAGGCATCGCTTTATTAGACGGGAAACTCTTTCCAATGCTCCCTGCTGCGCGCTTATTGCTCTTGTTTGGAGTTCAAGCTTCAGCTTGTGGAAAGACGCGCAGCCCGCCCGCTGAAGCGCGAACTCCAAACCTGGCGCGTACACGCGATCAGGAGGCCCCACACCTTCCGCAAAAAATCCATTTGACCCGCCCGCCCCTTGCGACTATTAGTATCCGCCGTGAATTGTAGCTTGAACCTGCGACTGTCGCTCAACGCGCTGCTGCTGCTTAGCCGCGCGGCGGTCGGGTTCTAATTCACCATACGATTTTAGAAACCCCACTGCCGCAACCCGGCGGTGGGGTTTTTGTTTTGCGACAACGACCCCTGCGCCGGCGCGGGCAGTGACAACCTGAACAGCACATGAAAAACAACCGCATCACCATATTCGACACCACGCTCCGCGACGGCGAGCAGTGCCCCGGCGCCTCCATGAACTTGCGCGAGAAACTGGAGGTCGCCCGGCAGCTCGCCCGCCTCAAGGTGGATGTCATCGAAGGCGGCTTCCCCGTCATCAGCGCGGGCGACTTCGAGGCGGTCAACACCATCGCGAAAGAAATCAAAGGGCCCGTGATTTGCGGCCTGGCGCGGTGCGTGGGCAAGGACATCGATGCGGCCGGTGAAGCCGTCAAACCCGCCGGCCGCAAGCGCGGGCGCATCCATGTGTTCCTCGCCACGTCGAAGATCCATCGCGAGTTCAAGCTCGGCAAGGCGCAGGATGAAATCATCCGCCTCGCCGTTGAAGGCGTGAAGCGCGCCAAGACGTGGACCGACAACGTCGAGTTCTCGCCCGAAGACGGTTCACGCACCGAACCGGATTTCCTCTTGCAAGTGTGCAAGGCCGTGGTCGCCGCGGGCGCCACCACCGTGAACATTCCCGACACCGTGGGCTGGGCGATGCCCGAGCAATTCGGCGTGCTCATCCAGCGCTTGCACGACGAGGTGCCGGAGTTTCAGTCGGGCGAAGCGGTCATCAGCGTGCATTGCCATAATGACCTTGGCATGGCCGTGGCCAACTCGCTCGCCGCGGTGAAGGCCGGCGCGCGCCAGGTCGAGTGCACCGTCAACGGCATCGGCGAACGCGCGGGCAATGCGTCGCTCGAAGAATTGGTGATGGCGTTGAAGACGCGGCGCGATTACTTCGGCGATTATCAACTCGGCGTGAACACGCGTGAAATCGTGAAGTCCTCCCGCATCGTGTCGCGCATGACGAGCTTCGTCGTGCAACGCAACAAGGCCATCGTGGGCGAGAACGCCTTCGCCCACTCCAGCGGCATCCACCAGGACGGCATCCTCAAGAAACGCGAAACCTACGAAATCATGGACCCGCAGGAAGTGGGCTGGGGCCAGACCGAGTTGCCGTTGACCAAGCACAGCGGGCGCGCCGCGCTCGCCGCGCGCTTGAAGCATCTCGGCTTCAAGATGACCGACACGGACGTGGGCGCGATTTTCGCCCGCTTCAAGGAAATCGGCGACAAGAAGAAATTCGTGTATGACGACGACCTCGCGGCCCTGGTCGAAGGTCATATCACGGAAGTGCCGGAAACGTGGACGTTGGAGTATTTGAGCGTCACCAGTGGCAACCAGACCGTCCCGACCGCCACTGTGCGCCTCAAGAAGGCCAATGGCAAGGAAGGCGAAGTGTTGCAGGACGCCGGCATCGGCGACGGCCCGGTGGACGCGGCGTTGAAAGCCATCGACCGCCTCACCAAGGTGCGCGGCAAGTTGATGGATTACTCGTTGCGCGCCGTGTCGCAGGGCAAGGACGCCCTGGGCGAAGTCACCGTGAAGGCGGACTTTGGCGACGGCGAACTCGTCACCGGCAAGGGCGCCAGCACCGACGTCATCGAAGCCAGCGCGCGCGCGTATTTGAACGCGGTGAACCGCCACCTGCTCGCCGGCAAGGAAAAACCCGGCAAGGCCGACCAGCCGTAGAGCGGGTTCTCGATTTTCCACCAGCAAGGACCGCGGACAGCCTTGTCCGCGCGCGAAAGCCGCGCCCGGAAGGGACGCGCGGACAAGACTGTCCGCACCCTTTGGGCATTCGGCAAGAATGCGTGCCAGAAATACGTTGACACAATTATCACGTTATACTACATTACCCTTGCCGCATGCGCCAGGGAGCGCCACCGCCAAAAACGGTCCGGCCACACGCCTTCCGTCCGCGCCCCCTCGCGCCCACAAGACCCGCAGCCCGTTGGCACATTCCCAATCGCAAATGTAACTCATTTAACCCCAATTGTTCACCTTCGCGACAGTCCATGTCCGACCACGTAAATCCACATCTGCGGCCCATCAAAATTTATGTAGCAGTCCCGCCGGGCGGGATAACGAGGCTCATTACACTGATGGATCATGGGTCATGGGTGGTTCGGAGACAAGACTCGGCCTCCCGAACCACTCGCACCTCCTTTGCAATCATGACTCCACCTTATCCACGCGCGTCTCCGCTCAGACGCATCACACCCGAGCTCGTTCGCCATTCGTCATCGCCCTCCCACCCGCAAATTCTTTGACGCGCCCTCCCTCTTGCCGTAGCGTTTTCCACCCGGTTTACCGGCAGTACAAATGATTGGTTATATTATCAAGAAATTCATCGGCTCGAAGAACGAGCGCGAGGTCAAGAAGTTGCGTCCGATGGTCGCCAGGATCAACGAGTTGGAGACGGCCCTTCAGTCCCAACCCGAGGACGCGCTCCGCCAGAAAACGGCGGAATGGAAGCAGCGTCTTTCCGCCATTCAGGACAAGGCCGAACTCGCCGCCGCGCTCGATCAGCTTCTGCCGGAAGCCTTTGCCGTGGTCAAAAACGCCTGCCGCCGCCTCTGCGGCACCGATGTCCAGGTGCGTGGCCACGCCCTCAAATGGGAGATGATCCCGTTTGATGTGCAGCTCATCGGCGGTTACGCCCTGCACAGCGGTCGCATTGCCGAAATGGCCACCGGCGAAGGCAAGACGCTCGTCGCCACCCTGCCGGTCTATCTCAACGCCCTTACCGGCCGCGGCGTCCATGTCGTCACGGTCAATGATTACCTCGCCGCCCGTGACAGCGAGTGGATGGGCGCCGTCTATCGTTTCCTCGGCCTGACCGTTGGCTGCATCCTGCACGACCAGCCCCCCAGCGTCCGGCGCGAGCAGTACAATTGCGACATCACCTACGGCACCAATGCCGAGTTCGGCTTCGATTACCTGCGCGACAACGGCATGGCCACCAGCAAGGAGGAGCAGGTCCAGCGCGGCCATTACTTCGCCATCGTGGACGAAGTGGACTCCATCCTCATCGACGAAGCGCGCACGCCGCTCATCATCAGCGGCCCCGCCGTCGTCAACGTCGAGAACAAGAATTACGAAACGTTCAAACCCACCGTTGAATCCATTGTCCGCGCCCAGCAAAAGTTGTGCGCCCGCTTCCTCGATGAAGCCCAGCAGCTCCTCAAGAAGTTGCATCCCGAGGACGGCGCACAACCGGCCAGCCCGGAAACCTTGGAACGCGAAATCGGCCTGCTGCTCTATCGCGTCAAGGTCGGCCAACCCAAGGCCGAAGGCTTGATGCGCCTGCTCGAGGAACCCGAAAACTTGCGCATGATGAATCAGGCCGAGCTGTCACTGCACGCCGACCAGACCAAGAAGGACCTTTACGCGCAGAAGGAAGAGTTGTTTTTTGCCATCGAGGAAAAGAGCCACGAAGCCGACCTCACGGAAAAGGGCCGCGGCTTCCTCAGCCCGAAGGATCCCGACGCTTTCATGATGCCGGACCTGGCGACCGCCTTTCAGGAAGTCGATGCCAGCCCGGAAACCGATCCGCGCAAACGCGCCGAGACCAAGGCGAAGTTGCAGTCCGAGTTCGAGGCCAAGGCCGAGCGCATCCACGTCATCTCGCAATTGCTCAAGGCGTATTGCCTCTACGAGAAGGATGTCCAATACGTCGTCCAGGAGAACAAGGTCATCATCGTCGATGAAAACACGGGCCGTTTGATGACCGGCCGCCGGTGGAGCGATGGCTTGCACCAGGCCGTCGAAGCCAAGGAAGGCGTGGAGATCGAGCGCGAAACGCAGACGCTGGCCACCATCACCATTCAGAATTATTTCCGCCTTTACTCCAAGCTCGCCGGCATGACAGGCACCGCCGAAACCGAAGCGCAGGAATTCCACGACATCTACAAGCTGGGCGTGCTGGTCATCCCCACCAACAAGCCCTGCTTGCGCAAGGACGCGCACGACACCGTCTACAAAACCAAGCGCGAGAAATACGACGCCGCCCTCAAGGAAATCCAGACCATCCATTCGCAGGGCCGGCCGATTCTGGTCGGCACCATCTCGGTCGAGGTCAGCGAACATCTCTCGCGCCTGTTGAAAAAGGCCGGCATCGTCCACTCCGTCCTCAACGCCAAGTATCACCAGCAGGAAGCCGAGATCGTCGCCCGCGCCGGCCAGCGCGGCGCGGTCACCATCGCCACCAACATGGCCGGCCGCGGCACCGACATCAAACTCGGCCCCGGCGTCGCCGACCTCGGCGGGCTGCACGTCATGGGCACGGAACGCCACGAAGCCCGCCGCATCGACCGCCAGTTGCGCGGCCGTTGCGCGCGCCAGGGCGACCCCGGCTCTTCGCACTTCTTCATTTCGCTCGAAGACGATTTGATGCGTTTGTTCGGCTCCGATCGAATCAGCAAATACATGGAGAAGATGGGCCTCGAGGAAGGCCAGGAACTCGAGCATCCGTTGCTCAACCGCTCCATCGAGACCGCCCAGAAACGCGTCGAGCAGCACAACTTCCAGATCCGCAAACGCACGCTCGAATATGACGACGTGATGAACAAACAGCGCGAAGTCGTCTATGGCTTCCGCAACCAGATCATCCACGGCGAGGACGTGCGCGACCGCCTCATGGACATCATGGAGGAAGTCGTCATCCAGAAGGTCGATGAATTCACCGCCGCGGACACGGACCTGCTGGACTGGAACTATCGCGGCCTGAGCGATTGGGTAAACATCAATTTCCCCATCGGCGTGGCGGAACCCAAATTGGTGGAAATCGCCCAGCGCGGCACGGATGAACCGGTTCCCGGCTCCGTGTTCGAAGGCTTGAGCGCGGGCCAGTTCGCCTTGTGCACCTTCATCTCCGAAGCCGTCCGCAAGGCATACGAACTGAAGATTTCCTTTGAGAATCCCGACGCGTTGAAAGTCGTCGAGCGCTACACGATTCTCAGCGCCATCGACAAGCTCTGGCAGGAACATCTCTACACGATGGACGGCTTGCGCACTTCCATTGGCTTGCGCGCCTACGGCCAGAAGGACCCGCTCATCGAATACAAGGCGGAGGCGTACAACATCTTCCAGGAGTTGATGGTCAACATCAAATCGGAGATCTGCCGCAACATCTTCCACAGCGCCTCAAGCATCATGGCCTTCGAGCAGTTCCTCCGCAACCTGCCGCAGCAAATGGTGCACAACGAGACCAGCGCCTTCGGCGCCGCCGCCCCGCAGCAACAGCAAAACCCCAGCGACATGGTCAGCGAAGCCACCTCCGAATTGAGCAAACCGCAACCCAAACGCACCGGCCCCAAGGTCGGCCGCAACGACCCCTGCCCCTGCGGCAGCAAAAAGAAATACAAACACTGCTGCGGCCGCATGTAGCATGACATGAAACGCTCCACCCAACCTGCGCTCGATGGCTCCGACACACCCGGCCCATCGCGCCAGCGTCTTGGAGTGCGCCAGTCCGATGGCGCTTTGTTGCGCGCCGTAAATCCCGTGGCGTGGACTTCCACCGAGTGCATCGCGAAGGTCTCCCTCACCCCGGAGGAACGACGGGGAGAGGGAACAAGGGAGAGGGGTTCGTTTGCTCCCAATCCATCGCAATCGCAGATCAAAAACCCAAACTCAAAAAACCTATGAAACGCATCAAGCCCCTCGTCGTCGCCACGCTCGTCACCGCTTACCTCGCCAGCCCCGCGCTGCTCCTCGCGGCCGATAAAAAGGCCGAGGGCAAACCCAAGCCCTATCCGCTCAAGACCTGCATCGTCGCCGATGACAAACTCGACGCCGACGCCTACGTCTTCGTCCACAACGGGCAGGAGATCAAACTCTGCTGCGAGAGTTGCAAGGGAGACTTCGACAAGGAACCCGCGAAGTTCCTCAAGAAACTCGAAAAGCCGGCCAAGAAGTAATTCGCTTCCAAATTGGCGCTTGCCAAACGACATGTTCGGTGCTTAATTGCAAACGAATTGCAAAATCGACGGACAATCTGGCCCCTCGCGCAAGGCCTCGTGGCTGGTGCGCTGAGCCTTTGGCTCGTCACCGGTTCGATCCTGTCCGTCAGCCTCGCGCATGTTCAGGCGCATCATTCGCACAGTCACGCGCACAAGGGACATGACCACGCGCCCGCCGATGCGCCGCACACCTGCGCGCTGTGCGTCCTCGCCCACGGCCAGGTGGACATCGCGGACCCCGCGCCCACGCTGGGCGTGGTGCCCTCGCTTTCGACCCTCGCAGTTCCTCCTGCGCTGAGTCCGATTCTTCCGGCCATGGATTATCTCCGGCTGCCGGAACGCGCCCCGCCGGTTGCCTTCATCCTCGGCTAGTTCGTGGTGCTCCTCCCCGATGGAGACGCACGTCGTTCCGGGCATCAACGTGCCCATTTCCGTAACCCGATATGAAGGTAACCAGATATGAAAACATTGAAATTCTTGGGGTGGTCTTCTGCCCTTTGCCTCAGCGTAATGCCGCTGGCGGCCCAGGAGACAAAGTCCGTCGAACAACTGTCGCGTGAACTGAAACAATTGCAGGAGAGCTTCCAGAAGCAACAGCAGCTCTACCAGCAACAGATTGACGCGCTGCAAAAACAACTCGAATCGCTCAAACAAACCCAGACCACCGTCGCCGCCGAACAGGACAAGCTCAAGGAAGCGATGAAGACGGGCATGGCGGAGCAACCGCGGCCCGAATCAGTGGAACCAAAGCCATGGCGTCCCACCGATCCCATCCAACTCCGCAAAGGCGCGGCGTATCTTGATCTCGGACTGGTGGGCACGTTCGCCGCCGGCGGTTCAACGGCCAACGACATCGGCAACCTGCAACCCGGCGGCCACGATCCCAATCAACGCGGCTTTTCGTTGCAAGGCTTGGAAGCGACCTTCTCCGGCGCGGTGGATCCTTACTTCCGAGCCTTGTCCACGATTGTCTTCGGCATCGACAACGGCGGCGAAACATTCGTCGAGGTCGAGGAAGGCTGGCTCGAAACGACATCGTTGCCCGCCAACTTGCAGCTTCGTGCAGGCCAGATGTTGAGCGAGTTCGGCCGGCTGAACGCGCAGCATGTCCACTCGTGGGCCTTCGCGGACACGTCGCTGGTCAACGCGCGCTTCCTCGGCGCCGACGGCCTGCGCAACCTCGGCGCGCGCGTGTCATGGCTCGCGCCCACGCCGTTCTATTCCGAACTGTTCCTCGGCGTGCAAAACAGTCAGGGCGAAACCGCCGCGAGTTTCCGCAGCGACGCGGCAGACGGCGCATTTCCCCTCGCCTTCCGTTCGGCGAACAACGACCGCGGTGTATCAGCCATCAGCGACCTGCTGTTCACGCCGCGCTACGCCGTGTCCTTCGACCTGAGCGATTCACACACACTGCTGCTCGGCGCATCGGCCGCGCTCGGACCGAACTCACGCGGCGACGCTGGCACCGGCAATTCGGACACGCAAATCTACGGCGTGGACCTGACGTGGAAATGGAAGCCGACCAATCACCAAGGCGGTTTCCCGTTCGTGCAGTGGCAGACCGAGGCGATGCTGCGAAAGTACGGCGCGAATGCCTTCGACTGGGACCAGAACGCCGACGGCGGCGATGGCGACGGCAACGGCTTCGTCGATGGCGGCATTCTGGTGGATCCGTTGACGGGCCTGCCGGCGGTATTGCCGCGCGAGACCCTGACGGATTACGGCTTCTACACGCAGTTGCTCTACGGCTTCAAGAAGGGCTGGGTGGCGGGACTGCGTTTCGATTACGTGTCGGGCGACCGAGGGGCATACGAACAACGCGGGCTGGAAGTCGGGGACAACGCGGGCGTGGGTGGCACCGCCACACTGGCACTCGCCGGCAACGACCTGCAACGCCAGACGCGCTACCGCATTTCCCCGAACCTGACGTGGTACCCGACGGAGTTCTCGAAGATCCGGCTGCAATACAACTACGACGACCGCACGGATGTGGGCATCGACCACTCGGTGTGGCTGCAATTCGAATTCGTGCTGGGCGCGCACGCGGCGCACAAGTTCTAACCGGCAATCAGCATGAACTTTGCCGGCGAACCGGGTGCGTCTTTGCGTGAAGGACGGAGGCTTAACCTTTTGCCTCGGGTTGCCCGGTTCGCCGGCTGTTGAATAATTAGACTGACATCATGAAGACTTTGAAGCTTTGCATGGCTCGCTTGACAGGCGATGGAACTTCTTTCCGCGACCTCGAAATCACGGGGAGAATGGCATCTCCTTTCCCCTCACCCCGACCCTCTCCCTTGGGGAGAGGGGGAATCGCTTCCCGCCTTGGTTGGCAAGATGGAGTGCGGGTTGGTCATGGCGCATCGCCTGATTCGATTGGCGGCGGAAGCTGTCTCCCTCTCCCCAAGGGAGAGGGCCGGGGTGAGGGGGAACGAGGCGTGATTACATCGGTACGTTCGGCCACGTGCAAAGTCACGAATCTGGCCAAGTGCCTCGGCCTGGCTGTAACCCTGGCGCTTGCAGCCACGAGCGCCGCGCAGGCGAAGTTGAACGTGGTCGCCACCCTGCCGGACTACGGGGCCATCGCCCAGGCAATCGGCGGCGACCTGGTCAAGGTCACCAGCCTCGCCCGCGGCACGGAAGATCCGCATTACGTCGATGCGAAGCCGAGCTTCGTGCGCGTGCTTAATCAAGCGGATGTGCTCATCGACGGCGGCGCGGAATTGGAAATCGGCTGGCTGCCGCCACTGCTGGAAGGCGCGCGTAACAAGAAGATCCTCACCGGCGGCTCCGGTCGCATCAACGCCGCCGAAGGCATCCACCTGCTGGAAGTGCCCACTGGCAAGATCGACCGCTCACAAGGCGACGTCCACGGCGCGGGCAATCCGCATTATTCACTCGACCCGCTGAACGGGAAAATCATCGCCCGCCACATCGCGGACTTCTTCGCCAAACTGGACGGCGCGAATGCCGCGGCTTATCAGGCGAACCTGAAGAAGTTCAATGATCGCATCGACGCCAAAATGGCCGGGTGGACCAAAACGCTCGCTCCTTTCAAAGGCACGATGGTGGTCACTTATCACAAGAACTTCGAGTACTTTGCGGAACGCTTTGGCCTGGTGATTGCCGGACAGATCGAGCCCAAGCCCGGCATCGAGCCGTCGCCCACACACATCGCTGCGCTCATTCCCAAAATGAAGGAAGCCGGCGTCAAACTGGTGTTGATCGAACCCAACCGCTCACGCCGCACGCCGGATTATGTGGCCGAAGCCATCGGCGCGAAAGTGGTGGTTCTCCCCGTACTGGTTGAAGGCGCGCCCGAGGCGAAGGACTTTATCAGCCTGTTCGATTATCTGGTGCGCGAAGTCGCGACCGCTTTGAAATGACTTGGCTTGCGCGGGCAGGCGCCTCTCCTGTTTGATAGCCCGCGTTCGCCACCTGAATGTGCAAGCCGCCAATGACAACCGGCTCCTGAGCCTGCGCAATGTTGCCGCGGGATATCCCGGGCGCGTTGTGCTGGGCGACGTCAACGTTCACCTGGAGCGCGGGTGTTTCGCGGCGTTGATCGGTCCCAACGGCTCGGGGAAGACCACGCTGCTCAAGACGATTCTCGGCATTCTCAAGCCATTGAGCGGCGACGTCATGTTTCACGCGAAGGATGGCAAAACGCCGGTCATCGGGTATGTACCGCAACGCGAATCGCTCGATCCCATTTATCTGCTGTCCGCATTCGAGGTCGTGATGATGGGCACTTATGGGCGCGTCAAACCGGGGCGTTTTGTCAGCGACACCGAACGGCAGTGGGTGCAGGAATGCATTCAAGCGACGGGCGCGACGGATTTCTCCGAGCGGCGTTTCTCCGAATTATCCGGCGGCCAGAAGCAGCGGGTGCTCATCGCGCGCGCACTGGTGACGAGGCCCGACCTGCTGGTGCTGGATGAGCCGACGGCCGGCATCGATGCGGGCGCGGCGAAGGCGATTGGCGATTTGCTGCAAAAGTTGCATCGTGACGGCTTGACGATCCTCATGGTGAACCACGAGTTGCAAACCGTGCGCGGCCTGGTCCAGCACGTCATCTGGCTCCAGCATGGGTGCGTGAGTGAAGGGCCGGTGGCCGAGTTGCTCAGCCCGGCCAAGATCGAAGAAATCCTCGAAATCAAATTCGGCTGACATGAGCCTGCTGCGCGAAATCCTTTCGCCCGACTTCCTGCTGCGGAATTCGGTGTATGTCAGCCTGTTGATCGGATTCGCCTGCCCGGTGATTGGCGTCTTCCTGGTGTTGCGGCGGATGATTTTTCTCGGAGTGGCCTTGCCGCAGATCTCCTCGACGGGTGTGGCACTGGCGTTGTCGCTGCACGTGTGGTACGGCCATTACGACGGCGCGCATGGCTCGGGGGAGAAGATGCTGGCGTTCATCGGGTCGATTGTGTTTTCAGTCGTCGCGATTCTCTGGCTGGCGTTTCTGGAACGGCGCGGGCGCGGCATGACCGAAGGGCGCATCGGCACCGCCTATGTGCTGGCGCTGGCCGCCAGCATTCTGTTGCTGGCCAAATGCGCCCAGGCCGAACGCGGGTGGCTGGAATTATTCAAAGGCCAGATCATCGCCATCGCGAAGAGCGACCTGCATCTGGCGCTGGTGACGTTCGCGCTGGTGCTGCTGGTGCTGCTGGTGTTTCGCAAGGAATTCCTGCTGGTATCGTTCGACCCCGAGATGGCGCTGACACTGCGCAAGAACGTGCTGTTTTGGGATGTGCTGCTTTATCTGTTGATTGGCGTGACGATTTCGGTCGCCGTCCTGACGGCCGGGCCGCTCATCACCTTTGGCTTCATGCTGATTCCGCCGCTGATTGCCCACCTGTTTGCGCAAAACATGCGGCAGTTTGCGATCGCGGCCTCGGGCATTGGCGGCGCGGCGGCGTTCGCAGGATTTTGCCTCGCCTACCAATATGATTTGCCCATCGGACCGACCGATGTCGTCTTGCTCGGCGTCGTTTACGCGCTGGCGTTTGGCGTCCGCAAATTGTTGAACCTCCGCGCGGCCAAGGCGGAACTGAAGACCGCTTGACCTTACATCGACTTGCACCATGTCCCCACGAACGCGCTCGCCGCGGCGGATTTGGGCGCGCCCAAGCGCGTGATCCAGCCGAGTTTCCGTTCGACTCTCGGATTGCGCAGTTCGAGCACGCGCAAATGCTTCGGCGGCGATTGCGCCGCCATGCGCGGCAACACGGCCACACCCAATCCCGCGCCCACCAAGGCGCGTATCGTCTCCAGTTCGCCGCTTTCGCAAGCCACGCGCGGTTCGATGCCCGCCGTCCGGCACGCCTCCAACGCAACGTCCCTGGCCTTGCCCTTATAAAAGACGAACGGTTCCTGCGCCAGTTCCGGCAACCGCACCGAGCGCGCTTTGGCGAGCGAGTGCGTGGCTGGAACCAGCACCACGAACGGTTCCTCGATGAGTTCGCGCACTTCGAACCGCTCCCGGCTGGCGGGCAATTGCAGGAAGCCGATTTCCGCCACGGCCTGGTCCACGAGGTCAGCCACGCGTTCGGAGCTTTCCTCCATCAACACCAGTTCGACAAACGGATGCTTCTGGCGGAATCGCTGGATGATGCCGGGCAGCCAGCAACCGCTCAACGACGGGATGGTGGCGATGACCAGACGCCCGCGGCGCAATTGCGCAACCTCGGCCACGGTGTGTTTGGCCGTTTCCGCCAGCGCCAGCAAGGCCTGCGCGCGCGGCAGAAAGGCCTCCCCCGCCGGCGTGAGCAGCGTTTGTTTGCGCCCGCGCACGAACAGCGGCGCGCCCAGTTCCTCCTCGAGTTTGCGCATCTGCTGGCTCAGAGCTGGTTGCGCCAGATGCAGGCGTTCTGACGCCCGCGTGAAATTGCGCTGCCGCGCCACCTCGACGAAATAACCCAGCTGATAAAGCTCCATAGAGAAATCCTATCGAATGAATACGAAAATAATCTTTTTCCTATCGTAAGGCGAGGCTTAATCTGGCGGCTTCATGAATCCGGTTGCACTCATCACGGGCGCCTCACGCGGCATCGGGCGCGGCATTGCCCTGGAACTGGCGAAGGTCGGCTATGACCTCGTGATCAACTACGCGGGTAATGCCGATGGCGCGCGCCACACCGCCGCCGATTGCGAAACCGCGGCGAAGGCAACGGGGAAGGAGGTTCGCCCCGAAATCTGCCAGAGCGACGTGGGCAAGGATGCGGACCGGCGGAAGCTGATCGATTTCACGCGCGAGACATTTGGCCGGCTGGACCTGCTGGTGAACAACGCCGGCATTACGTCCATCGGCCGGCGCGATATTTTGGAAGCGCGCGAGGAGGATTTCGATGCGCTGATGGCGATCAATTTGAAGGGGCCTTATTTCCTGAGCCAGCTCGCGGCGAACTGGATGATTGAGCAGGTGAAAGCCGATACTTCGCTTCGCCCCAAGATCGTCATTATCTCTTCCATCAGCGGCTACGCGGTGTCCACCAATCGCGGCGATTATTGCATGGCCAAGGCCGCGCTCGGCATGTTGACCAAGCTCTACGCCACGCGCCTGGCCGACCACGGCATCAACGTCTTTGAAGTCTGCCCGGGCGTCATCTCGTCCGACATGACCGCGCCGGTGAAGGAAAAATACGACAAGCTGTTCGCCGAAGGCCTCGCGCCCATCCGCCGTTGGGGCACGCCCGAAGACGTTGGCAAGGCCGTCACCGCCATCGCGCAGGACTATTTCCCTTACAGCACCGGCGAAACCATCAACGTGGACGGCGGATTTCACTTTCGACGACTGTAAAACGATTCAACGATTTTCACGATTTAACGTTTCAACGCTTTCCCTCATGCCCATCAAAATCGACCACAAACTCACCGCGCAAAAGCTGGTTCCGAAAATCAACCGCCTGTTCGAGCTTTCGGCGCAAAAGATCCTGAGCATCGAGAAGATGTGGAAGCCGGCCAATGGCACGCCGGTCTTCACGGTGAAGGGTCAATACACCTCGCGCGGCTGGACCGAATGGACGCAAGGTTTTCAATTCGGCGCGGCCATCCTTCAATTCGATGCCACAGGCGAGAAGGACTTTCTCGAAATTGGCCGTCGCAAGACGGTCGAGTTGATGGCCAGCCACGTGTCGCACATCGGCGTGCACGACCACGGTTTCAACAACGTCTCCACCTACGGCAACCTCCTGCGCCTGATGCGCGAGGGCAAGATCGCCTGGAACGAGCGCGAGAAGGATTTCTACGAACTGGCGTTGAAGGTCAGTGGTGCGGTGCAGGCAGCGCGCTGGACGCGCATCGCCGACGGCACGGGCTTCATCCACTCGTTCAACGGCGCGCACTCGCTGTTCGTCGATACCATCCGCTCCTGCCGCGCGCTGGCGTTGGCGCATCAACTCGGCCACGTGCTGATGGGCGAGCAGGACAAAAGGATTTCGCTGCTTCAGCGGATGATCGAGCACGCCCTCAACACCGCGCGCTACTCCATTTACTATGGCGAAGGCCGCGATGCTTACGACGTGCGCGGCCGCACCACGCACGAGGCTGTGTTCAACGTCGCCAACGGCATCTTTCGCTGCCCCAATTCGCAACAAGGCTATTCGCCGTTCAGCACGTGGACGCGCGGTTTGGCGTGGGCGTTATGCGGGTTTCCGGAAGAACTGGAATTTCTTGAAACGATCAATCTTGATGCCATCGAAGATGCGACCGCGGGTGAGTGGGCGCGGAGATGTAGAGAACTTTTTGGCAATGGTGGGAAGCGCCGGTTGCCATCCTTTGCAAAGACGGTTCTGTCTCTTGGAAAACAACCCGCGCGAGACGCTTTCGCCACGTTCCTCAAAGCCGCCACCGCCACCGCCGATTTCTACATCGACAATTCGTGCGCGGACGGCGTGCCCATGTGGGACACCGGCGCGCCACATCTGCATCGTCTGGGCGATTACCCCGGCAAACGGAGCAATCCCTACAACGCCTGGGAACCCGTGGACAGTTCCGCCGCCGCCATCGCCGCGCAGGGGCTCGTGCGGCTGGGGAATTATCTTCTGGCCAAAGGCGACCGCAAAAACGGCGCGCGCTATCGTCAGGCCGGCCTGACGGTGGCGAACACCATTTTCGCCGAGCCCTATCTCTCCACGAATCCGAGGCACCAGGGCCTCATCCTCCATTCCGTCTATCACCGGCCCAACGGCTGGGATTACATCGCCCCCGGCCAGAAAGTGCCGAATGGCGAAAGCTCCATGTGGGGCGATTACCACGCACGCGAACTGGCGCTGCTGTTGTTGCGCGAGGCGAAGAATGAGCCGTATTTGACGTTTTTCCTTAACTCCAAGGAGTAAACCCGCTTTACCCGGCTTACAGTTTCACCAGATTCGCCACCTGCGCCACGTCCTTGTCCCCGCGCCCCGACAGGTTCACGATCACCAGTTGCTCCTTCTTCATTTTCGGCGCGCGCTCGATGATGGCGGCCACCGCGTGCGCCGATTCCAACGCGGGGATGATGCCCTCCAACCGCGCCAGCTTGCTGAACGCCTCCAGCGCCTTGTCGTCCGTCGCGTAGGTGTATTCCACCCGATTCTTATCACGCAACCACGCGTGCTCCGGCCCCACCGCTGCGTAATCCAACCCCGCCGACACGCTGTGCGTCAGTTGAATCTGCCCGTATTCGTCCTGCAACAAATACGAGCGCGTGCCCTGCAACACTCCCAGCGACCCGCCCTGAAACCGCGCCGCATGCTTGCCGCCCACGATGCCTTCCCCGCCCGCCTCGACGCCCAGCATCTTCACCGAATCGTCGTTGAGGAATGGATAAAACAACCCCATGGCATTCGAGCCGCCGCCCACGCACGCAATCAACAAATCGGGCAAACGCTCCTCTTTTTCCAAAATCTGCCGCCGCGCCTCATCGCCAATGACGCGCTGAAAATTCCGCACCATCAACGGATACGGATGCGCTCCGTACACCGTGCCCAGGATGTAATGCGTCGAGCGCACATTGGTCACCCAATCGCGCATCGCCTCGTTGATGGCCTCCTTCAACGTCTGCTGGCCCGCCTTCACCGGCACCACCTCCGCGCCCAGCATCTTCATGCGATAGACGTTGAGCGCCTGCCGCTCGCAGTCATGCGCGCCCATGTAAATCACGCACTTCAACCCGAACATCGCGCTCACCGTCGCCGTCGCCACTCCGTGCTGGCCCGCGCCCGTCTCGGCGATGATGCGCGTCTTGCCCATCCGCTTGGCCAGCAGAATCTGGCCGATACAATTGTTGATCTTGTGCGCGCCCGTGTGCAGCAAATCCTCGCGCTTGAGATAAATCTTCGCGCCGCCCAATTCCCGCGTCAGCCGTTCGGCGAAATACAACGGCGTGGGCCGCCCGCAGAACTCGCGCAAGTAATACTGGAACTCCCGCTGAAACTCCGGATCCTGCTGTGCGCGCTGGTATTCCTCCTCCAGCTCCTGCAACGGATGCATGAGCGTCTCGGGCACATACCGGCCCCCGTAAGGCCCAAAGTGCCCCTGCGCGTCCGGCACCGTCTGATTGGCGGTTTTGCTCATAAACTCCCGTAAGTTTGCTGCGAATCCGCCCGTTCGCAAAGAAAATCGGCGTCCCAGCGCCGCATTCACCCGCATTCACGCCGCCCGCTGCCGCAGAAATCGCCCGATGGACCTGGGAACAAACTCGGCCTTCGCCAGTTCCAACGCTGTTTCATCGTCATTGTTCCGGGCATAAACATTCGCGCCGCGCGCCACGAGCACCTTGACCGCCGCGAGGCTGGCTTCGATGACCGCGCAATGCAACGGCGTTTCACCCGTGCAATCCCTTGCATTTACGTTCAGCCCTTGATCCACCAGCCATTCGATTGATCGGACCGCCCCTGCCATTGCAGCAAAATGCAACAGCGTCACCTTCCCTTCGTTTTGTGCCCGCAAATTCGCACCCGCGGCAGCCAGTCCTTGGGCGAGGCTCACTTCGTCTCTTTGAATCGCTTTCAAGAGCGCGTAATCTTTGTCTGCGCCCGCCTCGATCAAATAACTGGCCATTGCGTATTGCTTCCTATCGATGGCAAATGCAATGGGCCGGGCCATGGGACCGACCTCGGCGTCCACATCCGCGCCGCGAGAAACCAGCAATCGGGCCTCCTCCATTAATCCTCGCGCTGCCACCCAGTGGAGTGGCGTCATCGCGTTCAACCCGCGTCCACCCACGGGCCGGTTCGGATTGGAAAGCTTCGTCAGTTTGTTGCGAAGTTCCTGGCGCTTTTTCTGACCGGGCCTGGCGGCGACTTCAATGATGAACTCCGCCAGGGTTTGCCGCGGGATCACCCGTTTCGCAACTCGTTCGGGCGGACGCGCCTTCAGCGCGCGTTCCAGGCGGCCGCGCAAGCTCGCCACCGCTCTTCGCCACGGGGCGAGCTTACCCTCGCTTTGCCAGTAGCCGGACAAGTCCGATTCCGCGGCCACTTTGCCCACCGCACGCAGCGCAAGTCGTACCGTTGCATCATCAGGCGAAAAACCGACGCGGCGTATCCACTTGCCGGCGATGGACGGCACGCCCTTCGGCGGCTCGTATCGCGCGCCAGCGATGATTTCCGCCGCCGCCAAGGTTTCCAAACAGTCATCGATGTCCGGCTTTCCGCGCGCGCGGTTGACCACCCGCACTGGATTCAACAGGAATTTTGCGTCCCGGCTCTCCTCCAAGTCATAAAGCCAGTCGGCGGCCCCATCATTTTCAAAGGTTTTGTATCCCCAAGTGCCCATGCTTGTAAAAAACCTTGGTAGCAACCAACCCCCGCATATTCAAGTTATTCGGACAGAAAATCCGCCCCCATTTTTTCTGTCCCTTATCTTTCTGTCAGCCTCCCCAGCGCGCCCCTCCCTCACACGCATCACGCATCACGCTCACTTGGAAGTTTCCACAAACATCCATACCCCAACGGGGCCCCGGCGGGGTTCCGCTTGCGTTGATTCGCCTCACTTTGCAGACAGTTGGTGCGGAAGTTGGGTGAGCGAAAGAAGGCGTAAAGTGCCAGCAAGCATCATGCATTCATTGGTAACCTTGGTAACCCTTGGTAACCCGTCACCCTTTGCCTTCGCTTCACGCCCATGATAAACTGGTTGTGGCTCGATGAAAGCCGAACACAAACTCGTCTGGGTGACCGTGTTGCTGACCAGCTTGGTCTGGTCAGTCGTTCCGGCCGGCATCGCAGCCCGGCGTGCCGCACAGGAGCGTGCCACAATCCATTTCATCGAGGACGAGCGGTTTGAATTCGACGGCATCCTGCCTCACGACCGGGTGACGCCATGGCGCCTTCCCATCCAACCCGGCTCGGACTCGCCTATGCCACCCGCCGACGAATTGACTCAGTAACCCCGACGCCGGATTCGCCGGGTCGGAGGCGGCGCTCCATTTGCGGGCAACTCCCGTTTTCAATTCGTCACCAAATTTGCGGGACTATTGGCTTGCGTACGGAAGATGCGTGCTGAAAATCCGGTATGATCAGCAGGTTGCGACCGCCGGGAGGAGATCGAACATGGTATGCATTGATGTACTTCATCGGCGGTCTTTGGTTCGTCTCGGGCTGGGTGCGTCACGCGGGATTCCGCTGGGAGGTTGGCGTGTTCGGCGTGATTTCCGCGATTGTGGCGGCCGGCATGTGGTTTCGCTGCCGCTGGGCGGATTTTGGCGGTGTTGGTGTGGCCGCCTTCATGGCGCTTTACATGATTGCGATTCTCCTGGGTGAACCTTCCCTCTGGAACGCCCTTTTGGTGTTCGGTTGCGGCTGGATTCTGTGGGACATGTGGAAGCTGTGCCACAACCAAGGCGTTGAATCCGACGAACCCACCGGGGAAGACGGCGAGAAAGGCGAAAGCGAACCGATGATTTCGCTGGTGCTGTTCTTGAAGGAGCCGCGCTATCTGGAGTGCGCCGTGCTGGCCAATATCCTGGAGAGCGCGTGGCAAACCAAATTCATCACAAGCGAAGGCGAGAAAGAAGGCACACAGAACTATGTGGTTGGCGAGTCGCCAATGTTCATCGTCGGCACGCGCGAGGCGATGTTTCTGATCCATAACCATCCCCGGCAATATTTTGACGATACGGAAACCGTCGTGGAAGAGTTGCGTGAAGCGCGCATGCGCAAGGCGGTCGCAGAGCATCAGGCATGGCTTTCAGTGGACCTGCTCCGGCCCCTGGATGAAAGCCGGGCGCCGGAATCGTTCTATCCGCAAATTGCGCGACTGGTGGCGGAACTGGCTGGGCCGGATTGCCTCGGGCTCTTTCAGCCGCACACCAGCCGATTCAATCCCTGGGACGAGTCGCTGGCGGAAAAGCTGCGTGGTGCGGCGCCGCTGAGCGCCGTGAGTGAGTACTCTGATGCGCCGGTGATTGCCGTCAAGGACGACGATCCACGCATGGTGGCGGCGGTCGCGGAGGCACGGCAGCGTTGGCCGGAGTTTGTGGAAGCATTCCGGCAGCGAACTGAGGGTCAGCATTTCAGCATCAAGGCGCCAATCACCCGCGGAGAGAACACCGAGTTCATCTGGGTGAAGGTCTTCGGCTTGGAACCGGAATACATCCACGGCCATCTGGGCAATAATCCAGTGAACCTCGACGGCATGAAACTCGGCGACCAGGTGGAAGTCCCGCTCAAGGACCTGACCGACTGGGTGTTCATTCGCGATGCGAAGCCAGTGGGACTGTTCACACCGAAAGTGATCGACCAAGTGCAGGCGGAGCGGGGAACGAAAGGGGAATCCTAGCCATTCATTGTCCCAAAGCGAGTCCCCCGTTCGTCGATAGGATGAAACAACGAAATTCGAACATCCAAAATCATTACCTTCGACGACTTTATGAAACTCAAGATCAGCCCGTGTCTGTGGTTTGACCACCAAGGTGAAGACGCTGCGCGGTTCTACACCGCCATCTT